>JBOHEO010000162.1:0-12802 GCA_050701055.1 Pseudonocardia sp. | reverse complement strand
GGTGACCACCACGAGGTCGGGCTGCTGCGCGCCGCTGACACCGTGCTCGCCGTCGAGATCCACTCCACCGGGACGAAGCGCACCGACTCGGTGATCAAACACGGCGAGTATGCCGACGCCGGCATCGGCCACTATTGGATGATCGATCTCCTCGACGGCCCGAGCCTCACGGCCTGCCACCTCGCCGGAGAGTTCGGCTACGCGAACGCGGCCCCCGCACGAGGTGCCTTCAGCACCGAGGTTCCGTTCCCCGTGCGCCTCGAACTGCACACACTCCACTGAGCATCGACAAACTCCGCTCGGCCATCAGCGGCTCCCCGTCCGGGCCACAATCGTCGGTGGCGAGACCTGTGGACAAGTTCCGGACGGTGTCGGCGCGCAGCCCGTCCGGCTGGAGCTTCCGCAGGCGGCCGTCACCGGCGCTGCTTCGGAACAGACCGGCCCCGCCATGATCTGGGGATTCCATCGCACGAGCGGTATCAGTGCGGCCGGTCGACGCTCTGGTAACGATGACGGAAACGGCACTACTGAGCTGTGTTCGCACCCGGCCCGCTGCACTGGCAGAATCGGCGACCTGCCGGCGAGGCCCGACGAGAGGTGACGTGGTGAGCGAGGACGACATCGCCGGGTTACTGGCCGCAGCCGCCCGCAATGATCAGGAAGCCTGGGACACCCTCGTGACGCGCTTCAACAGGCTGCTGTGGTCGATCGCGCGCGGGTTCAGGCTGGACGACTCCGCCGCCGCCGACGCCGTGCAGACCACCTGGTTGCGGCTGGTGGACAACCTGGACCGGATCGCCGAGCCCGAGCGGCTCGGCGGCTGGCTCGGCACGACCATGCGGCGGGAGTGCCTCCGCATCCTGCGCAGCGCCAGGCGGGAGGCGCCGTCGACCGTGCCGGAGTGGCTCGACGACACGCCCAGCGGGGGGCGGCCGCTGGACGCCGACCTGCTCGACAACGAGCGGGACGCGGCGCTGTGGAGGGCGTTCGGCATGCTCAACGAGCGGTGCCAGCGACTGCTCAGGGTGCTCATGGCCTCCCCGCCGCCCTCATACGCCGATGTGTCCGCGGCCCTCGACGTACCGATCGGAAGCATCGGACCGACCCGGCAACGCTGCTTGCGGCAGCTCCAGCGGGTGGCGCTGGCGGACGGGGTGCTGAGCGATCCGGACAACCGGGGAGCACGGCCATGATCGACGACGACGACGAGCTCCTCGAGCGGCTACGGGCCATCGCCGCGGTGATCGACGATCCACCCGAGCTGGTCGAGCTGAGCGCCCGTGCGGCGCTGTCGACCCGCCTGCTCGACCACGAGCTGGCGCAGCTGCTGAACGACTCCGAATCCGCGGCTGGCACGCCGGTTCGCGGTGAGGACCACCGGTTGCGGCTGCTGTCCTTCCAGACCGCCACCGTCTCCGTGGAACTGCAGCTCGACGAGGTTGCCGGTCGGCTGTCGCTGCGGGGCCACGTGTCGGGCGCGGCCGGGGAGGTCGAGGTGGAGACGGCCACCGACCGGCGCAGCGCGTCGATCGACCCCGACGGCTGGTTCGTCGTCGAGGACGTGCCGGCGGGCGCGGTGCGGATCCGGCTGCGGGCCGATGACGGCACCGCGGTGACGACGAGCTGGATGTCGATCTAGTTGGTGCTCTGACCGGACCGCACGGCGCGGCCGCCCGTTCGGCGACCGCGCCCGTTCGGCTACGGCGTGTCCGTCGCCCGCAGGGCCGGGCCGAGCCCGGGGATCCGCTGGTTGTCCGCGACGGCGAGCACCGCGTCGGTCGCGACCACCGCCGACTCACCTTCCCGGGACATCCGGGCGGCGATCAGGCCGACGACCAGCGGCGTCGAGTACGACGTGCCGTCCCAGCGGGCCATCCCGGTGAACGCCTGCTTCGCCGGCCGCTTCGGCGGCTCCTGGTAGGTGTAGACACCCGTGGCGTAAGCGTTGACCATGCCCTCGCCCAGCGCGTAGACGTTCACCCACGACCCGAAGTTGCTGAACCAGGCCCGGTGCTGCTCGTCCGGGCCGAGGGCGCCGACCCCCATGGCCCACGGGAAGGCCGCGGGCCAGAATTCGCGGCTGGTCCCGTCGTTCCCGGCGGCGGCGACCAGCTTGACGCCGGTGCCGTCCAGGTGATCCTCGAAGAACCGCTGGAAGACCACGGAGGGCTGGTTTCTGCGGGTGTAGGTGCCGGCGGAGAGGCTGAGGACGCCCGGGGCCGGTGACCGGGCCAGTAGCTCGATCAGCTTGTCACGAAACGCCGTCTCCAGCACGCCGCCGGACAGCGTCAAATGGTCGGCGACGTGGACCCCGGCGCCGGGCGCCACGCTGCGGGCGACGCCGGCGATGAACGTGCCGTGCCCGACGAACTCCGGGATCCGCTGCTCACCGTTCCCCGTGAGCGCCGGCAGCAGGTCCGGCTCACCGGTGACCCCGCTCAGCCACGGGTACTGGTTGACGGTGTCCAGGTTCTGCAGCAGCCCGGTGTCGGCCACCCCGATCAGCACGCCGGCGCCACCGCCCTGGCCGCCGCCCGGTCGCGGCGGCGGCCAGGGCAGCTGTGGGTCGCCGGACGGCACCTCCGGCTCGCCGGCCGGGCATAGCCGGGTGATGTACATGAGGTGGTTCGGCGAGGCCAGGGGCAGCTCACCCGCGCGGGGTCCGTCGGTGCCGGTTCGCTCCCGCTCCCTGCTGTCGATCAGGTCCAGCGCCTCCGGCACGGTCAGGGCCCCGCCGGGCAGCCCGGCGATGGACAGCTCGACGATCCCGCCTGCTCTCCGGATCTCGTCCGACCCGATGCGTTCGGGGATGCTCAGGTAGTTGAGGACGCGGCTGACGTTGCCGTCCTGGTCCACGATGTTGTCGTCCTGATCCAGGATGAGGATGCGATCGACTTCGTAGACGTAGTCGACCTCGCCGCTGGCGGTGTAGGCGATCTCCACATCGACGCCCTGTGCGGCCAAAGCGACTCTCATGTTGCGGAACTGGGCGTCGAACACGGCATCCATCGAGACTCCCGGGGTGATGTACGGTTCATGCTCGTGACGTCGAGACCCGTCCGGCTGTCCCTGATACATCCTTGCGGCGGGGGCGTACGGGCGCTACGTCTCTGGTCGTGAAGACAGCTGGCGCGAACCGCACGTCGGGAGATCCGCTGGATCTGCTCCCGCTGTCGCTGTCACGGCCGAAGGAGGCGATGGAGCAGGCCCGCGCCGTCCTAGCGCACGCCCCGCAACCGTGGGAGGCCTCCATCGCGCGCCAGGCGATCGGCATCGTGCTGCGCGAGTTCGGGGACATCGACAAGGCCGTCGCCGAACTGCGGATCGCCCGCAGGCTGGCCCGTGCGTCGAGGTCGACCGAGCGGGAGGCCGACGTGCTCGCGACCCTTGGCGTCGCCCTCATCTTCGGAGGCCGCACGAACGCCGGTCGCGCCGCTCTGGACACAGCGGCCGGCCAGGCCATCGGCCGGCAGCGCGGTCGGATCATGTTCCTGCGCGGCGGGGCGCTGCTGATTCTCGGCCACCACCTGGAGGCGATGCGCGAGCTCAACCGGGCCGTCGCGGTGTTGGGCGAGGCCAACGAGCCGATCTGGGTGGCTCGGGCCCTGACCGAACGCGCGTTCACCCATCTCGCGGTCGGATCCACCCGCCGCGCCGCCGCGGATCTGGCCAGGGCCGGGGAGCTGTTCGCCGCGACCGGGCAGGAACTGGAATCCGCGGACGCCGTCGTGCATCGCGGCGTGCTGGCCCTGCGTATGGGTGACCTGCCCGCGGCCCTGACCGCGTTCGACGAGGCTGCCGAGCGGTTCGACAAGCTCGGGATCTCGGACTCGGATCTCAGTATCAACCGCTGCGCGGCACTGCGTGCGGCCGGGCTGCCCGGCGAGGCGCAGCAGGAGGCGGAGACCGCCGTGACCAGGCTGGAGCGGGTCGGCGGTCAGCCCACCAAGCGGGCCGAGCTGCTGCTGACCGTGGCCACCTGCGCGCTCGCCGCCGGCCGGCCCGGTCCGGCGCTCGTGCACGCCCGGCAGGCCGCGCGCCTGTTCGCGCGGCAACGACGGAGCTGGTGGCGCGCCCATGCCCGGCTGGTCGAGTTCCAGGCCGGGTTCACGGGCGGCCCCATGACGGCTCTCCTGCTGCGGGACGCCGAGCGGTGTGTCACCGACCTCGCGGCCCTCTCCTCGCCCGAGACCGCGACGGCGCGCCTGCTCGCCGGTCGGGCCGCACTGGCCCTCGGCCGAGCCGGCGTCGCCGAGGATCACCTGGCCGCGGCGGCGCGGGGCCGTACCCGCGGCGCGGCGCTCGAGCGCGCGGTGGGCTGGCTGGCCGAGGCCCTGCGGGCCGAGGCCGCGGGCGATGCCCGGCGGATGTGGCACGCCTGCGGGCGCGGCCTTGACGTTCTGGACGAATACCGCAGTGTGCTGGGATCCTCCGAGCTGCAGGCCCAGGCCACGGCGCACGGGGCCGAGCTCGCGCAGCTCGGCCAGCGGCAGGCGCTACGGCTCGGCCGGTCCCGGCGGCTGCTCGTCTGGAGCGAGCGCTGGCGGGCGAGCGCGCTCGCCGTCCCACCCGTCCGCCCGCCCGACGACGAGTCGTTGCAGGCCGAGCTGTCCGCGATGCGCGACGTCGTCAGCCGGCTCGCGACGGCGCGGGCCCGCGGCCTGCCGGCTCAGGCGTTGCATCGTGAGCAACTGCGGCTCGAGCGTGTGGTGCGTGCCCGCGCGCTGCGCACCGGCCGGGCCGGCCGGCCCAGCCGGGCCGGCCTCGACGTGGGGTCACTGCTGGACGATCTCGGCGATGACCGCCTGGTCGAGTTCGTCGACGTCGACGGCGAGCTGCATGCGCTCGTCTGTGGTGGCGGCCGGGTCCGTCGCTTCCCGGCGGGCCGGTCGGGCGAGGTCGTTCGTAAGGTGGAGATCGCCAGGTTCTGGCTGACCCGGCTGGCTCACGGGGTGTCGACGGCGACCCCGGACGAGATCGTGGCGACGCTGACCCGGATCGGCGAGCGGCTCAACGAGACGCTGCTCGGCGGTGCCCGAGGTCACCTCGGCGAGGGTGACGTGGTCATCGTGCCGCCCGGAAACTTGCATGCCGTGCCGTGGGCCCTGCTGCCGGATCTGTACGGACGTCCAGTCAGCGTGGCTCCCTCAGCGACGGCCTGGCAACGGGCGCGCCGCGCCGACCGGACGGGCAACGGTTCTGTCGTACTGGTACGCGGCCCCGGACTGCGGTCCGGGGGTGCGGAGGTGCCCCTCCTGTCGGCCTTGTACAACGGTCCGATCGTGCTCGAGAACGGCACCGCGACGGCCACCCGCGTGCTCGATGTTCTCGACGGCGCCGGACTCGCGCACATCGCCGCGCATGGGACGTTCCGGTTGGATAGCCCCCTGTTCTCGGCGCTGCGTGTCGACGACGGCCCGCTCACCGTCTACGACCTGGAACGGCTCCATCGGGCGCCGAGGCGGGTCGTGCTGTCAAGCTGCGACTCCGCACTGGTCGGGTCGGCGGGGGCCGATGAGCTCCTCGGGCTGGCGTGTTCGCTGATGCCGCGTGGCACATCCGCCATCGTCGCCAGTGTCGGGCCGGTCAACGATGACGGAGCAGTCCCACTGATGATGGCGCTGCACCGTCGGCTGCGCGGCGGCGCCAGCATGGCCGAAGCCCTGTGCCGGGCCCGTGCTGACACTCAGGCCGACCCCGTGGCCATGGCGACCGGCTGGTCGTTCATCGCACTGGGCCCCGGATGATCTGTCGAGGCGCCGGCCGGCTGATCAGGGCCGATCTCGGCTCGTCGGAGACCCGCGACCAGTTGACCGCGAAGTCTGTCTGCGCCCCGCCCAGCACCCCGAGATCGAACCAGTCCGTCTCGCCCGTCACCGCATCGGTCGACACACCGATGCGCAGCGAATCACCCGCCTCCCGATAGGACGCCGGCCGGCCGCTCACCTCGACGGCGACCCCGGGTACGCCGGCCAGCAACGGCAGCACTTCGGTGGTGAACCGCATCGTGTCCAGGCCACCCAGGTCGGCGTGCGGCACGAGGCCCTGCCCCGGGTCGCCGCCGCGCAGCCCGAACCGGTCGAGCGGGACGTCGAGCGAATCCAGCACGGCCCACTCCCAGCTGACGCCGAGATCGTGGCCCGCACCGTAGGACGCCCGCAGCACCAGCGTGGGCTCCGAGATCGTCGGCGGGGTGAACGACCCGTCGGACGAGACGACCGCTGCCCGGCTCCGCATGCGCGGGGAGAACTCGTCACTGCTCCCAGGTCGCTACGGGCGGGCTCGTCCCCTTCCCGGGACCCGTCGCGCCGGTGGCGGTGAGCGCCACGGCAACGGCGTGCTGCAGTCGAACCCGACCGGGCAGCTGCACTCGCCCCACGAGTACCCCAGATCCGAATCGTTGCGGGACGTGAAGTGAACCGCCGTCGTGTACCGGTGACCGGCTGTTCCCCGCACCACAGCCTGCAGCATGTTCGTCGCGGCGTCCCACGTCATGTGCACGACCGCGCGCTGCTGCGCGTACCGCAGACCCTTCTCGTAGGTGCCGGTGGCGACCGCGCGCGCGATACCGGCCGGGTCGATGCCCTCCACGACTACAAGCCGCATGCGGCGCTCCCCGTGCGAAGTGCTGGCGGGTGTCTCCCGCCGGGGTGACGGTAGCCGCCGACACCGACACCGCCGCGGCAACCTACCCAACAGCGCGGCAACGCCCACAGCGCTGTGTCGGGCCCGACCGAACCGGGCGTACCGGGCCGCCCGACAGCGGGACTATCGTGGCGGTGTGTCCAAGCGAGCGCGCCGCCAGAAGTCTCGACGCCCCGCCACGACGAGGCGGGGCAGACGCACCCCTGCGGATCGCCGACCACCTGCCGACGAGCCTGGCCTGATGCACAACGTGGCCGTCGCCCTCGCCGACGACCACCCGCTCGCGCTGCTGGAGCTGGTCAGCTCCCTGCTGGCCGCGCTCGACCCGCGACGCCGTAGCCCGTTCGAACCGGAGCCGAACCCCGACGTCCCATCTCGTGAGGAGATCGTCCAGACCTTCCTGGACGTCGACCTGCCCGAGACCTCCGCGCTGCTGGCGGTCATCGCCGTGTTCTGCGGCGATGAGATGCTGCGCCGCCGCGCCCACCGCGAGATCACCGAGCGGGCCCGCCCCCTGCCCCGCTGGCTCGCCGACCTGCGGCACGCCGAGCTCGCCGAGCGGGTCGTCGAGGTCGTCCACGTGCTCGGCGACGGCGACAACGTCATGGTCGGCGTGCGCCTGCCGGATGGGCACGAGCTCACCGCCGTGGTCTACATCGATCACAACATGGGCACGCTGGTCAAGGATGCATTCGTCGTTCCCGCGGCGGTCGGCGACGTGGTCGACCTGATGCTGACCGCGGCCGGCGACCCGGACACCGAGGCCCGCGACCTCCACCCGGCCGACGCCCGCACCCGGATCATCGAGGCGATCAAGCGTGGTGAGATCACGTTCCCGCCCTGCGAGACCGACACGTGGCCGGCCTGCCGTCCCCTCATCGAGTGGGTGGCGACCTTGCTCCCCGGAGGCGGCACCGGGTACCAGCGCCCGGAATGGGCTGCCGACGCGTTGGCGGCGCTGACCGAGCGCTTCTTCGGCTCGTCGTTCGGCGGCGGTTTCGACGACGACGACCACCGCGGGCTGCTCGAGTCGCTGCTGTGGTTCGGCACCGACTACGGCCCCGGTGACCCGCTGCGCTGGAGCCCGGTGACGGTGGAGATCCTGCTGGTCGACTGGATCCCCCGCAAGATCGTCCACGAGGCGTCGTTCCTGGCCAAGGCGCCCGGCCTGCTGCGGGCGTTCATCCGGTTCTGCCATCACGAGCGCGGCATCGGTGCGGACCTGACGGCGCAGACGCTCGACGCGGTGGATAAGTACGAGCCGCAGTACCAGCGGCTCATCCGGTCGCCACGCCCACAGGGTCCCGCCGCCCTGTTGGCCGCGATGGGTGTGCTGCACCCGGACCAGCCGTGGGGCGACGACGAACCGGTCGAGTACCACGACCTCATGCTGGACATCCTCCGCCGCGCCGTCGGCGGCGGTGCGGCCCTCGACCAGCTCGACACGACCCCGTTACCCGACGAGCCGTTCGCCTGGGACGCGATCCCGGCCGACATCCACGACCGGGTCCGCGAGGTGCTCGAGCTCATCGACCGGGGCTGCGCCGAGCTCCTCGACGCGGGCGACGCAGGCGCCGTGCGCATCGACCCGGTGGAGTACCGGACGGCGTGTCGCCGCTTCCTCGCCGCCGCCGCCGCGGGCGACCCCGAGATCTTCCGTCGCCGCGGCCGAACGACCACCGCCGCCGCGGCCGTCTGCTGGGTGATCGGCAAGGCCAACTCGCTCTTCGACACCGGCGGCCTGCGGGTCAAGGACCTCGCACGCCAGTTCGACATCGGCCAGAGCAGCGTCTCGCAGCGCAGCGAGCCGCTGCTGCGCGCCGTGGGCGTCTCCCCGCAGTACGGCACGATGAACCTGGGCTCACCGGACTACCTCTCCTCTGCCCGCCGGGCGCAGATCATCGCTCGGCGGGACAACCACCGGGCCACGCCAGGCTGACGAACCCGCGCTCGTTGAGCTCACGTGGGGCAGCGGTACCTTCGCCAACGCACAACGGAGAAAATGTGATCGATAACAATCGGCTGGCCGTGGCCGAGGTCGACGTGCTCATGGACGGCGCGACCATGGCCCGGATGCTCACCGAAGAGGGGCCACCGGACGAGGAACAGGTCAGATTCCTCCTCGACATGCTGGCGGCGGCTCCCGATGAGGCGCTGGATTTCGTGGCCGGCCAGGTCGAATGCCACACCGCGCGGGGCGGCGACCTCAATCCGCTCGTCGCGGCGCTGCGGTCGCGGGCCCGAGGAACCCACGCCCGGGCCGCCGCCACGTTCGTCGCCGCCCGCGCCGCCGAGGGAGCAGGTGACTCCGAGACGGCCAGGCACCTGATCGACCAGGTGCTCGACCTTCGCCCCGACCTCGCACCTGCCCTGCGCGACGCCGCCGGTTATGCGGCCGCCCGCGGGGACTACCTCACCGCCGACGGGCACCTTCGCCGGACCGGGTCCCCCCACTCGCTGCAACCCGGCGTGGCGGAGGTCCTGGCCGCCACCGACATGAGTGACATCCCGCGCAACAGCCCCTGCCCGTGCGGGTCGGGCCGCAAGTTCAAGGTGTGCTGTCGACGCGGTGCCGTACCGTCGCTGGGCTCCCGAGCCCAACTCCTCTACGCGCTGCTGGGCAACTACGGTGAGCGTGCCCCCGGCGTCGAGATCGTCCGGCGATTGGCCGGAGACACCACGGATCCCGCACATCTGATGTTCTGTCTCGATCTCACGATCTTCCCCGGCGGCCTGGTCGATCGGTTCCTCGCGGCCCGCGGGCAGTGGCTGCGTCCCGACGAGCGCGACCTCATCGATCGCTGGCGCACCGTCCCGGTCACGCTCTACGAGATTGTCGAGGTCCGGCGCGGCGCCGGTGTCACGCTGCGCGCCCTACCCGGCGGTGAGCCGTTCGACCTCGCCGACCGGCTGTTCTCCACCTGCGTCACGCAACACCAGCTGTTCTGCGGCCGGCTCCTGCACGACGACAGCTCCCCATGCATGCTCACCCTGCCCGTCGCAGTCGGGCGGGATCGATGCCATGCCCTGCTCGACCTGCTCGCAGCGGCTCCATCAGTCGAACAGATTGCGGGCTTCCTCTCCCCCGGCATCGACCGGGGCGCGCTCGAGCCGGAGGCCGGCCGGCAGGTGCGGCAGCGTTAACGGTAGCGTCGTCCAGCGCCCGAGACTTATCAGGAAGATGCGAATGACGAAACCCGCACAGGTCGATGTGGCCGCCACCGCGGAGTCCGCGCTGGTCGGGCAGGTTGCCGACTTCGTCAGATGGGTCGGGGACGGCCGCAAGCTCACCCAGACCGGCGCGGTCACCCTGGCCGACGCCCGGGTCCTCATCGCCCGGTTGGGCACCGCGGACGAGCTCGATCCCGAGGTCGGCGGCCGGGTGTTCAAGACCAAGTCCAGTGTGGAGCTACTGGGACTGAGCCTGATCGTGGAGTGGGCCAAGGCCGCGCGGCTGGTACGGATCGTCCACGGTCGGCTGATGCCGGTCAAGAAGGCCGCCCGGTTGCTCGACAGCCCGGCGCAGCTGTGGACGGCCCTGTTCGAGGCGTTCGGGCGGATCAGCCCCGCGTTCCTGCCCACCGGGTGGGGTGAGTCGTTCATGCGCCCGGAGTTCACCGCCGGCGTCGACGCGCTGCTGTCCGCGCTGTACGGCCGTGACGGCGCGGTCGGCTTCGACGAGCTGTGCGAGCTCGCGTGGGACACCGTGACCGCGCGCTACCTGCTCGATGGCGCCACCGAGATCCAACTGGCCACGGCCCGGAAGGTCAACGACCGCGACGTGTGGCGCACGCTCACGGTACTGACCCAGCTGGGCGCGGTGAGGCAGGCCGAGGACCAGGTCGAGCTGACCGCACTCGGCCGGAGCGAGTCCCGTCACCTGCGGGGCGAGCCCGCGCCCGGCGAGCCCGTCCACCAGATCACCGTCACCCTGACCGAGGTCACCGATCCTCCGGTGTGGCGGCGGCTGCTGATCCCGACCGCGATGCCGCTGCACGAGCTCCACGACGTGATCCAGACAGTGATGGGCTGGCAGGACCACCACCTGCACAGCTTCGCCGACAGCACGCGCACCTACGGCCACCCGGACCCCTCGCTCGGGTTCATCGACGAGCGCTCGGTGCGGCTCGGCGATCTCGACGGCGGCCGGATCCGGTACACCTACGACTTCGGCGACGACTGGGAGCACGCCATCGTCGTCGAGACGATCGGGGTGGCCGAGCCGGGTGGACGCTACCCCCGATGCATCGGCGGCGAGGGCGCCTGCCCACCTGAGGACTGCGGCGGCCCGCCGGGCTACGAGCATCTCCGAGAGGTTCTCGCCGACCCGGCCGACGCGGAGCACGACGAGATGGTGGAGTGGCTCGGCCTGGACCACGCCTCCGCGTTCGACCCGACTGTCTTCGACGTCGAGCTGGTCAACCGCCGGTTGTTCGCCCGTCGCACTGCACGCTGACTACATCGCCGCGGGGACGGCTACCACGCCGACGAGATGCGGGCGCTGCACGCACACGCCGTCGTGACGGCCGGCGGCTCGGCCAGGAACGTAACCAGTTTCGTGGGGGCGTCGAGCATGGCAGGATAGGCGATCATGTGGAGCCCCGCGCGATGAAGCTGATCTGTGAGTGGACCTCGTCCAGTGGGGGCTCCACGGCTCGTGGGGCCTGGCGATCTCCCGGCGGGTCGCGGCCGGGGGACGTGGCCGGCGTCGCCGATTCACCCTGCGCTCCGCATACCTCGCTGGGCGCCGGATCTTGCTGAGAGAGCTCAGTGAGCAGGAGCAGCAGCGGCACCGACGGGAGTAGCCCATGCGAGCACAGCAGGACACCACCAGGCCCGTCGTCTCCCGCCGCACCGTCCTCGGCGCGGCACTCGCGACCCCGCTGCTGAGCGCGTGCGGCGGGTTCGACACGAGCGGTGCCGCCGACGCCGGCACCGTCGGCTTCCTCTCCACGCAGTTCTCACCGGTCGAGGAGCGGCAGCGGTTCGAGTCGGTGCTCCGCCAGGAGCTCGCCGTGCCGGTGGCGTACAACCCGGTCGACCCGGGCGTGTTCACCTCCACGATCCAGTCCCAGGCCGAGGCGGGTCAGGTGCAGATCGGCATGATCGGTGGCCTGCACGGCGACCTGGCCCCGCTCGCCGACCAGCTCGACGACGTCGACGACCTGCTCGCCGACCTGGCGGGCGTGGGCTACTCCGAGCAGGTCCTGGAGCTCACCCGCCTCGGCGGCCCCACGGCCAAGTACGTCCCGTGGATGCAGGCCACCTACGTCATCGCCGTGAACAAGAAGGCGCTCGAGTGGCTGCCGCCCGGGGTCGACGCGGCGAACCTCGACTACGCGGGCTATCTGCGCTGGGCGCAGGCCGCGCGGGACGCGAACGGACGCCCGGTGTTCGGCTTCCCGGCCGGCCCCAAGGGCCTGCACCACCGCTTCTACCAGGGGTTCCTGCTCCCGAGCTTCACCGGTGGCCAGATCACCACGTTCCGCTCCGAGGACGCGGTGACCGCGTGGGAGTACATGCGGGACCTGTGGTCGGCCACCGCCCCGGCGTCGACGAACTTCGACTTCATGCAGGAACCGCTGGCCCGGGGCGAGGTGCTCGTCGCCTGGGATCACGTGGCCCGGCTGATCGGCGCGACGGCGGGCAATCCCGGCGACTGGCTGATGGTGCCCGCCCCGCGCGGCCCGAAGGGTCTGGGCTACATGCTGATCGTCGCCGGGGTGGGGCTTCCCCGCGGCGGTGTGGAGCGGGCCAAGGCCGAGCAGGCCGTCCGCGGCATCGCCGGAGCCGGCATGCAGATCGCGACCCTGCGCGAGAACGCCTTCTTCCCGGTGATCCAGATCGAGCTGCCGATTGACCTGCCTGCGGGAATCGCGCTGGAGGCAGCAGCGGTGCGCGCCCAGCAGCGGGCACCCGACGCCCTGCCGGCGCTGCCACCCGTCGGGCTCGAGAAGAAGGAAGGCGAGGTGACCCAGGTGTTCAAGAACTGCTTCCAGCAGATCTGCCTCGCGGGCGAGCCCGTGCGGGCGGTGCTCGACGCGCAGGCGGGCCAGCTCGCGACGATCCTCACCGACCTGTCCGTGCCGTGCTGGGCCCCGGATCCCATCGCTCCCGGCATGATCTGCGAGGTGGGGTGATGGCCACGGTCCTGGAC
>JBOHEO010000161.1:0-12930 GCA_050701055.1 Pseudonocardia sp. | reverse complement strand
GAACCACGCCTGACGGCAGACACCGTGGAGAGCCCGTTGCCGAGAGATCGGCACGACGGGTTCGGCGAGCGGCCCGGGGAAACGGACCGGTGGAAACACCGGAACCGCGCCCCGGGCCGACTCAACATGGTCGTCTTGATGCCAAGCCGCTTCGCGAGCCGCGAGTAGCGCTGGCTCACCGAACTCGGCGTGAAGTGTGCCGAGCCGTCAACGGCCGGGGAGAACATGAACGCGTCGAGGGCGAGATCGACCCCGACGGCTGCGGCGCGGTCCATGCAGAGCTGGCGGTGGCCGGTCAGGAGAGCGATCGTCTCGGGGTCAAGTGCGATTCGCCGGTTCTGGTGGGTCTTCGTGTCTTTCTCCCAGGTCCGACCGTTCAACTGGGCGATGCTCCGCTCCACCGCCAGCACCCCGCTGACGAGATCGAGGTGACGCCAACGGAGCGCGCATAGCTCACCCCTCTGGAAGCCGGTCACCATCGTCAGCCACACGAGCACGGCCCAGTCCGGGTCTGCCCAGGCCTCGTTGAGGATCCGCGCCGCTTCCTCGGCGCTCGGCGGCTGCGGGTTCGAGGCGGGCTGCTGCTGCGCCTCCGCGTGCTCGATCGGATTCGTCGACAGCCAACGCCAGCGCACGGCCCGCTTCAACGCACCGCTGAGAATGACGTGAATCTGCCGGATCGTCGACTTCGCGAGCGGACGGCAGGCGTGCGGTCGGCAGCAGTCATCGCACTCGTGTGCCCTGTTTGTCCGATGCTCGGTGTAGGGGCGGCGGTCGCAATGCGCTCAGCATCGCCGTAGCTCGGCGTAGAACGAGTCGAACACCGCAGCGCGGAGCGCGCCGACCTTCTCCTTCCCGAGCAGCGGGACGATGTGGGTCGTGGCGAGGCTGCGGTAGGTGGCGAGCGTGCTGGGCTCGACTTCGAGCAGCTCGAAATGACGATCGAGCAGCTGCTCGACGGTGGCCGCCGTTCTGGGGCTGCGCTGCTCGTCGACCTGGACGAGCAGCCGGCGCAACGCCTTCGGTGCTTCGGCGGCGGCCGTCGGCCCGGCGGCGATGACCTCGCGGAGACGGTGCCGTCGTTTCGTCAGCGGGTCGACGCCCGCGTACACCGTGACGCGCAGGGAACCGCTCGGTAGCTCCTCGATCTCCCCGCGATCGCGGGCCCGTCGTCGTCCCATGGGGCCAGAGTAGGGCGGTTCGCCCCACATCCGCACCCATGGCCATCGGTGGAGATCGTCCCAGCGGAGTGTTTCCGCTGGTCAGAGTGGGTGGAGCTGAGGGGATTCGAACCCCTGACCCTTGACTGCCAGGCACTCGCTCGGGCGTGTCTACCACTCCCCCGTGGGTCATCCATGCAGGTAGACCGTCCGCGACTGTCCGCACCGATCCGCGGGTCGCCGCGGTGGTTGTCGCTCAGTTAGTCGCTCAGGAACTCCCGCATCGCGGGCGTGAAGCCCTCCCCGCAGACGGGGTCTGCAACACCGCTCCCCCGTCGCCGTACATCAGCGTGTCAGTGTCCCAGTCGATCCCAACGTCGGGCCGATTGCGGAGCAACCAGTCGTAGAGGGTTACTCAGGAGGATCATGTGGATCTTGTGAGACCACGGTTGAGCTGCGGAGATGCTCCTCCGATCAAGATCGCTGAATATGCCTTGCCTCGTAGTTGCTGAGCGCCGTCCAACTCTCATCGTTCACGAATTCCATTGGACGGCTTCTGGCCGGGCTCCGTTAGCATGTAAAGGTAGCCTGACGCGGACGGGCGATTTCACTCTCAACCCCTCCCCGCACCGCGCTGACACCCAGGGTCGCATGCTGAATTGGCCCGGGAACCTCATAGACATATGAAGATCCCGAGGTACGCAACTTTCCGTCCCCAGGGGTCAGCTCAACCCGTTCACTGTTCTTGTAGACCCTGAAGCTATCCGAATCGGAACCGTCCTCCCAGATGAGATTCAGGGACGGACCGAAGCAGAATGAGTTGGTAACATTTGAAGGTGGCGCTGGTGCTGCCGAATTCTGGTTGCTGTTTCCGCCACTCCCCGCGTCGAGTGTGATGTTGAGGTCCGACTGCTCGCTCCAGTGGTAACCACCGGAGCTGTCACGGATGTAAGCTCTCGTCCCAACGTGCACCTGCCAGATCGTCTGTCCACTTGTGTTCCGACCAAGTGCGCTATGGCCGTCGCTGCCCATCTTGAGGACGTACCTCGTACCGCTAAGCTGCCGCTCATCGGCGTAATTCTCCCAGGCAGGTTGGCCATTTACGTCGAACCCGAAGAGGTACTGGTCGGCGTTGGGTACTGGGGTGACCTCGAAGACGAGGTCGTTCATGTACGGCACGGTGGTGCCGCTTTGAGGGCTAATCCACCCAGGCCCGGGCTCCGCGGTGCTCGCTGCTGCTTCCCCAGCGGTGACACAGATGGAAAGAACGAGCGCAAGTGCAAGAGCGCTCGGGCAGAGCAACCGGTAAACCAGATTAATCGACGTGGTCATGACCCCTCACCTATCGCGCTGTTGTCAAGTGACGGACACCAAGGCTGGTCATCCAGCGGATGGCATATGCAATGAACTACTCGTTCCAGCGCGACCAGCCGTTACGCACGTCATGCAGCTCGGCCCGGTGTCGCGCGGCAGCCTGCGAAGAAGGTGGTCGGGGGGTGACAGGATTTGAACCTGCGACCTCTTCGTCCCGAAGCGGCGGTTTCAAGTGGTGAACGCGACACCCAGAGCCCGGCTTGACCTGGGTTCCTCGCGGGCGCCCATCGGGCCTGCTCAGGGGCAGGTGGACACCTGCCCCGATCCGCCGACCAGCGTACGGGCACCCGCCCCAGGTCAAGCCGGGGTTCTGGGTGTCGCTATGACCGGTTGAGCCCAAGGCCCCGATAATCGGCGGCACCGCCATTACGTTCGATCTCTCTTACGATTGTGCTATGGTGCCGCCCGAGCAGTTTCCCGATGCAACGCGCCGAGTTTCCCCGACTCAGCTCCCGGGAGATCGTCTCCCGTTCCTGGGCACACAACGGCTCAGCTCCACTCATCAATCATTCCCCCAGAAGATCCCCCGGAAAGGGGGTACCTTAGCAGACCAAAATCTGCTACAATAATTGCCTGTCGCTACGACCGTTTGAGCCCAAGCCGTGTACTCGTACACGGTTATCCAGATCTCCGTACCAAAGTCGGCTGGCCGTGACGGCTTCTTGCACTTGAACATCTAATAGGTCTGCGACCTCGACGCGAGCGCAACGCTTGTCGCTGACAAGTTCTCGTATGCGGTAGTCGTTTTCAACATCGAACTTGCGGCACGCAAGAATAACCCGCATATTCGGAAACGCCGAGGCTTCGCGTACTAGATTCGCCACAGAATCGAAGTTATCCGGCATTCGCCCCGACGCAAGACTGACTGCGTCCACTTGATCCACGATGAGAACACAGTTGCGATCTCCTGCCACCGTAGCAAGCGCAGTAACGGGCGATACGTCCAAGCCAACTCTATTGCCCAGTTCCGTTGTTGTGGAGAAGGAGTTGAGGCGATCAAGTCGGAAGCCTAGCGTCGGCGTTGCGCCTGCCTCAAGCGTCTGAAATACCTGGTGCAAGACAGCAGTCTTGCCGCCGCCCGCCGCCCCCATCAACAGCAACAAGCTATCCGCGCCATCGAGCAAATCGACGAGTTTATCCGCCTCAGGACTGACTATTGTCGGCTGGAGGAGTTCACGTCCGATACTGGCGGCCCATCCGTCGGTGGCCGACTTGACCTGCTTGGCGATGGCGCTTCCTCGGCGTGCCTCAGTTTGATGCAGTCCGTATTTGCCCAACTCGGATTCTATCTTAGGGGCGTCGAGGCAGACTCCTAGATTGTGAACTACAAGATCGCCTAGGCCCACCGCCGCAAGAGCGCCCGTCGAACCCTTCAATTGCATCTCTGCAAGGGTCGAGTTTACTTCGACAATGTCACGCTCACTCGGCCAGTCAACCCAGAACCCTCGTAGTGTTCTCCATGAAACCTCCGCAGCCCCGAGCACGGCCGGTGAGCAGAGATCGTCGAATGCGTCGCGAAGTCCCTTGTTCGTGAGCCAATCATTAACAAGGGCGGTGGCACTGTCGGCGCGCCTCGCGCGATCGGCGAGCCTCTGGAGTGTCACCGCAGGCAGGATTGAGATGAAGTGGAACTCTCTACCGGCTTCGACATGGTGCCGAACGTTGTCCCAGATTCCCTTATCCTGGAGAGATTTAACTGTCCAACTATCGGCGTTGCCATTCTGGCGCTTAAGCTGGTGAACCTCGATGGCATCACGGCGTCGATAGGTGAATTCAACGCCCTGAGCCAGGTCGCCAAAATCCTCTACCGTAACTGACTCCGCCTTGCCGGCAAGGACGTAAAGCAGGTGCCGTACAGTCCAGGCCCCTTCATAGCGATTTCCAAATTTGTCGGCCTCGCCTCCCAGTCTGGGACTCAAAACTTCCTCCTGATTTCTCTTGATCGCATTCGTACTTAATATCTTCTTTCCATAATGACCCTGCTGGACCTCCTTTCTATTTTGATAGGCACCGCTCTTATGTCAACAGTTCCACACAGCTTACTCAGCTCCACTGACACGCCAAGTCCCTTCAATAGGCTCAGCCGATACCCAAGGGCACCGGCCGGTCCCTGCTTGTGCAGGTGCTGTCCTGGCTCGGTGACGGTGACCGGCCACGCTTGACGCCCTCATCTCTGCCCGTCACCATGGCTGAGAACGGTTCGCCAAGTTTCTCGCATCGGAGGGCATCATGCACGCACAGTTCCTCGGCAAGGACCCGGAGTCCCAGGAAGGGCAGTCCCCCACCCTGTTCGCAACAGACCGCACCGACCGCGTGACCTACATCGCGCAGGGCTGGAAGGTCACGGACCCCCAGGCGCTCGCGGACGTCGGAGACGTGGCCGACCACGAGACCCTGATCGAGATCCCGGAAGACGTGCTCAAGATGTACGCCCTCCGCTACCTGGAGCAGGAGGGCCAGCACTGAGCCGCATGATCACACCCGGCCCAGAATTCAGCCAGCTCTTCCGCAGCTTCGAGCACGCCGCCTTCCGGCTGGAGACGCGCGACCACTACAAGTCCGCGAACGAGTCCAAGGCGCTCGACCAGTTCACGGCGGGTGAGTTGGTCGACATGGGCTGGTTCCAGAACTGGCTGACCATGATCGAGGAGGCCACCGCGGAAGGGCGGCTCTTCTCGCGCGTCCGGGTGGTCACCATGCCGCCCACCGACTACAGCCGCTTCGGCATCTACTGCTCTGGCTACACCAACAAGGTCGGTGAGGTCACTCGATACCTCGCACGTCATGACGCGGCCGGCCTGCCGGACTACGACTACTGGTTGTTCGACTCGCGCAAGCTGGTGCGGATGCACTTCGACAGCGACGAGAACTTCCTTGGCGGTGAACTCATCGAAGACCCCGCCGCGATCGTGCAGCACAACTACTGGCGAGATGCCGCCTGGCACCGCGCCGTACGACGGGACGACTTTGCCACCGAAGCGAACGACAATCATCACGAGCGTTCACGAAGCTCGTGATGCACTCGGCAAGCGACTCCGCGAGCTACGCACCGCCGCAGGACTGAGCGGGCGTGCGCTCGCGGAGTCGTTGTCGTGGCCACCCTCCAAGGTCAGCAAGCTGGAGAACGGCAAGCAGACACCAACCGACGACGACATCCGTGACTGGACTCAGGGCACGGGCAGCGAGGGCGAGACGGAAGCTCTGCTCGCGTCACTCCACACCCTCGAAGTCCAGCACGCCGAGTGGCAACGCCAGCTCCGAGTGGGCCTGAAACCGCACCAGCAAGAGGTTGCGGACATCAACGCCAAGACTCGGCTGTTCCGGGCGTTTGAGTCCACCTTCATCCCCGGCTTGCTCCAGACCGCCGAGTACGCCCGCCACCGCTTCGCCCAGAGCATCACGGTATTCAAGGTGCGTAACGACATTGACGAAGCGGTCGCCGCCCGCGTGCAGCGCCAGGACATCCTGTACCGGCCGGACAAGCGGTTTCACTTCGTGCTCA
The DNA here is from genome assembly GCA_050701055.1 of Pseudonocardia sp. Taxonomy (GTDB): domain Bacteria; phylum Actinomycetota; class Actinomycetes; order Mycobacteriales; family Pseudonocardiaceae; genus Pseudonocardia. The sequence continues at coordinate 6,894 of JBOHEO010000161.1, read as the reverse complement.
CCGAGGCGGCCCTCCGCTATCGGCTGTGCCCGCCAGAGATCATGCTCGGGCAGCTTGACCGGCTGGTCTCGCTGTCAGCACTGCCGAACGTGAAGCTCGGCATCATCGGGTTCGAGACGGCCTACGTGGTCGCGCCTGCTCACGGCTTCTGGTTGCTCGACAACGACCGCGTGATGGTCGAGACCTTCTCGGCGGAGCTGAACCTTGCCCAGCCCCAGGAGGTCACGCTCTACAGCGGCATATTCGAGAGTTTGGCTGGTGTCGCCAGCTACGGCCGCAGCGCGCGGGCGATCATCAACCGAGTCATTGACGATCTTGCCCCAGAGCCCCCGGAAGATAGCGACTAATTTCCAGAGCATTCAGCATTCATCGTGTTTCGAGAAATTCCAAGAAACTTTCTATCCATCACGGCTTTTCCTTCCTACTCTCGCCTTAGGGACGCCGCAAAGGGCGTCCGTCCTCAAGGGACTTGGGAGTTAGCCAGGTGGCCACCCGTGTTGCCCTGTTGAGCAGGGATCAGATCGACAAACTGCCCGAGCGTGCCCGCGAAGTCGTGGAGTACCGCAAGTCCGGGCTCTCGCTGAACCACATCCAGGGGTGCCCGCTCGACTGCGCGTACTGCATCCGGCACACCTACGGCCTGTGGGATCAGCGAGTGCCGCGTGCACTCATGTCCGACGCCGAAGCGGTGGAGGAGCTGGTCAATCACCGCTACTTCCAGCCGCACGTGACCCCGGTGCAGGTGTTCAACAGGGCGACCGACCCGTTCTTGCCGGTCGTCCGGCCGCACACCTTCGCTGTGCTGGAAGACCTGGACGAACGCGGCCTGACCAACCACGTGCTCGTCATCACGCGGCACGCCATGAAGCCCGAGGACGTTGACCGGCTCAACCGGCTCCGGCACATCAAGCTGACGCTGCTGTTCACCTACAGCGGCATCGACAATAAGGACGTCGAGCCTTACCCGTCGCACGTCGCCGCTGAGTCGCTGAAGCTCATGAGCGCGCCGGAGCGTCGGAAGTACCGCACCATCCTCTACTGGCGGCCGTTGGTGCCTGGTCTCAACGACACCGACGAGCACCTCAAGACCGCGTACGGACTGGCCCAGCACGCCGACGCCACGGTGTTCACCGGACTCTTCTACCGCGACCAAATCGCGGACTACTACAAGGCCAACGGCCTGCCCGAGCCGTACGAGGACACCGCGCGCCGCAAGATCGTGCCTGAGACGCTGGAACAGCGCATTCTGGCCGCGTTCGACAACGCCACGCCGTTGTTCCGCAAGACCTCGTGCGCCGTGGCGTACGCGCATGGTCTGCCGGACTACAACGGCCACTACGGCTCGCGGCGCGAGCTGTGCGACATCTGCCCGCTGAGTCAGCTCGAACTCTGCGCGGGCGCTCACGCACGGCCATCACCCGACCGACTTCGGGAGGTCGCCAGTTCCTTGCCCGAGGCGCGTGGTCTGGTGGTCGTGGACATCACCGACCGCGCGGCCGTGGTGTCCGGCTTGGAGACTGAGCAGCCGCGCTACTACCTCCAACACGCCCTCGGGTTCCAAGTGCATGACGTGCGACATCCGCACGTCGAGCGACAGCATGGCCGAGCAAGTATCGGCTGGAAGGACGGTAAGCAAGATGGCTGACTGGGCTGACCTCACGTACGTGGTCGTGGACGTCGAGGGCAACGGCCAGCAGCCGCCCGACCTGGTGGAGCTGGCTGCCGTCCCGATCGTCGGTGGTGTCATCGGGGAGCCGCTGAGCTGGCTCGTTCGTCCGGAGACGCCGATCAAGCACTTCGCCACCCGTATCCACGGCCTGACCAACAAGGACGTGGCCGACTGCCCGACCTTCGAGGACATCACCGGCAACGTGTTGGCGGCCCTGAACGCTGACGCCCTCGTCGCACACAACGCCCACGTTGACCTTGGAGTGCTGCGCCGCAAGCTCCCCGAATGGGAGTCGCCGGAGGTCTTCGACACGCTCAAGCTGGCCCGCCGGTTGGTGCCGAGCCTGGACAGCTACCGGCTGGGCAACATGGTCGAGGCGTTCAGCCTGGCCGAGGGCTTGCCGGATGAGTTCACACCCCACCGTGCGACCTATGACGCGCTGGTCGCGGCGCGGTTGTTCGTGCTGCTCGCCACCAAGGCCGCCAGCCTGGAAGAACTTCGCGGGTCAGAACCGGGAGGGAGCGAGGATGAACCTCCGTCCCTTTTCTGACCATCAGCGCGGCTTGTTCGTCAGCGTCGACGGGCCGAGCGGCGCCGGGAAGAGCACCATCGTCCAGCACTTGGCGCAACTGCTCGTCGCCGCTGGCGAAGACGTCCATGTGACGGCTGAGCCGTCCACCGGCCCCATCGGGGCACTCTGCCGCGAGATGACCGAGACGACCACCGGTCACGCGCTGGCCTGCTTGTACGCCGCTGATCGCTACCACCCATCTTGAGGCCGAAGTCCGGCCCAACACCGAGGCCGGCCGGGTGGTGCTGAGTGACCGATACATCCCGTCAGGTCTGGTCATGCAGCGCTTCGACGGCATCGACCCGTCTTTCCTCTGGCACCTCAACGCCGAAGCTGACCGGCCCGACCTTGCCGTCATCCTGGAAGCCGACCCCGAGGTCATTGCCGAACGGCTCCAGGAGCGCGGGCCGCACAACCGCTTCCAGCTCTCGCCGGGCAGCTCGCACGCTGAGGCACATTTCTACCGGCAGGCCACCGAACGGTTGATTCAAGCGGGTTTCGACGTGCTGCGGGTGGATGTAAACCGCCAACCTCCCGAGCAGTCCGCGGCGCTCATCCGTGACCGCCTGCTGACGTTCGTCGCTCCGGCGACGGGTTGAGTGGGCCGCCACGCGATCGCCCGCGACAAGGTCAACAGAAACGTCGTGACCCTCTGCGATGTACCCACGGGGCGGGCCGGGCGGCGCTCCAAATCGCTCACCCTCGATCAGGCGGAGGCGCTGCTCAACGCCGCCGCAGACTCCCCGCTGCACGCCTACATCGTCCTATCCCTGCTCACCGGCGCCCGAACCGAGGAACTGCGGGCACTGCCCTGGGATGAGACCGACCTGGAGGGCAACCCGGACAGGACGCCCCCGATCCCGCCGTGGATCGCGGTCTACCACTCAGCACGCGACGGCGGCGACACCAAGACCGTGAAGTCCCGAAGGCACCTGGCCCTACCCACACGGTGCGTCGACGCGCTACACCAGCACCGGAAGAACCACCCCAAGCGGACCAGCCCGCAGGACCTCGTGTTCGGCACCTCCGCAGGCACGCAACTCGACGCACACAACGTCCGACGCTCGTTCCGGCGCATCGTGAAGGCCACCGGACTCAACCCGGCCGAGTGGACCCCGCGCGAGCTGCGGCACAGCTTCGTGTCCCTACTCTCCGCAGCCGGTGTCCGGATCGAGGACATCTCCCGGCTGATCGGCCACAGCGGCACCACGACCACGGAGAAAGTCTACCGACACCAACTCCACGAAGTGATCCAGGAAGGGGCGGCCGTGATGGACGAGATCTCCCCGCTCGACAACGCGGGACAGACACCCAATTAGTCACCCACCACCGCCGCCAGACCGCCGATCACGTGTCTGACCTGGGTGGAGCTGAGGGGATTCGAACCCCTGACCCCTTGACTGCCAGGTGTGCGGGTCGGGCGTGAGCTGGGGATACAGCGACGAGAGCGGCACTGTCGCGCCCCTCTGATGGCTCCGTCGTCTGCGTTCGCTGGTGTCGCGGTCCCCAGGTGGTCCCCCACGCCGCACGGTGGGTCGCGCGCCCCGGACCCGGTGGGGGGAGGGACCCGGTGAGGGAGACCCTGAGTTACCGCATCCTCGACGACCCCCACCCGGCTCTACCTACATCAAGCTCCTCTCAGCGTTCGTGACGCACACCAGCACAAACGAGGCTGGCGGCTGGTACGGCTTACCCCCCACTCCGCGATTGTTACCCGATGTCCTCGAACACCTCGGGGCCGAGACCTAGCTCTACCGTTGCTGGCCGCTGAAAGCATGCCCCGGATGGATCTGCGGGGTCCGTGTCGATACGCACGAGCGAGAAGCCACGGTGCAAGTAATAGCGGTGCAAACCTGGATTCGACTTCCACGCATCGAGCCGCAACCAGTGCTTGCCCGCTTTCTGCACTTTGCGGCCCGCCCAGTCAAGCATTGCTGAGCCTAGCTCGTACCCCCGAAAGCCGTCGTCGATGACCATCCGGTGAACATAAAGAGCATCCGTCGGATTATCTTCCTGACGCCAGTAGCGATCAGGCTGGTAGCTGACCGTGATCGTGCCGGCTGCTCTTCCCTCAGGATCCTCGGCCAACCAAAGGGCTAGATCCGAGGCGCTCCTGCGAATGTTCTCCCATTTCACCGGATACTGCCACTGGTCCAGTCCCCTCCTCCGGAGTCGCACCGACGAGCGTGTCCACATCGCCGCGACCTCAGCCATATCATCTTCTGTAGTTGCCCGTCTGATGTGAACCGATGTGATATCCATCCGGGACTCAGCTCTCGACTCGCGGGTGCTCGCGCTCGTACACAATGACATGCCTGTCGCCAGGGATGACGAAGTACTCGACACGGACGACTCGACCATCCTCGGTGTAGCAGCCCGGCGCACGGGGTCCGAGCACGACCCGGTGTGCCTTCAGTACGCAGCAACGGATACGGCCGCGGCGGGGGGGTGTGTCGTGAGGGACTGGCGATGGCAACCCGCCGGTATCCTCACGCGCACCCGTCGCGTCGGTCACCTCATGAAGCAAGCCTCGGCCCCACGGCGGGGGCGGCGAGCGCCGCTGCTCCCCCTTAGTCAGGTCACCGCCCGACCGCCGGCCCATAGGTGCTCGATATGCGCGGCGTACTGGTCGAACGGACCCTCGTCATGTAGGCGGCGAAGATGGAAGGTCAGACTTCCGTGGCCAAGACGGTCTGCGATGTGCTCGGCGACTAGCGCCTCACGATCGAAGCGAAAGATTGACCGAGACACGTGCGCTTCGGCGTTAACCGCCGAGAACCTTACCTCGATCCCGGGCACCGGACCGAGTTTGTCTAGCTCATCCAGTGCAATTCGGATACGAGTACCGACTGTCAGTGGAGCGTTCTCCACCTGCTCGCGACGGTGGGTGACCTCAGCGTCTGGGTCACCTAGCAAGATTCGGACGGTGACCCCCGCGTCGGCTTTCTCTCGGAGCATCTGACTGAAATCCGACCGCTCCGTCCAAAAGAAATAGTTCGTGTACCCACCTAAGATAATCTCCGAGGTGCTACCCGTGATCAACCGGTCCCACAGCTCACGGGGCACATTCGAGCGTCGAGGATACACATTGACGACCTCTCGGTCGCTCTTCTTCCGATAGCGCTGAGCCAGCTCAGCAACTAGCACGTCGTCCGTAAGGAGAGCCGGGTCGACGTGCTGCCGGACTGCCTGGAGATCAGCATCCCTCGGTACCCACAGGCCAAGGTTCCGCCGAACCTCCAAGACTGGCAGGTCGAATATCGTTGCTAGGTCGTCCGCAACCCCGCTTGGGATCTCATACTGGCCGCGTTCATAGGCCGACACGCGGACTTGGTTAACCTTCAACTGCTTCGCAAGGTCGGTTCCACTCCAGCCCTTCTTCTCTCGTTGAGTACGTAGCCACGAGCCCGCCAGCCGTAGCCGCTCCTGCCTGTCCTGGGAGGTGTCGTCGTCCGTGCTCATCTTCGGTACCTCAGCGCTCCCCACGGGTCCTCGAAGTGTCTGATCTTACTCCTTAGCAGTCTGCCGCTACGGGGCTCCGGAGACGTTGTCCGTGGACCCGCCACGCCACCACGCCACCAACCAGGCGCTTGACTTCTACAGCTAGACGTGTAGCTTCAGAAGACGGAGCCACATGAGGTGCCTCCAGACATGTCAGATAACGAGGAGTTGGCTGGGATGGCGGATGAGCCGGCCCGGATACACCGCGTGCCTGCGGTGGCTGAGCGACTGTGCGTGTCGGTCGCGACGGTGTACCGGGCGATCGAAGACGGATCTCTGCGGGCGATGAAGTTTGGCGCTGGACGGGGCGCGTTGCGCGTGGAGGAAGACGCTGTTCGGGAGTACATGCAGGCCTGTCAGGAGGCCGCAGCCCGGCGCATGGGGTCCGAGCACGACCCGGTGTGCCTTCAGTACGCAGCAACGGATACGGCCGCGGCGGGGGGTGTGTCGTGAGGGACTGGCGGGTGAAGGCGGCGTGTCGGGGTGAGGACCCGGAGTTGTTCTTCCCGTTCGCGTCCGCCGGCGCGGTGTTTGAGGCGCAGGTGGGGGCCGCGAAGAAGGTCTGCGCGGGGTGCCCGGTGCGGGAGCAGTGCCTGGATGAGGCGTTGGAGCGGATCCCCGAGGGTGTGGCCGGTGGGTTGACTGCGGCCGAGCGCCGCGGGTTGTCGGCTCAGCGTGGTCGTGGGGCGGGGGTGGCGCGGTGAACGACCGCTCCGACTCTGGGAGCTCGGCGGGGGCTGACCTGCCGAGTCGTGCCACCACCCCCCCGGTAACTGAGCACGCAAGGACCGAGTGACCGATGAGTGATAAGGACGGTGGAAGTGATGTTGGACAAGGCGAAGGACTACGCCCGCCGGGTGCGGCAGGCGACGTTGGAGCTGCGGGCGGCGGAGGCGGCATTGGCTGCGGACCACGCCGCGCGCAAGGCCGCGGGCGGGCCGTGGGGGGAGGACCGGACCTACCTGGACCTCAACGACGCGGTGTGCGCGGCCGAGGAGCGCCGCAACAAGGTTCTGCGTGGGAAGGCGGCCGACCGGTGACGCTCAACAAGGCGGTCGGTCGCGGCCCGGGTGGGATCACCTTCCCCGCCCCCATCACCAGGGACGGCCCCGGCTGGCGCGCCGACATCGACCTCCCCTACGGGGTCACCGTC
>JBOHEO010000160.1:0-12936 GCA_050701055.1 Pseudonocardia sp. | reverse complement strand
GTGCGCAGCGGCGACCCCGCGCAGGGTGCGGGCCACGCCCAAGCCATCATTACCGGTCTGCCGGTGATGCACCGCCTTCGTCCGGTCGCCGATCTGGGTCTGAAGGTGTTCAGTGCCATCCCGGTGAGCGAGCGCCGCCGCAGCTGGGCCGTGGAGTATCACGAGTGCCTCGAGTCCGCACTTCCCGGCGTCGGGGCGGGCAACTCAGCACCGGGCACACCACGGGCATGACGGCCGGTCCACGCCTGCGGCAGGGAGTTCTCCCCGACCTGGTGGCCGAGGCCACCTCAGCTGGGTGCAGATCGCCGACCGGGCGGCCGGGGCGATCAAGCTGTCCCCGCTCGACGCCGTGCCCGAGCCGACCGGGTTGCGCCGGCTCAAGGTTGAGGTGGGGCGCCGGTGGGGCGCGGTACCGCTGGTGGACATGCTCAAGGAGGCGGTGCTGCGCACCGGCTGCTTGGGCGAGGTGACCTCCCTGACCGGGCGCAGCGCGCTGAGCCCCGACGTGCTGGCCGAGCGGCTGGTGGAGGCCGCGCGGCAGATCGCCGTGCAGATCGCCAACGCCACCTTCGCGGTGCGCGCGCAGACGGTGTGGGGTGCCGGGTCGACCGCGGTGGCCAGCGACTCCACCCACGTCGCGGCGTTCGATCAGAACATCCTCACCCAGTGGCATTCCCGCTACGGCGGGCGCGGGATATTGATCTACTGGCACGTCGAGCGGGACTCGATGGCGATCCACTCGCAGCTGATCTCCTGTACCGCGTCGGAGGTGGCGGCGATGGTGGAGGGCGCGATCCGCCACGGCACCACGATGGACGTGGCCGGCAACTACGTCGACTCCCACGGTCAGTCCGAGATCGGGTTCGGTGTCACGCGGCTGCTCGGATTCGACCTGCTGCCGCGGATCAAGTAGATCAACAAGGTCAAGCTCTACCGGCCGGCCGCTGGGGAGACCGACCTACCCGGGCCTGGCGCCGGCGTTGACCCGGCCGATCCGGTGGGATCTGATCGCTCAGCAGTACGACCAAATGATCAAGTATGCGACCGCGATCCGGGTCGGGACCGCGACCACGGAGGCGATCCTGCGCCGGTTCATCCGCACCGCCGCGCATCCCACCTACCAGGCGATGCTGGAGCTCGGGCGGGCTCAGAAGACCATCTTCGTGTCCCGACTGGGCCGAGGTCTTGTCCGAGGCCGACCGCCGGGGACTGACCCCGCTGTTTGGGCGCATCTGCTGCCCTACGGCGAGGTCCGCCTGGACATGGCCGCCCGCTTGCTGCTGTCGGGGAGTTGAACCGCTGACCCCGGCCCGTCGACGCGCTCGCGGCGCTGTGTGGGAGGACGCTTCGGGTCAGACCAGCGGGAGGGGCCAGCGGTACCAGTTGTTGGTGTCGTCGGGGTCGTAGTGGATGTACTGGGCGGTCGGACTCGCGACAACGGCGAACTGTCCGGGGTGCGGGCGGCCGAGGTGATGCCAGAGTCGATGGGCTGTCTCGACGCTGTCCCACAATCGGCGTGGACCGGACTGCAGCACGAGGTGGTGACCGTCGTGCTCGGGTTCGGCGATCACCTCGGCGTAGGAGCCGTCGAGGGTCTCGATGGTGTGGCCGGCTCGGGTGTCGTGCGTTCGCGGGTCCCGCACCTGGCCGCGGCGCAGGCCGCGGGCGCCGCGCAGGTGCAATTGGAGTAGGAACCGGAAATCGTGGTCGTCGGCCAGGCCAGCGGGGTCCAGCGGCGTTTTGGTGTGGGCGGCGGTACGGGAACTGCGTACCCATGCTGGTTCGGGGGCGCGTAGGGGGCTGGTCAGCTCGGGTCGGAGCCACATGAAGTGGCCGCCCAGTGGCAGCACGGCACCGGTGACGACGTCGTCGTCGGGGTCTTTGGAGAGCAGGCACAGGGTGGCGCCGGCGAGGTCACCGCGCAGGTTGGCGAGGATCTTCCCGCCAGGGGCGAGTTGCTCGATCCATGCTGGTGGGATGTCGGCGACGGCGGCGGTGGCGATGATCCGGTCATACCGGCCATGCGCGGCGGCTCCGGCGGTGCCGTCGCCGGCGATCAGGACGGGATGGTGCCCGAGCTCGGCGAGGTGAGTTCTTGCCGCGGCGACCAGCTCGGGGTCGATGTCGATGGACACGACGTGGTCGGCGCCGAGCCGCTGGCACATCAAGGCGGCGTTGTATCCGGTGCCAGTGCCGATCTCGAGAACGCGGTGTCCGTCGTGGACGTCGAGCACTTCCAGCATTCGAGCCATGAGGCTCGGCATGGTGCTGGAGCTCGTCGAGATCAGCAGCGGCTGGTCCCCGGTCGTGGTCATCGTCGGGTGCTCACGGTGCTGGGTGATCAGCGATTCGTCGGAATAGACTAGGTCCAGCCAGATGTCGCGCTGCGCGGGGTCGGTCGCGCTGAGCACGGTGGAACCCCCTCCGTCGAGCACGAGGACGGTTGGGACGAACAGGTGCCGCGGAACTGCGCTGAATGCCTCGCGCCACGGCGCGCTGGTGAGGTCACCCGCGTCGAGGAGATGGTCGACCATGGCGTCGAGTCGGGCCCGCCAGTCGGGGCTCATGGCCGGCCACCTTCGAGGTAGTCGACGATCGCTGAGGTGACCGGCAATCCGGTTTGATCTTCTATCCAGGCCCATTGTCCATTGGCATTGATTTCCAGAAAAATCCATTCCCCGTCCGGAGTCACGGCAAAGTCCAGGGCTCCGAAGGGAAGGTCGAGGCGCTGTAGAAGTCGGCTGACGCCGCGGCGCACATTGACGGGAACGTCCACTGTTTCATAGCGGAGCGATCCATAATCCGACCGCCAGTCCAGGCGCGCCTGCGGCGAGTCGGCATGGATGGCTGCGGCGAAGAACTGGTGATCGACGACAGTGAGTCGCACTTCATGGTGTTTCGGTACGAGTTCCTGGAAGAGGCTCGCGGTGAGCGCGATGTCCTGTGGATCGAGCAGCTCGGGGTCGACCTGGGTGGTATACACCAGTTTCAGCCCGTCCCGGGTCGGCACGCTCGGAGCCGACAGCGGCTTGTAGATGACTGGCCCGCCGAGCTGTTTCGCGAACTGGCGGACTGCGGCAGCGTCGCTGGTCAGGATGGTGCGCGGGACACGCAGGCCACACTGGGCGGCGACCTGCAGCTGCAGCGGCTTCAACTCCGCGTCGGCGACCCGGGAGGGGTGCGACAGCCAGCGGACCGGCAGCGCGAGCAACAGGCCGGCCAACGCCCGGCGGGCCTCCGCGCGAGCGAACCGCTGCTGATCCGCTGGCAGGTCGGCCGGGAGCCGGAACCTGGTGGGTCGGCGGTAGTAGATCGCGTCGATCTCATCGAGCTGTACCGATTCCCCGCTCGACAACGTGATGACGCCGCGCCAGTCCCCGCGCGGCGTCGTGTCGGCCGTCATCGTCATCTCGAGAGGGAATTCACCGACATCGGCGCGGAGTACCGACACACGGCGCCGCTCCAATTCCCGCGCGACCTGGGATGCGGTCGCATCGGTGGAGCGGGTAAGCACCAGCACAGTCACGCTTTAGTCGACCTCGACTTCGCGACGGGTGGTGTCGGGCACCATGTAGACCTTGCCGTCGTCGCTGCGCTCGGTATCTTTGGTCTCGGTAACTGTCTCGTAGGTTTTGCTGTGCTCACCCGCGCGCGGATACACCGCCAGCCGCATTCCGAGCGGCATGGGCGCTTCGGGATGGACGGATTCCGCGTCATCGACCGCGTCCTCGCTCGACACGGGCGGGCTCGCCAGCACCACGGGCAACCTGTCCTGCACGTCGAGCAGCGGATCTTCCATATCGGCAGGGTGGCTGAGCATGCGCTGACAGTAGCAACGGCGTCGTTGCGCGAGGCCGCTTCGGTGATTTTCCTCGGCCCGGCCGGCGTGACAGCCGAGGCGGGCAGCCCCTCGTCTCGTCTCTCGACACGTCGAGATCCCCGCCTGCGGGGGTTTCTACGGGGATTACGGACCCGTCTGATGGCCACCAGCGCCAGGTCATCATCCCTGCTGCTTTCTGCCGGGGGTTGCCACACCGCCAGCGACTGCGTCGTCGACCCAGCACAGGAACGCCAGCACCGAGCCGCCGAATGCGCCCGGACCCGGTCCTGCATGGCCCGGACCTCGTGGCCGGGTCGGAAGTCGGGTCGGGCCGCTCGATCCAGGCGTCGCGCACTGGGGTGCCCGGCGGGCAGGACCGAACCGTTGAGGGCGGCCCGGTCGCCGAGCATGGTCACCCCGTCGATCTGCCCGACAGCGCGGACCAGGCCCTCACCGACGATAACCGCGAACCGCTGCCGGCCGCCTTCTCGGTGTTCATCCGCCACACCCCCCGCCCGGCCTCCCACGCCTCGGCCTCGGCCATCCGAGGGAAGTACCCGACCGTGCTCCGGCTCAGGGGGGTCGTCGTGCGCCGGCTCGTAGCTCCCCAGCTTCAACCGGATCGAGACGCTGTCTCCCGTCTCTTGAGGGCCGGCGCGACACTTCCGGGCCAGAACATGCGAATCGGCCGGAACCGGACCGTACACCGGGTGACGTTCCCGCTCGACGACCACGAGGTCGAGATCCCCGCCCCGCAATACCACGTCGGGTCGCCGCCGGCCGACCGTGGTGGAAGGTCTACGCACCGACCACGGGGCAGGTCAGCTGCGGGTCGTGCCTGACCGGGCACCGAGGACACAGGCAAACACGGGCTCCTCGCCGTAACGAGTGGATCTGGTCCCGGCGTGGCGGGTTGGCCGGCGGGCCGCGGTCTCGTTGACTGTCACCGTCAGTGTGCACTGTGACGGTCAGTGATGACTGTGGTGAGGGTTCGGAGGCCCGTACCGCGACGAGCGGACGCTACTGCTTGATCAACCAGGTGCTACTTCGCCCCCGGTGACATGTTCCTTAGCGGCACCCCGACCACGGCGAAAGGGCAGGTCGGGAACGTCACTCCTTGACGGATCGTCGCAGGGCGACCAACGCCCGGTGCTGGCCGACCCGCACCGCGCCGGGCGTCGACCCGAGGGCCTCGGCCACCTCGTCCGCCGACAGCCCCAAGCCCACTCGCATGACGATGATGTCCCGCTGATGCTCCGGCAACCGGTCCAGCAGCCGTCCGAGTTGAATGGCTCGCTCGTCCTGGAGGACGAGCTGTTCGGGACCTGCGCCGGGATCGGCGGCTTCAGGGAGATCGGACATCGGGCGGGACTTGTTGCGCACCGCCGCGCGGTAGGCGTCGGCGATCTTGTTCGTGGCGATTCCCACCACGAACGCGATGAACGGCGCATCGGCCCGGTACCGCGGCAGTGCTGAGACAACGGCGATGCACACCTCCTGCACGACGTCGTCGATGGCGCGGGCGGAGTCCGGGAGGTGCCCGATCCGCCCTCGGCAGATACGGGTGACGATCGGGAGGATGTGGCCCAGCAGCTGGCCCACCGCCCACTCGTCGCCGTTGACGGCGGCGGCTACCAGCTCGCCGCGGTTCGGCGCGGCCGACTCGCTGATCCAGATCGTGTGCATGGCCCGCCGCACCGCCGAGAGCCGCCGCGCCGCGTCGGCGAACCCGTGGCGAGCCGCGACGGTGAAGCCGGCCACGGCACCGGAGAGGTCCTCGCGCCGCTCCGCACGCTCTGCATCCAGGTACGCAGTTGCCGCATCAGCCAGCTCCCCGAGCCGTCGGAGCTCCTCGGGATCGGCACACCGCTGCTGGTAAGCCTGCTCCACAGCCTCCGGTGTGACCTCGCCGGCCAGCAGGGTGGGAGTGGCCGCCGCGAGCAGCTCCTCGACGCGGCCGATCATCCGGTCGCTCGCTCGTCGAGATGATCCTCGACGCTGCGCAGGCCCCGACTCAGATGGTCCCGGATGAGCTGCACCGGCAGGTCGGCCACGTCCGCCACCTCGTCAAGACTCAGCCCGAGGAGGTGGCGCAGGACGACCACCAGGCGCAGCGGTGGGTCCAGCGCCCGCAGGCCGGCGACGACAGCGGCTGGCTCAGAGCACGGAAGCGACGTCTCGACCTGCTGGACGGTCGCAACGGTCAGCGGAGCACCCCGGTGACGCAGGGTCCGCAGGGTCATGGTCAGCAGCCACAGATCCGGTCGCGGTTGCCGGGCCAGCTCGGGCCAGCGGTGCCGGACGATCAGCCAACTCCCGGTGAGGATCGGGTCCCGGAGCGCCTGGTCGTCCACCATGAGCGCGACGAGCAGCCGCAGCCGGGGAGCCTCCGCCCGGTGGAACCGCTCAAAGCCCTGCCCACGTTCCATCGAGCCGCGCACCCCCAAACGGTCGAGCGGGGAACGATACCTGCACCGATCGCTCGCGGCCAGGGACATTTGTCCGCCGGCGGTGGATGCGGCCGACATCTTTCCCTCGGCCAGTCACACCGCTGAGCGGGCAACCGTGTCAACATGAGATCGACCAAGCGTTTTCGCTGGACAGCAACCTAGCATTTCGTACACCAGCGCTCCGGGAGGTTGCCATGACGCAGTACGTCTACGACTTCGCCGAGGGCGGCAAGGATCAGAAGGACCTGCTCGGTGGAAGGGTGCCAACCTCGCCGAGATGACGAACCTCGGCTGCCGGTGCCGCCGGGGTTCGTGATCACCACCGAAGCCTGCCGCGCTTACCTGCGCGACGGGCACGAGCCACCCGAGCTCGCCGATGAGATCTCCGCCCACCTGGCCGCCCTGCAGGAGACCATGGGCAAGAAGCTGGGCGACGCAGACGACCCGCTGCTGGTCTCGGTGCGTTCCGGGGCGAAGTTCTCGATGCCCGGGATGATGGAGACCGTCCTCAACGTCGGGCTCAACGACTCCTCGGTGCAGGGCCTCGCCCGCGTCGCCGAGGACGACCGGTTCGCCTGGGACTCCTACCGCCGGCTCGTCCAGATGTTCGGCAAGACCGTACTGGGCATCGACGGCCGACACTTCGACACCGCGTTCGAAGCCGTCGAGATCGAGCGCGGCACGTCCACGGACCTCGATCTCGACGCCGACGACCTGCGGGCGGTGGTCGAGCGGTTCAAGGCCGTGGTCGTCGAGCACGCCGGGCGGGAGTTCCCGCAGGACCCGCGCGAACAGCTCGACCTGGCCGTTCGCGCTGTCTTCGGGTCCTGGAACACCCGCCGCGCACAGACCTATCGCCGCCAGGAACGCATCTCTGACGATCTGGGCACCGCGGTCAGCATCGTCGCCATGGTGTTCGGCAACCTGGGCGCCACGTCCGGTACCGGGGTGGCCTTCACCCGGGACCCTGCGTCGGGTGCGCAGGGCGTCTACGGCGACTACCTGGCCAACGCCCAGGGCGAGGACGTCGTCGCGGGCATCCGCAACACCCTGCCGCTGACCGACCTGGAGCACCTCGACAAGACCTCCTACCAGCAGTTGCTGGCGACCATGGCTACCCTGGAGAAGCACTACCGCGATCTCTGCGACATCGAGTTCACCATCGAGCGCGGCAAGCTGTGGATGCTCCAGACCCGGGTCGGCAAGCGCACGGCGGCCGCGGCGTTCATCGTCGCGGTGCATCTCGTCGACGAGGGCCTGATCGACATGGACGAGGCGCTGCGCCGGGTCGACGGCCAGCAGCTGGCCCGGCTGATGTTCCCCCGCTTCGGCCACCGACGCCGAGCAGACGCTGCTGACCACCGCGATGAACGCTTCCCCCGGCGCGGCCAGTGGCGCGGCGGTCTTCGACAGCGCCACCACGGTGCGCCGGGCCGCCACCGGCGAGCGGGTGATCCTGGTGCGCAGGGTGGCGGACGCACCAGCCACGCGGCCGTCGTCGCCCGCGGATGGGCAAGACGTGCGTCTGCGGCGCCGACGAGCTGCATGTCGATGCCACGGCGCGACGTCTGACCGGTCCGGGCGGGGTCACCGTCGCCGAGGGCGACATGATCTCCATCGACGGCAGCACCGGCGAGGTCTTCCTCGGCGAGGTCCCGGTCGTCGCGTCACCGGTGGTCGAGTACTTCGAGGGAGAGCTCGACGCCGACGCCGACGACCTGGTGCGAGCGGTGCACCGGCTCATGGCCCACGCCGACTCACGACGCCGGCTCACCGTGCGGGGCCAATGCCGACACCGCCGAGGACGCCGCCCGCGCCCGCCGGTTCGGCAGCGAGGGCATCGGTCTCTGTCGCACCGAGCACATGTTCCTCGGCGACCGCCGCCGCCATGTCGAACGGCTGGTGCTCGCCGACGCCGAGGACGAGCGTGAAGCGGCGCTGGCCGAGCTGCTCCCGCTGCAACGCGGCGACTTCCGTGAGATCTTCGCGGCCCAGGCCGGGCTACCGGTGACCATCCGGCTGCTCGACCCCCCGCTGCACGAGTTCCTGCCCGACCTCACCGAGCTCTCGGTGGCGGTGGCGGTGGCGGACGAGCGGGGCGAGCCCGACTCCGACGACGTGCACCTGCTGGCCGCGGTCCGCCGGTTGCACGAGCAGAATCCGATGATGGGACTGCGCGGAGTGCGGCTGGGGATCGTGGTGCCGGGGCTGTTCGCGCTGCAGGTGCGGGCGATCGCGCAGGCCGCCGCGGAGTTGCATCAGCGCGGTGTCGACGTCCAGCCGGAGATCATGGTGCCGCTGGTCGGAGCGGTGCAGGAGCTCCAGGCGATCGTCGAGGAGATCGAGGCAGTGCTGACCGAGGAGGCCGAGCGGGCGGACATGCCGCTGGGTGCTTCACCAACTACCTCCGGTCGACGTCTCCATCGGCTCGCGAACACCGGGACACCGGCTGACGGCTTTGCGGAGGCTGGGACGACCGAGACCTTCAGCGGGTAAGGGCCGCCACGATGGGCGGTCCGGTCGGGACGACGCAGCCGCGCCGTACAGGGCCTCGTTGAGCGAGACGTCGAGCCGGTGCCAGAACCGCATCGCCGACGCGCCGGTCAGCTGCCGAGTTGTCAGGTAGGAGCCGCAGCACCTCCCGCCAGTGATCGTCGCGACGCTGCGCCACCTCGCGGAAGTAGTCGTCTGGATGCTGCGGCTCGATGTCAGCCGACGGCCGCAGCGAGCAGGCCACAGTGAGGAGTGCCCAGCTCAGCGGACGGGGCAACGGCACCCGGTCGGCCACCGACTGCTTCCTGGTGAGCCACTGTCCCATGATTCACTCCCCGGGTGCGGTTGCGCGAGAGTGGCTGCCGCCGGTCAGGCTACGTCGGGCGGTCCGGCGGTCGGCTCAGTGCCTCGATCCGCTCGCGGGCGCCCGGGTACCGGTCGACCAACTCGGCGCGCTCACCGAGCCGAAAGTCCGACCACGTGAACGGTGGCGCCATCGTGGTGCCGACCAGCGACCACCCCCCGTCTGGCCTCGACCCCTGCCAGGTGCCCGCCGCCACCACCACCTGCGGCCGCTCGCCGGCGGCGAGGTCGGGTCCGAGCACCGGCTCGGTGACGGCCCCGTCCTGGTGCAGCAGCAACAGGCGCACCGGGGCGCCGGCGTGCCAGTGGTAGATCTCGGTCGACGCGAGCGCGTGCATCGCCGAGAACTCCGGCGCGACGAGCAGGTAGTAGATGGCCGAGGAGTGCGCGTCGATGTGCGTGCGGCGAAACCACCCGCCCTCGTGCGGCAGCCGTTCGAGCCCGAGCAGTGCAGCGATCCGTTCGCCCTCGTCGATCATGGCCTCACCACGGCGGATGCGCCGACATCCCGCCATCGATGACCAGGTCGTGCCCGGTGATCCAGGCGGCCATCGGGGAGGCGAGGAAGACACACGCGTTGCCGACGTCCTCGGCCCGGCCCAGCCGCTCCAGCGGCGCCGCGGCGCGCCAGCGCGCCACCCCGTCCGGCCAGGCCGCGTCCAGGCCGTCGCGCCAGATCAGGCCCGGCGACACGGAGTTGACCCGGATCCCGTACCGGCCGAACTCCAGCGCGGCACTGCGGGCCAACCGGATCACCCCCGCCTTGGACGCCGCGTAGTGGGCATGCGCCGCAGCCGGCTGCCGGCCTTCGATCGAGGCGATCAGCGTGATCGAGCCACCGCCGGTGCGCAGCACCGCGGCCGCCGCCTGGACCGTGGCGAACGTCCCGGTGAGGTTGGTGTCGACGACGTGCCGCCAGTCCGCGACGGTCATCGTCGCAAGCTCGGCGACCGGCTGCACCCCGGCGTTCGCGACCACGGCGTCGAGCCGGCCGAACCGGCCGAGCGCCACGTCCATGAGCGACGCGCACTCGTCCGCGTCGGTCACGTCACCCTGCACGGCGACGGCCCGCCCCCCGCGGCCGATGATGTCGGCCGTCACCGCCGCGGCCCGCTCCGCGCTGGTCCGGTAGTGCACGACCACCGCTGCGCCGGCCACGGCGAACCGCTCCGCGATCCCGGCCCCGATCCCCCCACCCGCCCCGGTGACCAGCGCGACGACCCCGGTCAGATCCGGCAGCCCATCCCTTGCCACTGTGCTGACCCCTCCCTGGCGTCGGCCTCCCGGCGCTCCGCACACACCTTCTCGTGCTCTCGTTGCCCGGGCAGTAGTCCGGATTCGTGGATGATGTTCTGGTGATCAGAAAAGCGCGGTGAGCAGTTTCTCCAACACCGCCTCCTCGTGCACCGCCACCCCGTGATGCCGCATCGCCGCTCCGAGTTCGGCGTCCCACACCGGGTCGACCGGAGCGCCGGAGAGCGGGAGCCGGACCGGCCCGAGCGCCGCGAGATAGTCGCCGGCCCCCATCCGCCACGGCACGACACCCACCTCCGCGATGAGCCGGTTCGCGATCGCGACGCCGGGCCAGTCGAAGTCGCCGTGGTACCGGCGCTCGGCATCGGCGAGCGCGCGCAGCACGTCGAGGACGACGAGCGCGGGCTGCCCGCTCGTGCACACCACCGGCAACCGCCCGCCGTACCGCTCGGCCGCAGCCTCGAGCACCCGCGGGTTCTCGCAGACCAGCACCGTGCGCGGGACGGCGAGTACGCAGCGGCGCACGTCCCACGGCGTGAGGTGCACCGGGTCGCCCGCATCCGCGGCCAGCGCCAGCCGCGCGGTCACACTCCCCTGATCGGTGCCGCGCAGCCCCAGGGTCAGGCAGGTCGTGGAGACGGCGTCGACGCGGACGCCGAACCGTTCCCACAACTCCCTGCGCGCCGCGGTGGACATCGGTACCGGCTCCCCGGCCTGCGCAGCGAGGGCACGGAGCACCAGTACGGCCACGGCGCTGCCGTCGTCGAGCCCGTGGGCGCCGCCGGCCGTGGCCGCGGCCAGCTCGGTGCGCGAGGCCGAGGCTTCCGCGCTCAGCAGCCGGTGCAGGACGGCCACCGCGTGCCGGACCGCCGAGGTCGGGTCGGCCGTGCGGGCGAGCACCCCGGCGCGGCGGACACCGTCGAGCCATTCGTCGCGCCACGACGCGCCGGCCAGCACGGGGTCGGTTTCCACCAGCTCGCGGGCGACGACGTACGGTGCCTCCCGATCCGCGATCCGCTCGGCCCGCAAACCCGGTCGGTCACGCAGCGCGGCTCCCGTGATGGTCTCGACCACCGCCCGCAGGCCGCCGATCCCCGAGCGCTGCGCGAGTGCGGCGTCCAGGTCGGCCAGGTCGAGGGTCAGCCGCGACGTCATCACCGGGCGTCCGGCCAGCGCCGACACGGCGTGCCGTTCCTCGCGCGACAGACCCGTGACGACGATCCGGCCCGCGGTGCGCAGCCCGCGGGCCTCGAGCCGTTCGCGGAGCACGGCCCAGACCCGGGCCAGCGCCGGGTCGGTGAGCCACGCCGGGGGCCGGTCGGTCACGCCCCGACGGCCTGGAGCCGGTGGCCGTCCCAGAGGTGGCGGTACTGGGCGATCCCGCGCTCGTTCGGATCGCGCAGCGCCTCGTAGATCGCCAGCGACGGAACGGTGGCGTGGTCGCCCCACAGCCGCTCGCTGGTGACCACGAAGTCGAGATCGAGCTGCACCAGGAGGCCGAAGAGCAGCGGGTGCGTGCGGACGTCGATCTTGGGAAAGGCGTCGTCGAGCAGCACGAACCGCGGTGAGTGCGGCGCCGCGCCGGCCAGCGAACTGAAGTGCGCGGCCGCGGCGGCGAACAGCGGCAGGTAACACACCACCTTCTGCTCGCCCTGCGAGAGCGGCGAACGGCGGTGCAGGTCGTGCCACGTCCCGGCGTTCTCGGGGCGGGTGTAGCGGATCCGGAAGGCGAACCAGCGGCGATAGTCCAGCGCACGGGCCAGGTGCTCGGAGTAGGAGTCCTCCGGCGCGTCCACCCGCGATGCCTCGATCAGCCGGTGCAAGGCGTCGCGCAGGTCGCGGCGCTCGTCGGGCAGCAGCGCCCCGACCGGTCGACCGAGCAGGTCGACGGCGCGACGGGCGTCGGCGGCGACGTCGTCGCGCAGCGTCCACCGCAGCTGCACGGCGATCCCCTGGCTGGTGGTGACCCCGCGCAGCAGCTGGTTCATCTCCGTGACCAGCTCCTCGGCCTCCAGCCGGCGGGAGCGCAGCGACTCACCGAGGTCGCCGAGGATGTGCTCCTCGAACAACCGGCGCTCCCGGTCGGTGAGCAACTCGGCGTCGCGGGCGACGGCCGCGGCCAACCGCCCGGCGAGCTCACCGACCGGATGTTCACCGGCGTCGTCGCGGCCGATGACGGTCAGTGCCTTGCCGACCTCGGCGACCCGCGGGTCGCAGTCGCCCGCCGGGCCGCTCGCGGCGTCCTGCCAGGCGACGTAGACGGCGGTCTCGGTGCCCGGTCGGGACGGGGCGGGCAGGTCGATCAGGCGGCGGGCCAGTGCCAGCACCGGCGCCGGCACTCGATTGCCGGTGGCGAAACCGCGGGCGAGCTCGAAGGGGATGAGGTCGTCGACGCGGTCGGCGGGCGCACCCGAACCGGGCGCATCCGAGCGGGGGTCGGCTGTACCGCCGGAGGCGAACAACCCCGGTGTGTCGACCACCGCGGCCAACGCCGCCACCGCCGCGGCCAACGCCGGCTCCAGCTCGGCGAGCCGCTCGGCGGCGCCGGTGCCCGCC
>JBOHEO010000159.1:0-12982 GCA_050701055.1 Pseudonocardia sp. | reverse complement strand
ACCTGATGTTACGTCGCGCATCCCCGGCGGTGCGGCCCGTCTGTCCGGTGGAGCCCGCCCGTCCCGGTCGGGGATCGGCTACCGGGCGCCGCCCGGCTCCCGGGCGCCGCCGAAATGCGATCCTGAAGGGGGGCTTTCATCCCGAGCAGGCTGTTCGGGATGCTCGAGCGCTGGCGCGGGGTCGCTGCCCTCCAGCGCGACCCCGAGGTCTTCCGTCGCGTCGCTCGTCGCGCCGCGGAGAAGCTCACCGGTCACCCCAGTCCCGAGGACGAGCCGCTGACCCTCACCCGGGCCAAGGCGCGCATGTAGGTGTACGACCTCAACGACGTCGACGTCGCCGACCAGGTCGCAGCGCTGCCTCCCGACGCACGGGCCGTCTTCGAGGAGTTGTGCTCCGTCATTGCGCTCGTGCCCTGGCGGAGCGAGCCCGCCTCGCACGCCAACCCCGACGGTGAGGTCCGGTTCGTGTCGTTCACGACGGCCACTGGTCCGGCTTCGTCTACTACCTGATCCTGGAAGTCCAGAACCGCGTGGACCTGCTGGAGCTGATCTGGATCGGCTGAACTACTGCGCCGCCGGGCCGGCGAGCCCGCGCCGCGTTGCCGAGGGTGTCGTAGAGGTGCCGAACGCGTCGACCGCTGCCTGGGGTTCTTGATGAGGGGCTGCTGAGCCAGGGGCTGCTGAGCCGCTCATCAAGAGCGCTCCGGGTAGGGCAGATCCTCAGTGCCCGCGCGAGATCCACTCCTCCAGGTGCGGCAGTTCGTCGCCGATGCTGGTGGAGTCGCCGTGGCCGGTGCGCACCGTGGTGGCGCCGGGGAGCGTCAGCAGCGTGGTCCGGATCGAGTCGATGATCGTGTCGAAGCTCGAGTACGACCGCCCGGTCGCGCCGGGGCCCCCGTTGAACAGCGTGTCGCCGGTGAACACGGTGCCGAGCTCGGGTGCGTAGAGGCACGACGATCCGGGGGAGTGCCCGGGGGTGGCGAGCACGTGCAGCTCGATACCGCCGGCGCGCAGCACGTCGCCGTCGGCGAGCTCTCGGTCCGGCCTGCGGTCCGGGTGTGCCATCTCCCACAGCGGAGCCTCGGCCGGGTTGAGCAGGATCGGGGCCGAGAACCGGTCGGACAGCGCCGGCGCCTGGTTGACGTGGTCATCGTGGGCATGCGTGCACACCACCGCTACCACCCGCCGCCCGCGCACCGCGGCCGCGATCTTCTCCAGGTCGTGTGCGGCGTCGACGACGAGCACCTCGTTCTCGTCGCCGACGATCCAGACGTTGTTGTCGACGTCCCAGGTGCCGCCGTCGAGGGAGAACGTGCCGCTCGTCACTACATGATCAACCGAGCGGGAGCTCGACGCGGTCACAGGACCACCACTGACCGCAGCACCTCGCCGCGCTCCATCCGGTGGAACGCCTCCTCGACGTCGTCGAGCGAGATCGTCTCGCTGACGAACCTGTCCAGCGGCAGCCGCCCCTGCAGGAACAGGTCGATGAGCATCGGGAAGTCGCGCGCGGGCAGGCAGTCGCCGTACCAGGACGACTTGACCGAGCCGCCGCGGCCGAACACGTCGATCAGCGGCAGGTCGATCGTCATCTCCGGAGTCGGGACCCCGACGAGCACGACGGTACCGGCCAGGTCGCGGGCGTAGAAGGCTTGCTTGAAGGTCTCCGGTCGGCCCACCGCGTCGACGACGACGTTGGCACCGTTGCCGTCGGTCAGGGCTTGGATGCCCGCGACGACGTCGGTCTCCCGGCCGTTGATCGTGTGGGTGGCGCCGAACTCCGTGGCCCACTGGAGCTTCTTGTCATCGATGTCGACGGCGATGATCGTGGTGGCACCGGCGAGCTTCGCTCCGGCGATCGCGGCGTTGCCCACGCCGCCGCAGCCGATCACGGCGATCGAGTCGCCGCGGCTGATGCCGCCGGTGTTGATCGCGGCACCGATGCCGGCCATCACCCCGCAGCCGAGCAGGCCGGCCACCTCCGGCTTGGCTGCCGGGTTGACCTTCGTGCACTGCCCGGCGTGCACCAGCGTCTTCTCCACGAACGCGCCGATGCCCAGTGCGGGGGAGAGCTCCTGGCCCGATTCGAGGGTCATCTTCCGGGTGGCGTTGTGCGTCGAGAAGCAGTACCAGGGCTCACCGCGACGGCAGGCCCGGCAGGTGTTGTCGACCGCCCGCCAGTTGAGGATCACGAAGTCACCGGAGGTGACGTCGGTGACATCCTGGCCGACCGCCTCCACGATCCCGGCGGCCTCGTGGCCGAGCAGGAACGGGAAGTCGTCGTTGATCCCGCCCTCGCGATAGTGCAGGTCGGTGTGGCAGACCCCGCAGGCCTGCACCTTCACCACGGCCTCGCCGGGACAGGGATCCGGAATAGTGATCGTTTCGACGGAGACCGGCTTGCCCTTGCTCAGCGCGACGACTCCGCGGACCTGTTGCGGCATGGTTCCACTCCACACATCTCGACGGCGAGCTCTCATGCGGAGCCTGCCATGCGATCGTGCACGACCTACTGAGGGCTCGACCTGCGGGTTCGACCTGGTTGGGGACGGCCGCCGGATGACGGTGTCGGCGACGGTCTGGCCCGGCTCGGCCGTCAGCGACAGGTCCTCGATCAACGGGGGTCGCCACCACCGGCTCCGCCGCCACCTCACCCGCCGGGCCGACACACTTCATGATCAGCAGCTGGGAACGTCCCACCGCGGCCTTGCGGTTCCACGCACCGAAATGCTGATCATGGGCCGGTTCGGCAGCCGAGTCCGTCCCTCTGCCACATCAACCCCACCAACACCGAGTTTCCCCGGACGACACCGCCGGTCTGGCCTTCACCGCGGATGGCGCCGCCGAGGCGGCACGGTCGCCGCGACGCTCGCAACCACCTGCACCGGCCCGATCTCCAGAACTCCGATGCGGTCGACCCTGGCGGTGGCAGATCATCAGCACATGAGTTCCGGAGGCGAAAGACTGCGTTGGCACGAGCTTCCACCCGACGTGCGGCGGGGGATCGAGGCCGTCCTCGGTGCTCCGGTGGCGGTCGAGCGGTCGCAGCCCGGCGGGTTCTCCCCGGGCCTCGCATCCAGGCTGGGGCTGGCCGGTGCGTGGACTGAACATCCTCGCCGCCGGTCCCGGGACACTGCTGTCGGTGCGTCTCGGCCCGTGGGGTCGAGCGAGCTGATCGGGGTCAATCAGCTCCTATGAACAGGTCGAGCTCCACCCAGGGCGTGATCTGGGCGATACCGGCGGAGTTCGCGCTGCTCGTGGCCGCACCGACGCCGATCTCGTCGTCGATGACTCCCGCTACCTGGAGCTCCGGCAGACCGCGCTGCGGGTGGACATGCGCGCTGCCTCGCTTTCCCCCGAACCCGCCGCCATTATCAAGATCATCTTCGGCATCTGACGGGCGCTACAGGCGGATTCCAGCCCAGCGCGCGAAACTGGAGAGCGTGTCCGAACGGCGCCGGTCGTGTTCGGCGAGCGTGACCACCGTCTCGCGCACCTGAGGGTGGTAACGGGTCTGCTGCGGTGATGTGCGGCGTGCGCGGTGCAACGCGGCCATGGAGCGATCCCGATCTCCGTGGAGTTGGAAGGCTCGCGCGAGATCAATCCAATGATGCCCGACACGCTCACGCGGCGCGGTCGATCCGAGGGCGAACGAGTCCGCCCGCTTCACGGCCTCGGTGCCGTCGCACCGTTCGACCGCGAGTCCTACCGACCAGATGTTCACATTGTCGGTATCGAACGCCAGCCGGTAGTGATCACTCCCGGGGGTCACGTGTGCGGCCACCTGCCTCGCCTCGCTGAGGTGATCATCGCTGGTGTCCGCATCGCCTGCACGAGCGGCAGCGAGCCCGGACTTGAGGTGGAGAATGCCATGCATCGCCAAGGCGGCTTCGTCATCGGTGCGCAGCCTGTCGGCGATGCGGTCCCGCGCACCGTCCAGAAAGGTCAGTGCACCGCGCCACTCGGCGAGAGTGTGATGAGTTCGCCGGCTCGACGGAAGTCTCCCGCCGCCATCGCCAGCTCGTCACCGGACTCGCGGGCCGCCCATTCGAGACGCTCGGTGGCCAGCGATGCGAGATCGTTGTAGCCGAGTTTGTAGATCACTTGGTCGGCGGCGGCGTACGCCTCGGCGAGCAGGCCGAACACGCGCTCGCGGTCGCGGCCCTGGGAGAGGTGCGTCGCGGCCCGCAGCTCGGCAAGCAGGCCGGGAAGCTCGGCGCCGAGCGCATCCAGAGTAGCCGAGTGGCGCAAACGTGATGTGTGAGCGACGGCATCTGCCAGCTCTGCCAGCGGCCGCGGTGAGATGCCCGGATCCGGTGGGAGCCGGAAGGCCGCGATCTCGCGGCGCAGCGCGGGAATGGCCGCGTGCACGCGATGCTCATCACGGTCCGCGATGGCGTACGGCTGATCCATCAGCTTCGCTGTGTCCGAGCCCAGAGCGCGCGCCGCCGCTGCGACGAACGCCGGCGACGCCGGCGTCCTACCCTGCTCGACCTGCTTCACGAGGCTGAGGCTCACGTGCGCCTTGGCCGCGAGCTGTCGTTGGGTGAGGCCAACAAGCCCACGAGCTACCTTCACTCGCTGTCCGATGCCGTTCGGTACGTCGTCAGAAGTCATGCTTCCGGGGCTCCTGGGCTGGACTCTGTGACCGCCGACCAGCCTAGTCGGGTGCGAGTTGTTCCTCGGAGGCCGCCATCAATGCCCCAGGCCGCGCGCCTTCCGGCTCTACGACCGCGCCCACCCGGTCTACTCCGGTGGGCGACGGCATGGGTGAGCCATGCCGATGCGGCCTGCCGGTGCAACCGCCGGACGGGCCGCACTGGTGGCCGTCTCGCGACCCCGAACCGTGTCCGGCCGTGCGCGCCGTTGTCCAGCTCGGGCAGGCACCGGTGGCCATGCACTGGGTGCGAGTTCCCGGCGGCTGGCACACCCGTGGCTACCTCGCCGTCCACCCGAACCACACCCCGCCGCGCCCCTGGACTCAGGTCGGAACCTGCTGGGCAGGGACCCACCACCCGGTCGAGGACGCCACCCCGACACCCGCGAGCCAGAGCACGTACGAAACCGCCCGCGCCGCCGCGTTGCAATGGTCACGCGCGCGGCCGCCACATCCCGATGCGGTATGAAGTCGGATGCCGACTCAGATCACCGTCCGACTTCCCGATGAGCTGGTGACCTTCGTCGATGCCGAAGTCGCGCGCGGCGCCGTCAGCAGCCGAGCCGACGCGGTTACCAAGGCCCTGATGCGCGAGCGCCGTCGTCAGACCGTGCTTGCGCATGTCGCGATCCTGCGTCAGCGCGCCAACGACTTTGACCTGGACGAGCTCGCTGAGCACGACGCCGCTCACCCGGTGACCCTCGGAGACTGATGCGGCCCATCCACCTGGCGCGGCTGGATGAGGTCCGTCCGGGTCTCGTTCTCACCCGCGAGGTCGTCCGTCCCTACCTCCGCAATGTGACCGTCGGAGCTGCCAACGGCGTCGATCATGACAGTGTCGTCAGCTGCGACACCATCACCACGGTGCCGAGTGGGCAGTTCCTGCAACAGATCAGAAACCTGCTGCCGGCGCAGGAGCCGGCGCTGGCCGAGGCGATCGGCGCGGCATTCGATCTGGACCTACCTATCGACTGACAGCAGATCGGCCACCACGGTTACCCCAGCCGTTCGCGGATCGTCCGGTTGACCGCGCGCCCGAACGCGGTCACCACGCCCCGCACGGTGATCGGCTTGAGTCGGGTGAGTGTCTCGGCGAGTCGGGTGCGTTCGGCGGCCGGGCGGCCACGGTCGCGAAACGGCTGGAGCACCTCGTCCTGGAACAGGGCCATCAGGTCCTCGGCGAGTGCGGTGGTGTGGTTCTCGATCAGCCGGTACGCACGTGCCCATATCTCTGCGGGCAGTCCGGAGTCGAGCACCGCGAGGCCCTCGCCGAGGGTGCCCGGCCCGTGCAGGCGCACCCGGTCGCCGTCGAGTCGGGTGATCACGCCCAGGCCCTCGAGGGCATCGAGGTCCTCTGGTGCCAACGCCCGTCCGGCCCGGCGCTCCAGCTCGACGTGGTCGAGCTCCTCGATCTGCTCGGGGACCCATGGGGTGATCAGTGCCCGGTGCAGCGCCAGCTCACCGGCGCCTGCGGTGGGTGGCAGCCGTTCCAGCTGGGTCTCGATCGCGGCGAGGGTGAAGCCGAGGGCGGAGAGCTCGCTGACCAGTTCGAGCCGGGCGAGATGGTCGGGTCCGTAGAGGCCGGTGCGCCCGCGCAGCTGGGGTGGTGGGAGCAGTCCTCGTCCGGCGTAGAAGCGGATGTTGCGCACGGTGATTCCGCAGCGTTGTGCCAGCTGGTCGATGGTGAGCAGTTCATCGTCTTGATCGGTTGACCTGGGCGCGGATGTCTCGCAGGACACAGGTGGCGCAGCCATGCGAGGCAGGTTACGCCACGGCTTGACCTATGTGACAGTACTGCTGTAACAAAGACTCATGAGCGAGATCCCCGAGGCCTATCTCTACGACGCCATCCGCACGCCGCGCGGCCGGGGCAAGGCCTCGGGCTCGCTGTACGAGGTCAAGCCCGTGTCACTGGTCGTCGGGTTGATCGCGGAGATCCGGCGCCGGTTCCCGGAGCTGGATCCGGCCACCATCGACGACGTCGTGCTCGGCGTGGTCTCCCCGATCGGCGACCAGGGTGGTGACATCGCCAGGACCGCCGCCATCGTGGCCGGCCTGCCCGACACCGTGGCGGGTGTGCAGCTCAACCGGTTCTGCGCGTCCGGCCTGGAAGCGGTGAACATCGCGGCGCAGAAGGTGCGCTCCGGGATGGAGGAGATGGTCCTCGCCGGCGGGGTCGAGGCGATGTCCCGGGTGCCGATGGGCTCCGACGGCGGCGCGTGGGCGATGGACCCGGACACCGCGTACGAGACCGGTTTCGTGCCCCAGGGCATCGGCGCCGACCTGATCGCAACCATCGAGGGGTGGAGCCGCGACGACGTCGATGCCTACGCGCTGGAATCCCAGACCCGGGCGGCCAAGGCATGGGCCAACGGCTATTTCGCCCGCTCGGTCGTCCCGGTCTCCGACCGCAACGGGGTCACCGTGCTGGACCGCGATGAGCACGTCCGTGCCGGCACCACGATGGAGGCTCTCGGGTCGCTCACGCCGTCGTTCGCGATGATGGGCGAGGCGGGTGGCTTCGACGCCGTCGCGCTGCAGCGCTACCACTGGGTCGAGAAGATCAACCATGTGCACACGCCCGGCAACTCGTCGGGGATCGTCGATGGCGCCGCGCTGGTGCTCGTCGGGACCGAGGCCGCCGGCAAGGCGGCGGGGATCACCCCGCGCGCCCGGATCGTCGCCACCGCGCTGTCCGGCACCGATCCGACGATCATGCTCACCGGTCCGGCGCCGGCCACCCGCAAGGCGCTGGTCAAGGCGGGCATGACCGTCGACCAGATCGACCTGTTCGAGATGAACGAGGCGTTCGCCGCCGTCGTCCTGCGGTTCATGAAGGACCTGGACGTGCCGCACGGCAAGGTCAACGTCAACGGTGGTGCGATCGCCATGGGCCACCCGCTGGGCGCCACCGGCGCGATGATCCTCGGCACGCTCGTCGACGAGCTCGATCGCCGCGACCAGCGCTTCGGCGTCGCCACGCTGTGCGTCGGTGGCGGCATGGGGATCGCCACCGTCGTCGAGCGCCTCTCCTGAAGGCTCTGCGGAACTGAAGGGACAGCTAGTGACTGAGCACGCCGTTCGCTGGGAGCGCGGTGCGGACGGCATCGTCGTCGTCACCCTCGACGACCCCGGCCGCAGCGCCAACACGATGAACGAGCGCTATCTCGCCGGGATGGGGACCTGCGTCGATGTGCTGGTCGCCGACCGGGAGAACATCACCGGAGTGATCGTCACCTCGGCGAAGAAGACGTTCTTCGCCGGCGCCGACCTCGACCTGCTCTCGACGGCCACCGCGGCCGACGCTGCGGCGATCATGGAGCGGGTCACCACGGTGAAGGCGCAGTTCCGCAGGTTGGAGACCCTGGGCCGACCGGTCGTCGCCGCGATGAACGGCACCGCGCTCGGCGGCGGCCTGGAGATCGGGCTGGCGTGTCACCACCGCATCGGGCTCGACGCGCGCGGGGTGGTCTACGGCCTGCCCGAGGTGACGCTGGGCCTGCTGCCCGGGGCCGGCGGCGTCGTGCGTACCACCCGGATGCTGGGCATCGCCGACGCGTTCATGAAGGTGCTCGCGCAGGGCCAGCGGCACAAGCCGGCGGCGGCGGTGGAGGCCGGGATCATCGACGAGCTCGCGTCGTCGCCCGAGGAGATGCTCGACAAAGCGCGCGCCTGGATCGCGGCGAACGGGGGGGCCGCGCAGCCGTGGGACAGGCCGGGCTACCGAGTTCCCGGCGGCACGCCGTCGTCGCCGAAGCTCGCGGCATTCCTGCCGGCGTTCCCGGCCAACCTGCGCAAGCAGCTCAAGGGTGCCCCGATGCCCGCGCCGCGCAACATCCTGGCCGCGGCCGTCGAAGGCACGCAGGTCGACATCGACACGGCGTTCCGGATCGAGAGTCGATACTTCGTCGAGCTCGTCACGGGTCAGGTCTCGAAGAACATGACCAAGGCGTTCTTCTTCGATCTGCAGCACATCAACGGCGGCGGGTCGCGACCCGAGGGCCACGAGCAGTGGCAGCCCACCAGGGTCGCGGTGCTCGGCGCCGGGATGATGGGCGCCGGGATCGCCTACACCTGCGCGCTGTCGGGGTGGCAGGTCGTACTCAAGGATGTCTCGCTCGAAATGGCCCAGAAGGGCAAGGCGTACTCCGAGAATCTGGTGGCCAAGAGCGTTTCCCGCGGTAAGACCAGCCAGGAGAAGGGCGACGCGCTGCTGGCGCGGATCACCCCTGCCGATTCCTACGCCGATCTCGCCGGCTGCGACATCGTCATCGAGGCCGTGTTCGAGAGCGCGGCACTCAAGCAGGAGGTCTTCGCCGAGGCTTCGAAGGTGATCTCCCCGGATGCCCTGCTGTGCTCGAACACCTCCACGCTGCCGATCACCAAGCTCGCCGAGGGTCTCGCCCACCCACCCGTCGACCGCTCCGCCGGCTTCATCGGCCTGCACTTCTTCTCCCCGGTCGACAAGATGCCGCTGGTCGAGATCATCCGTGGCGAGCAGACCTCGGACGCCACCCTCGCCAAGGCGTTCGACGTGGTGCTGGGCATGAAGAAGACCCCGATCGTGGTCAACGACAGCCGCGGGTTCTTCACCAGCCGGGTGATCAGCACCTTCATCAACGAGGGAGTGGCGATGATCGCCGAGGGCATCGACCCGCAGACCATCGAGCAGGCGTCGGCGCAGGCCGGCTACCCGGCTCCGGTGCTCCAGCTCGTGGACGAGCTGACGCTCACGCTGGGCCGCAAGATCCGCGAGGAGACGAAGGCCGCGGTCGTCGCCGCGGGTGGCACGTGGACGGCGCACCCCGCCGAGGCGATCATCGACCGGCTCGTCGACGAGTTCGCTCGCTTGGGCAAGTCATCGGGTGCCGGGTTCTACGAGTACGTCGACGGCAAGCGGGTGCGGCTCTGGCCGGGGTTGCGTTCGGAGTTCGGGGCCACGAACCACGACGTCGACCTGCACGAGCTCGCCGAGCGGATGCTGATCGTCGAGGCGCTGGAGACCGTCAAGTGCTTCGACGAGGGCGTGCTCACCTCGATCCCGGATGCCAACATCGGCTCGATCTTCGGCATCGGGTTCCCGGCCTGGACCGGCGGGGTGGTGCAGTACGTCGAGGGCTACCCCGGTGGCGTGGCCGGGTTCGTGGCCAGGACGGATGAGTTCGCGAAGAAGCACGGCGACCGTTTCGCGGTGCCGGACTCCCTCCGCGCCCGGGCCGCGGGGGTCGCGTCCGCCGGCTGACGCTGGGCGTGGGAACGGGGACGCGTATTCCTCGGGTTCGGGAGGGGGTGCTTCGGGCATTCTGGAGCCGTGGCGGACTGGGTGTTCTCGATCGTCGACCGGCTCGGCGCGCCCGGTGTCGGGCTGCTGATCCTGCTGGAGAACCTCATTCCGCCGATCCCGTCGGAGGTGATCCTGCCGCTGGCCGGGTTCCGGGCTCGGATCGGCGCGCTCAACGTGTTCTGGGTGTGGCCCGCGGCCACGGCCGGTTCGCTGGTCGGTGCGGTGCTGCTCTACGGACTCGGGACATGGCTCGGCTACGACCGGCTGTACGCGCTGGCCGGCCGGCGCTGGTTCGTGGTGCTGGGCCAGAGGGATCTCGAACGCGGCCGGCGCATGTTCGACGACCACGGCGGGAAGATGGTCCTGCTGGGTCGCTGCGTGCCGTTCATCCGCAGCGTCGTCTCGGTGCCCGCCGGTGTCGCGGGGATGCCGATCACCTGGTTCGTGCTGCTCACCGTGATCGGCAGTGGGATCTGGAATGCCCTGTTCCTCGGCCTGGGCTGGATCCTCGGGGAGAACTGGGACAGCGTGCAGGGCTGGCTCGGTCCCGTCAGCTACGTCGTCCTCGGGTTGCTCGCGGTCGGTCTCGTGGTGCTCGGAGTGCGTAAGGTGCGGGCGCAGCCGGCTGCGTCGCGCTGACGGCCCTTGGGCGCTCAGGTCCGGCCGGTCGCGGCCCGCACCACGGCGGCGAGGTCACCGGTGCGCTCGAACGCCGCGCGCTGGCGCCGCGTCCCGTTCCCGCGTTGCAGCACCGCGGCGAGCAGGGCCCGCACCGTGGCGAGCTCGC
The DNA here is from genome assembly GCA_050701055.1 of Pseudonocardia sp. Taxonomy (GTDB): domain Bacteria; phylum Actinomycetota; class Actinomycetes; order Mycobacteriales; family Pseudonocardiaceae; genus Pseudonocardia. Next base: position 2,254 of record JBOHEO010000159.1, on the reverse strand, counting down.
CCGCGTCCTCCAACGCCGGCGCGACATGTCCGACCAGCCGGCCCAGCACCTCCGCTGCGGGGGCCGGTCGCCACGTCGAGGGGTCCAGCAGCGCGCCGTCCACGCCGGCCCGGCCGGCCTGCCACGTGGCCAGCCGCAGCACTTCCGTACGCACCGGGTCGGCCGGTGCCCCGGACTGCCAGGCGTCGATCGCGGTCTGCACGAGCGCCCGGCTGAGCACTGCGACAAGCACCGCGTCGTCGACATCGAGGCACACGTCGGCGACCCGCACTTCGAGGGTGGGATGTTTCCGGGACAGGCGTGCGTCGAAGTAGAGCATCCCCTCGTCCACCAGGGTCTGTGAACCGACCATCGCGGCCACCACCTCGTGGTAGCCTGCCGGGGAGTTGAACACGCCGTACGGACCTGCCGACGGCCAACGGGCCCAGACCTGGCTGCGGTAACTCGCGTAGCCGGCATCGTTACCCTGCCAGAACGGAGAGTTGGTGCTCAGCGCGAGCAGCGGCGCGAGCCAGGGCCGGATCCGGTCGAGCGCGGCCACCCCCTCCTCCACGGTGTCGATGTGCACGTGCACGTGGCAGCCGCAGGTGAGCTCCTCGGACACGGTGAGCCCGAAGCGTCGCGCCATGTCCGCGTAGCGCCGCGACGACGAGAGGGTCGGTTCGACGGGGACCGGCGAGGTGGCCAGCGGGGCGAGGTCGACACCCACCTCGATGGCTGCGGCAGCCGCGGCGGCGCGGGTGGACCGCAGCTCGGAGCTCAGCTCGTCGAGGGTCTGGCAGGGCCGGGTGCCCGTCTCCACCTGCTCACGGTGCAGCTCGCCGGTCATCCTCGTCGCACCGTCGGCGGCGCGTTCGGATGCGACCAGCACCGCGGTGCAGACCGCGCGCGGTTTACCCGACGCCGGGTCGACGAGCAGGAACTCCTCCTCGACGCCGACTGTCCGCGATCCCATGCGGTGAGTATCGCCGGTGCTTCCTGCGCCCGGTTCACCACCGCCGTCGACCGCATGCCGTGATCGTCGGGTGGCCGTCAGAACTCGTCGGTCTCGGCGTATCGAGGACCGGCCCCCGTGGTTCGAGAGCGTTCCAGCCTCGGCACAATGTCCGGATGCGAATGCAGTTCGATGCCGAGGATGAGGACGCGTTCTACCGGCGGCGCGACGAACTCGGCGAGCAGTTCGCGCAGTGGATGAACGCCCGGGATGTGTCCGGTGACCCGAACGACGCCGGACTGCTCATGGACTGGAAATGGGGCTACGCCGACGGCACGCTGGACCGCTGGACGGTCGCGGACGTGCGGGAGTTCCTGTTCGAGTGGTGTCCCCGCAAGTTGTCGGTCGATCCGCAGGACTGCCCCGAGATCCCGATCTCGGTGGCGGCGTTCGTGGAGTTCCTCGCCCACAACGCCATGCTGGCCCCAGGCAGCGACCCGCCCTCGCGAATCCGGTGCTACGCCGAGGACAGCGTCGGCGCGTTCGTGCGGGAGATGGGTGATCCGGCCAATTTCGGCATGGCCAAGAGCCTGTTCGGCGGCGGCGCCGTCGAACCTGTGCTCGGTGCCGGTGGGAGGCAGGACGTCGAGGCGATCCTGCGCCGGCTCGACGCACTCTCGTCCGAGGCATTCGGTGGGGGGCCGCCACACACGATCGACCACGGACCGCCGCGCGTCGTCGGGCCGGTCCGTCTGCCGTCGGACGTCGACCGGCTCGCCGCGATCCGCGACACAACGATCATGCGGCAGATGCGGTTGCTCGCCGGCTACTGCGCGGCCCCCGGCCGATCGCTGACCGGCAAGGGTAACCTGCGCCTGGCCGATGCCCGCCACCTGGTCGATGTCCTCGACACCGACGACGGGCTCCCCCGCGACCGCAGCCTGCGCTCGGTCGAGGACCTTCCGAAGCTGAGCCGGCTCGTGGACATCGCGCTGGCGGCCGGGTCGGTCCGCCGCCAGCGCGGCCGGCTGCTTGCGGTGAGCCGGTTCGCCGCGTTGGACGAGGTCGCGGCCTACGAGAAGGTCGTCCGGGCCGCGGTCAGCATGCCGCCTCGCGACCCGTACGACCACAGTCAGCTCGATGACGAGAAAGCCTGCGCGCTCCTGGTCGAGCTGGTCGAGGCCGACGGTGGACTTGCGGTCGCGACTCTCGTCACCGGCGTCAGCGAGCTCGCGGCGGCGAACTCGTTCGGACTCGGCCGCTTCCTGACCAAGCTGATCACCGAGCAGGTGGCGCGGCAGCTGGACCTGCTCGTCGACC
>JBOHEO010000158.1:0-13279 GCA_050701055.1 Pseudonocardia sp. | reverse complement strand
GCTCACGGATCGCCTGGTAGACACACAGCATGGCCCAGAACTCCTGGGCGACCATGGTGGGGGACTGGGAGCGCAGGACCGTGTCGGGGCCCCCGCGCACGGTGGTCTTGAGGTCCCCGATCCCGGTCTCGGCCTGCCAGCGGTCGTGGTAGAGCGCCGCCAGCTCGCCCGCCGGGTAGCGCTGATGGTCGAGCAGGGTGGTGGCCAGCGCGAACAGCTCGGAGATCTCCTCGCCGGCGTCATCGACGGTGAGCACGCTGTACTCGATGACCCGGACCGGGATCGGCGCGCCGTCGCGTTTGCGTGCGGGCTTGAGCTGCGACAGGTAGGTGCCATCGGGCAGCACCCTCAGCACCGGCAGGGTGAACGAGGCCGACATCCGCCAGCACAGCTGCGCGCCGGTGGCCGCGGCCGCGGCCCACAGCTTGTGGGAGGCAAAGTTACGGTCGGCCAGCACCACCATGCCCGGCCCGAGAGCGCCCAGTAGCTCCAGCGCCAGGGTCTGTTCCCCGGCCCCGTACGGGCCGTGGACCGCGCCCAACAGCGCCCGGGTCCCCGCCTCGGCCAGCGCGAGTGCGCGCAGCTGCGGGTAGGGGTTGGGCGAGGTCGAGCCGTTGGTCCCGCGCCCGAAGAACGTCGCGTTCGCGGTGGTGTCGGGCACATCCAGGGTGAACCCGTCGACGGTGACCACCCGCAGCCCGGCGTAGAACACCCCCGGGGTGTCCGCCGTCCCCACCGGACCGGCCACACGGTCAAACAGCAGCCGCAACGGCGCCGCCCCCAGCCTCGCCTTCGCCTTGGTGATCGACCCCGTGGACGGGGCCCGCCAGGACCCCCACCCCTTGCCCGTCACGGCGTGCGCATCGGTCAGCTTCGACAACACCAGCCCGTACCCCGAGCGCATGAACAACCAGCACGCCAACGTGAACAACATCATCAGCCGCGCCGGCAACAGCCGGGAACGCACCTCCCGCACCCCGGCCGCGTCGATCACCTCATCGAGCAGCTCCACCGAGAACGTCCGGGCCAGCACCCCGATCGAGATCCGATCCGGCAACCGCTCCGACGCCACCTTCGCCTCACGCGTCACACCAGCCACGAGGTCAAACTACACCCATGTAACTCAAAGGAAGCGGCATTGGTGAGGACCGCCGCCGCGTTGGATCCGCGCACTAGGCGCATCTCCGTGCGGAGCCGTTCCCGGATTCGCTGGATCGCCTTCGTGGACGGTTTGATCAGCAACGTCGCGCCGTAGCGGCGGACGCTGAACCCCAGAAAATCGAACCCCTCAGAGAGGTGGGCGATCCGAGTCTTGTCTTCGTTGAAGACCAAGCCCCGGGGCGCCAGCCATGCGGCTAGGCTTGCTTTGATCTCCCTGGCCAGGGTCGACACCGGCTGGGCGTGGACCCACTGGTGGATCGCCTCGTGCGACACCCGACAAGCCTGGTCGCCGGGGTGGTCGATGAGCAACCGCCCGGCGACCGAGGCCGGGGACCAGCCACCACGCAGCTGCCGGCACACCACCGCCCGCAGCCGCGGTGACCGCTCGACCGCGAACAGCGTGGGCTGGCCCCGCCCCGCGCACGCCGTCACCTCCGCAGCCGCCGCCCGGTACCCAGCACGCCCACCATGCCGGGCCACCTCGCGCGAGACCACCGACGCGTCACGCCCCAGCCGCAGCGCGATCTCCTCCTACGCCAAGCCTTCCGCGAGACCACGCGATATCTCCTCCCGATCCACCACCATCAACATCCTGCGCACGGCGGGCATCCTTCCCCCACCGAACCTCCAAGATCAAATGCTACGACCGGCTGAGCCCAGGGGTTGCAACGCTGCTGCCCTTTGGCCGGTAGAACGCCGCAAGCGGCGGTCAACGACTTCCTGCCGCCGCTTCAGCGAGCTTTGAGCTGCGGCACCGACGCCGTTTTCGTCCGCTCGCACGACTGGACTGCCCCAGGCGGAATTCGTTCGATCGCTGCCCCGCGAGCTGGCCTCTTCGCCCCACTGCAGGGCGAGAACGACCTGCATCTGTCCGTGGCGCTTCAGTACGAGTTGGTCGAGACCGACGCCCCGAGCCTTCGGCCGTAGAAGGTTAGTACTCGCAAGTACATTTAACACGTCGTGCGGGACGATCTCACTGAAGTGATCCTCTTCCACTGGCACCCGGACGGGAACAGCACTCAACACCACCCTCGACAGCCCGCCACCGGCCGTCCGGGTCCCGGTGTCCTATGGCACTGGCCAGCTTGCGTACCTCCGCGATACGAAGATGTTGTCCGGCCAGGTCTGTGACGATCTTGCGGATAGCGGGTCGGTCACGGACCTCGGCTGGAGCCTGACGGTGCGCGGCCAGCAACGCGCGCGCGGTCTGCTCGGGTTTGCCCCACTGCCACCACGCGCGGGCGAGGTCGGTGTACAGCCGTCCGCGCCGCTCGGGGGTGGGAAACTGGCCGGGATGGAGCCCACGTCCGGCGTGCAGCGCTGCGCCGGCGTCGCCGAGGGACCAGTGGACGCCGACGCGGTAGAGGGTGACCTGGGCAGGGGTGACGGTGAACGGCTGCCCGTCCACGGAATGGTCCGGCAGCCGTGCGGCCGCCCGCTCGGCTTCGGCGATCAGCTCCAGGGCACGGTCCCGGTCGTCGGCCTGGGCGGCGTTGTACGCGCAGGTACAGAGCATTTGCGTATAGGCGGCCCGCTGTGCTGGGGTGACCAGGCCGGTCGCCTCCAGCCGGCCAGCGGCGGTGAAGGTGATCTGGTCGGCGATGCGCTGGCGGTCCTCGTGGCGTAGGACGATGCCGAGGGCTCGCGCGGAGGCGGCCATCGCGATCGGCGAGCCGGACATCGCCGCGTTCGTCGTCGCGCGGTCGGCGGTGATCCTGCTGCTGCCATAGCGGCCGATCTTGCTCAGCGCCTCGGTGGCCAGGTCGTAGCAGGCGGCCAGCCGCGCGTGGGCTGCTGGGTCACCATCCTGTTCGGCGGCCTCGTGGGCAGCGGCCAGCAGGTCGGGTAGGCCGGCGACGAGCCGGGTCAGGTCGCTGGTGTCGAACAACCTGCGGGCGCAGGCCAGCCGTGCGGAGATCTCACGCGAGGAGCCGGCACAGGTCGAGGCTGGCATCAGCGCCAGCGCGTCGTCGAGTGCGGCCAGCAGCCGCAGCGGAACGGCGAGCCCCGCGGCGGCGAACAGTTCGCGGCGGCGCATGGGGTCGTCCTCCTCCGCATGGCGACCGGTGGTCGCGGCCACTGTAGCGGGGACGGGGAGACCGAGAAGCGCACCCACAACATCACCAGGTATTCCGACCGTGTGCGCGACGCGGCGGAGCATCCCGACATCGATGGAGGCGCGGCGGCTGGTCTCCAGACGGGAGATGGTTGACGCGGAGTAGCCGGCCTCCCGCCCGAGGTCGGCTTGCCGCCAGCCACGTGTCTGGCGGGCGAGCCTCACCGCGCCGCCGACGTCTCGGGCCACGATCAGGGCGTGTGCCCGTGCAGAGTCCCACAGCGCATCGTGTGCGTTCATCGCGACTCCCGCGTGCGCGTGATCAACGCCGGCTCCAGCCCAGCATAGGTCGGCGTAGCCGATCTGGCGAGGCCGTGTGCAGAACGTGCACACGACTTGCCCAGCTCGCGTGCGCGCTTCCGCCCTGTGGCCTGCGCCGTGTTCGCTGGGTGCTGTCCGGCCCATACCAACGCCAGGAAGCCAGGTCAGGGAAAAGGAGACAGGGATGGACGACTCGTCGGCTCAGCGTGAACCCACTGCTCGTGTCGAATCATCGGAGCTGGTGGTCGACATGGGTGATGTGGCCAATGCGACCCTGGGTGAAGGGGGCCAGGGGTCAGAGAGCAAGCGCTACGAGTACAACTGATCGCCCGTGCGGGTGCCCACCTTTGTGAAGGGGTGGGCACCCGCATGGCTACGAGGACTCGGGGCAGCAAATGATCTGGTTCGGCGGGGCCAGCAGCCCATGCATACGGCGGCGTCCACGGACGGCCCAGCCACTGTGGACTGATGTATCGTGTTGCTGGACGGTGGGCCCGTGGCCGGGGCACGAACGGCAAGCGGCTACCGGCACACGGCATGTCGCGGTGCTTGGCGTCTGCAGCATCAGCCGCGCCGAGCTTCACGGTCTCGCCGAACGGGGCGTGCCTGACGACGTCGCCTATGCCTATCCCGGCAGCCACACCGTTGTCGAGGTCACCTCAGAGGGCACGACGATCTGGACCGACCTCGGGGGCATGTGGCCGATCTACACCTTGGCGATCGAAGGTGGGCACCTGTGGGCGTCCAGCTCACGGGCTCTGGCCGCCTTGACCGGGCACCGGCTCGACCGGTTTCGACTAGCCGCGTGGCTTGTGGCCCCCGGCGTCCCCGTACTGGTCGAGGGCCGCTCGATGTTCGAGGGCATCGGGCACGTGCCCGCCGGGCACCGGCTCTTCCTTCCGGTAGTGGGCAGAGGTCACCTTCAGCGGGTGTGGCGTCCTCGATTGCGACAGGGCGATCCCGTCCGAGGGCTGCGCGACGAGCTCGCCGCCGCCGTCGCTGTCCGTGTGGACAACGCCACAGCGCCGACGAGTGACCTGTCAGGTGGGGTCGACTCGACCGCGCTCTGCGCGCTGGCGGCGAAACGGCTACAACCCGACCGCAGCATCACCGCTGTCACGTTCCACCCGGACGGAATCTGTCGCGGCGGCGATCTCGCATACGCGCGCGAGGCAGGTGGCCTTCCCGGCATCGACCACCATTGGATGACCCTCAACCAGGCTCATGCCCCCTACAGTGCCCTGAACACGGTGCCCATAACCGACGAGCCGGCCCCCTCCACCATCACGTACGCGCTCCTGTCGGCTCAACTGCGCTGGCTGCGCGAGACGTGCGCGTCCGACTGCCACCTGACCGGCGATGGCGGGGACGGGTTGCTGTGTACCCCGCTCATCTTTCTGGCCGATCTGCTACGTCATCACCGATTCGGCCGGGCGTTCACGGAGGCGATCGCATGGGCGCGGCTGCGACGACGGTCAGCCCTGCCGATCCTACGGGCCGCGTCCCGGCTGGCCCTGACCTCGCGGACGGCGATGCTGGACGCGCGGGCGACGCAGCCCCGTGTCCATGGGGACGTCGGTTGGTTCTCGTCATCCTCGGTCGCTGGATGGACCACCGCCGAGGCGTGTGAGTGGACCAGAGCGCTGGCAGCGAGCGCTGCGCAGACCGTCGAACACTGGGCAGGTTCCGCGACACCATGGGTCATCGCCGAGACGATGGGCCAAGTCGGACGGACCGCGCGAGCCGACGCCCAACTCGCCGATCTCCACGGAGTCCCTTTGCACAACCCGTTCGGCGACTCTCGCGTCATCGACGTCTCGCTGTCCGTCCCGCTGGACCAGCGACCGGGCCCAGCGGACTACAAGCCGATTTTGCGCGAGGCCGTCCGCGATCTGGTGCCCACCATCCTCGCCGCACGCACCACCAAGGGGGACGCCACCGCCGACCGCTACCACGGACTGCGCGTCAACCTCGACCACCTCCGCGAGCTCGCAGACGGCCACCTCGCCGCCCTCGGCCTGATCTACCCCGACAAGCTCCGTGCCGGCCTCACGCGCGCGGCGGGAGGGCTATCCGGTGGGTTCGCGTCCATCGACGCAGCGGTGACGGCCGAGACGTGGTTGCGCGCGCTGGGTGCCGCCGCGCCCGTGCCGTGGACAACTACGGCAAGCCTCGCGAGCACCAGATGAAGCACCAGTTCGTCACCGCCCCGGAGCACGTTGCCGCCTGCGACCTCGGCCCGGCCACAGTGCTCGTCGACTACCGCGCGGGAACCACCTTGAGCCTGCTCGGCCCGGCCGCCCACTGGTGGTCGGCGTTGGCGACCACCGGGGATAGCCGGATGCCCACCACCCTGGACACGCGATCGTCTCACCTACTGCTCAGCAAGTTGCTCGCTGCTGGCCTGCTCATGCCGACAACGACCCCCTGCCCCTGGTCGGCCCCGCAGCCCGGACGAGCATGGGAACCAAGTTGGGGCGTCCAGGAAGTACAAGCAGGACGCGCCCGCCTGCCTCGGGTTCCACGCCGCAGCCTCGCCCTGGCCACCACCGCGCTCGGGGTCGTGCTGCTCGCCGAGCACACCGGACAACGCAAGCGCTCGATAGCCCGGCTCGTCGCGTTACTGCGCCTGGCCATGGCGTGTACAACACGATCAGCGACCACCGTCGAGGCTCGCCGCGCTGTATACGCTGTGCGCCGGGCCGCGCTAGTCCTGCCGGGCCGGGTGGCCTGTCTTGAGGAGAGCGTCGCGGTCGTGCTCATGCTGGCCGCCTCACGTCGCCGGGTGACGTGGTGCCATGGGGTGGCGGCGGATCCTGTACGACTGCACGCATGGGTCGAGGCCAGCAACGGCGAACCCGTCGCCGAACCACCCTCGACCCTGCGCTACACAACGCTGCTCACCGTCCCGGTCAGCCCATGGAGATGATCAGTATGACCGATGGTCCCACGCTCTGGATCACCGGAGAGACCTGCGGCCTCGGGCCGCTTCGCCGGGATCTCGCCGAGCTGTACTGGCAGTGGGAGAACGAGCTGCGTGTGATGGTCGGCAACGGCCGGCAGACCCCCGAATCGCTCGACCAGCGCACAGAGGGCCTAACGCACCAGATGAAGCGCACCGACTCGCAAGCCCGTTTCACCATCTACGACATCACCGGGCCAGAGCCTGCCCCGGTGGGCACCTGCGAGTTGGTGATCCAGCACCGTTGGCGCAATGCCGAGTTCTTCATCCTCCTCGGCAACGGCCACCGGGCCAAGGGCATCGGTACCGAAGCCACCCGCCTTACCCTCGACTACGCCTTCCACATCACCAACCTTCGCAACGTCTTCCTCACCGTGCTCGCCCCCAACACAGTCGGAGTCAAGGCATACGAAAAGGCCGGGTTTCGCGTCATCGGTACCCGCCGCCAATCCGGCTACTGGCTCGGTCAGCCCTGCGACGAGATCCTGATGGACGCTATCAAAGGCGACCTCCCAGATCCCTCCATCGTGTGCAGGATCGCCGGACAGGACTGACTGATCGCGCCGCGAGCGGTCTCCGCGATCGGCCCGGACCATCACCCGGCCTCCCGCCACCCCACCCAACGTCCGCTCCACGCTACCGCCCACTGCGGAGGGTCACTACAATCCGCCAGCATGAGACCCTCCGGGGACTGGTCATCCAGACCGTTCGGCGCGCCGTGTCACCGGACGCCGTCGTGGTGATCCCCGAGATCATGGGCAGCATCCTCACGGTCGGCGGGGTCGTGTGGGGGTTCAACGAGCTCGGCTGGTACCGCCGGGCCTGGCGCGGCGAGGACTCCTCCCTGGCCAACCTCGCGCTCACCGACGAGGAGCGAGCCGGGAGCTACGGTCGCGTCGCGGCCACGGTTCCCGGCGTACGCGCCGTTCCTGCGCGGGTTCGAGCCCTACACCGGCCTCGTCGACGCCGTCCGGCGGGTGGTCGCCCACGACGCCGCAGTCCTGGGGTTCGCCTACGACTGGCGGCTGCCCGTCGCGCACAACGCCGACCTGTTGGCGACGGCGGCCCGGCCCACCTGGCCAGCTGGCTCGCCCACGACGCCTATGCGACCTGCACCCGCAGATGCCCGACACCCGGCCCGGGCGGCTGGTCTTGGTGGCGCACTCGATGGGTGGGCTGCTCGTCCGCGCGTTGCCCGGCGACCTCGACGTCCGTGCGACGGTGACCCTCGGCGCCCCGTTCGACGGCGCCGCCACGGTCGCGCTGATCCTCAACACCGGCCGCGGCGCCCCGTCCCACTGCCGAAGGAGGCGCTGCGCCGGCTGGCCCGCACACTGCCCGGCTGCCTGGACGACGGGCGCCACGACACAGACCCCCGCCGACGTCGCCGTGCTCACCGGCCACCACCACACCTTCCGGCTCGCCGGCGGCCAGTTCGAACGCGGCACCCACGGTTTCCTCGTCCGCCGCAACGAGCACGGCGACGGCACCATCCCGCACCACTCCGCGCTGCCCCGCAGCCCCCGCCCGGCCACCCTCCCCAGCAGCACGGGCTCTCGCCTGCTCCGCCGAGGCCGTCGACGCCGTCTGCGCGGTCATCACCGAACGCGACCGCAGGCTAGGGGACCTCGACCATGCCCGCGACCACCTCCGGCACGGCCGGGCCGCGCTCGGAGCCCTCGGGAGCGACGGCTATGGCCGGCTGGTCAAGGGCGGCCTCGAGCGGCTCGCTGAAGGCTGGAACATGGCTGACCGCACCAGCAACGGCCGCGGTGAGCGGCTTGGTGAAGCAGCGGCTGTTCGGCTCGCACCGGTAGACCCCGAACCGCGGCATCGGCTCGTACCCCGCGCTCCGGTAGAGCCCGATCGCCTCGGGCTGGAGGGTGCCGGTCTCGAGCACGATGCGGCGCCGGCCGGCCGCAGCCGCAGTGCGTTCCAGCTCGGCGAGCACGGCACGGGCGTACCCGCGGCCGCGGTGCCCGTCGACGACGTACATGCGCTTGATCTCGGCGTCGTCGTCGCGCAGCTCCGGGTCGGTGCGGCCGTCACGGCCCCGCCAGCCCCCACAAGCCACGGCCTCCCCACCTCGGTAGCCCACCACGAAGTACCCCTGCGGGGCGGCGAACTCACCCGTGTCGACGGGCGTGACGTCCTCGCCGCCGTAGCGCTCGCGGTACAGCTCGTGCGGCTGCCCTACCACCTCTCCGCGCTCACCCTCATCGAACCTCCCAGGGAAAGCGGACCCATCCGGCACAGGTGGTGCCGATGTAGTCCTGGATTCGTTGCGGTGCAACAGTGTTGTTGTTATTCCAGTTGATGGTGTTGACCACGAGCGTGGCGCGTCGAACCCGCGCTGCGACGTGGGTGAGCAAGTCGGCGGCGATGTCGATGGTGTCGCCAGATCCGGCCACGTCGTCGACGAGCAGCACGTCGGCGTCGACGTCGAGAGAACCGAGGGAGGCCGGGTTCACGATCTTCGGCTCGGCGGCCTTGGCACCGTTCGGTTCGTCGGTGAGGGTGCGGGTGATCTCGATGCTCCGGACGTCGCGGACGCAGAGCTGGTGCGCGAGCTGGACGGCAGGGATCATGCCGCCGCGCAGGATTCCGACGATGACATGCGGAACGCCGTCCTGCCGGATACGTTCGGCGAGGACGGCTACGTGGTGGTCCAGATCGCCCAGGTGAGATCGAGTGCGATCGCGGTGCTGTCCACCTCCGTCACCTCGCCCCGGTCAAGGTGTGGAGTCGGGTGGTCACGTTCCAACCGCGGGCCACCGCAGGGCCGTGGATGGCGTCCATCCCGGCCAGGATCTTCTCCCGGGTGTCGCCTTCGGGCATCACCCAGATCCGTATCCGAGGACGGTAGAACCTGACGTCGGCATCCCCGCTGTACGGTGGCGCGCAGAGATGAGGGGCGCCCCCGCGAGCTGCCAGGCTCCGGGGGCGTGGACCGACAGGAAGGTCGGACGTGGACGAGGGTATCGGCTCGGGCATCGGGCAGCGGCTACGGGAGATACGCCTCTGGCGCGGCCTGTCGCTACGCGCGGCCGCAGGATTGGCGGGTTTCAGCGCGTCGTACCTGTCGATGATCGAGAACGGGAAGAGTCCGGTCGACAAGCGGTCAACCCTGGAGGCGTTCGCGTCGGCGCTGCGCGTCGCTCCGTCCGAGCTGATGGCTACCCCGTGGGGGGTCACCGACTCAGGCGGCGGTGCGCACGGGAGCGTCGTCGCACTGGAGGCTGCCCTGGACTGTTACGAGCTCGGCGAGGACCCGGGTGGCACGGTGCGGGAGTGGTCGGCCATCGCCACGGACGTGGAACGCCTCGTTGACTTCATGCACGTCAGCGCGGACTACGCAGCTCAGGGCGAGATGGTGCCTCGGCTGCTCGCCGAACTCCACGGCGCGTACGTCCGGTTACCCGGGCACCGGCAAGATGTGCTCCTCGGGCTGATCCACTGTTACAGCTCAGTGTGCTGGGTGACCAAGCGGCTCGGCGGCCGCGGCCTGCCGCTGCTCGCGGCCCGGCTCACGCAGCGGTGCGCCGCCGAACTCGACGTTCCCCAGTGGCGCGGTTACGCGACGTGGCTCCGCGGCGAGGCCGTTGGGCAGTTGTCCCGACCGCAGCACTATCAGCGTGCGGTGCGCATGGCCGACGACCTGACTCCCGCGCTGGACTCACCAGAGGTGATGCAGGCCTACGGGATGCTGCACCTGTCCGCGGCGCTAGCCGCCGCCGTGCAGGCCGACAGGGACACCGCGGCCACACACCTCGACGAGGCGGCCGACGTCGCCGCCCGAATGGAGGTCGAGGTGGGTGGGTTCGCCCGGCTGTGGTTCGGTGCCACGAACGTCGGGATCTGGCGCACTTCCCTGGCCGTCGAGTTCGGTGACGGCTCGAAGGTCGCGGAGATCGCGCGCGAAGTGCACGTGGACATCATCCCGAGCCCCAGCCGACGCGCCGAGTTCTACTCTGACCTCGGCCGTTCGATGCTGTGGGAGCGGAGCACCGCGGAGCAGGGCCTCGCTCTGCTGCTGCGGGCGGAGCGCCTGGCGCCGCAGCGCGTCCGAAACGACGTGTTTGTGCGGGAGACCGTGACCCACCTGCTCCCGCGCGCCCGTCGTGATGCGGCCGGGCGTGAGCTGCGCGGTCTGGCCTTCCGGATGGGCATCGCCGGGTAGGCCCGGCGAGTTGTTCATTGCGTATGAACAACTCGCGGTGCAGCGCCCCTAACGTCCCGCCACATGTTTGCTGCGTTACGTGTCGTGTTCGGAGCAGGCAGACACCGGCCCAACGGCCGCCGGGCACGGGAGGTGATCCCCCAGCCCAAGACCGTTGAGATGGTCGACGCCTCCACCCTGCGGGCGCATCTCCTGTCCACCGACGCCGACCATCGCGACGGCGGCGCTGGCCTCCCTTACGTCGCGATCTGCGGACAGGAGGTGCGCCCCGCGGCGATGGTCGAACCCGGCCGGAGCTACTGCCAGTCCTGCATCCCTACTCGGGAGACCTGGTGAGCCCCGCGGCCGGAGCGACGAATGGCTGGGGTTTCGAGACGCGATCGGTGGCCGCTCGCGGTGCGCGGGCACACGTGGTGATCGTCGGCCAAGAAGCCACGCTGTGCGGCCTGGTGCCCACCGGTGACCTCGTCGAGGGCGACGCCGAGCTGTGCGCGGCGTGCGCGGCGGACTGGCGGGCGCGCGGCGAGGAACCTCGGATGGTGCAGCGCATCCGAGTCATCGGGATTCAGCCCAAGCCCGTGGTCGTGAAGCGGGGTCACCGCCCATAGAGGTCCGCCCGGCCCGCGGAACCCCCGAACGCGGACCCGGGCGGGCAGAGGGAACCCGGCCGCCACGGATAGGGGCGTGGCGGCCGGGGCTGGGCCCCCATTCCAGCGAGGTGGAGCAAGGCCGACACCTATCCAGTACTACGTGGAGCGGCTGGCGCTCCCGACGCACACAGTGGTACCGGGACCCGAACAGCGGGGTGAAGCTCGACGACCTGGACAAGGTGACGACGTGGAACGCGGGCCGAGCCGGGCGTGGAGCGCGGACGGACTTACCGAAGAGAGGTGGGCGGCGTGGAGAACAAGGTGACCCCGGAGCGGCAGGCGGCACTGGTGGATCTGCTGAGTGAGCACCACGACGCGACACGGGATGTCTCCGACGACACCCGCGAGGAGGGCGCAGGAGGGCGCCGCGGTGGTACTGGCCGCCGGCTGGACCCGCGGAACCTGCCAGTGCGGTGTCGAGGACCGGTAGAACCTGACGTCGGCATCCCCCGCTGTACGGTGGCGCGCAGAAGATGAGGGCGCCCCCGCGAGCTACCAGGCTCCGGGGGCGTGGACCGAGGAGGAGTCTCGGACATGGATGAGCGTACCGCCGAACTAGGCGATGACCGCACCATCGGTCGTCGGCTGCGCCGAATCCGGACCGTGCGGGGCAAGTCACTGGAAGTAGTCGCTGGACTCGCCGGTATCTCTGCGGCGCATCTGTCCCGACTGGAGACCGGGGAACGGGCACTCGACCGACTGTCGCTGATCGTCGCTTTGGCGGACGCGCTCCAGATCGCGCCGTCTGAGCTGACCTCGCTGCCCATTCCCGCGCCCGCCAATGGGCACACCGACAGTTCCATTGAGGCGATCCGCCTCGCCCTGGACGCGATCGACGTCGACCACCCGGGTGGGTTGGTGCTGCCGGTGGCGGTGCTGCGGGACCGGGTGACCCAGATCCACGCGCAGCTGCGGGCGAGCCAGTTCGTCGAGGTTGCCACCGGCCTGCCCGGGCTGATCCGAGACCTGCACACCACCCTGGCCACCGGCACCGACCACGGCGAGGTGCTCACCCTGGCCGTGTACCTGCACGTGCACGTCACCCGCCTGTGGCTGAGGGTGGCGGCAGCACCCGCCGATCTATGCCGCCGCACCGTGTTCCTGGCCAGACGCTTGGCCCAGGAGCACGGTGAGGTGACCATGCTGGGCATGGCTGGGTTCGCCGTGGCTGACACACTGCTCTTCGGTGGGGCATTCGAGCCGGGGCGGGCCGAGCTGGACTCGCTCACGCTGCCGCCGACCACAGCCGACACCGCCGGTCTGGTGTGCTGGTTGACAGTGACCCATGGATTGGTCGCGGTGCTGGATGGCCGGCCGAATGATGCGGCCGCGCCGATGGACGCCACCGCCGAGATAGCCGGGCGGTTCGGGGCGACCGGCGAGGCTGACGTGTTGGGGATCGTGTTCGGGCCGACCGACGTCGGGATGAATCGGATGGGCCAAGCGCTCGAATCGGGCGAGCCCGACCGCGCGGTGAGTATCGCCCAGGACGTCGACCCCGACCGCCATCCCTTCCCGTCGAACCGGGCCTTCTACTGGGCACACCACGGGCGGGGGCTGGTGCAGCTGCGCGGGCGTGACGACGACGCGGTGCGCGCGCTCCGTACCGCGGAGGGCCTCTATCCCCCCAAGGTGCAGCGGGACCCGTTGGTCCGGGAGACCCTCGCCGAGCTGCTCACGCGGGTCAAGCGGGACGCGGTGGGGCGAGAGCTGCGAGGCATGGCCTACCGAGCGGGCCTACCCGTTTAGTCCCACCGGGTTTGTCGTGCCGGTAAGAAGCCAGGGAACATCGCTTCTAACGTCCCAACGCATGTTTGCCGCACTTCGTGCGTGCGCCGTGAGGCGCTGTGGTTCGAGTGGAGGTGAGAGACCTTCGCCGTTGATCCTGTCGCAGCGGGACGGTGGAGCTGGGGGCAGCCTGATCCGGGTGGTGCCGGGGAGGGTGGGAG
>JBOHEO010000157.1:0-13413 GCA_050701055.1 Pseudonocardia sp. | reverse complement strand
GCCCGATACCGGGCGGCCCTTCAGTGCAGTTGTGCAGGTCAGCTCGTTGCCAGCTCGGCGATCTCGCCGAAGGTTCCCGCACGGGCACCGTCCTGGAATGCCAGCCACTCGTCGTCGCGGTAGTGCTGCTCGCCGGTATCGACTGAGCGCACATGCCACTTCGTGATCTCCGGATTGTTCCTGCCAGGGAACTGCACGACCCGCTCGTCACAGGTGACCTCGACCGCGCCGTTGTTCGAGGGCAACCCGTGGACAACCTCGCCGAGGAACGCAGCGAACTGTGAACGACTCATCGAGTGCACCGGCCCGTCAGGGTCCTTGCTGTCCCGTACTAGCACCATGTTCCCGTCGAACTGCACCTGCACACACGAGGCGTTGTTCTGGGAGCTGGTCAGCCACGCGGGCTGTCCAGCGTCGCGGTTGATCATCCCTTTTCCTTACCAGCGCTAGCGAAAGTCGCTCTCGACTTTGTCGAGTAGCTCAATCGTCTCGGTTTCGCCGAGTGCTCTCGGCCACATCATTCCGAAGCTCTGCGTGTAGGTCTCGACCGTCTCGACGGTTTCGTAGATCAACGCAGAGGTCAGGGTGTCGCAGCAGACGACAGTGGGAAGGTCGATCGTGTCGTCGAAGTCGAGGATCGTGAACGACGAGCCGAGCGCGGCATACGATCCGGCCGCGAACGGCAGCGCCCGGATCATGACGTTCGCCCGCGTCGCTTGCTCGCGCAGGTGCGCCAGCTGCCGCCGCATCACGCCCGGACCACCAACCCCCTGGCGGAACGCGCCCTCGCCGAGCACGGCAACCAGCTGCTGCCGACCACTGGTGATCCCTTCTTGCCTGCGCATTCGCAGCTCAACCCGCCGCTTGACCTCGCTTGCCCGGATGTACGGCGCTTCGGTCATCAGCGCGGTCGCGAACTCCTCAGTTTGCACGAGGCCAGGGACGAGCTGCCCGTCATGAATCCGCAGGCGTTTGGCGCCAGACTCCATGCCCAATACGTCGCCGAGCGGCCCATCCGTCAGGCGAGGGAACTCCTGCCGCCAATCCGGCTGGAGCGCGTCCTGCCGCGCGAGTTCGAGAGCGGCAGCATCCGCAGGAGAGATCCCGAGGACGTCGCACACCTTCCTCAGCTGCGTTTCCGTCCAACGATGTCGCCCCTTGTCCATCCGCGTCACAGTCGGCTGGCTGAACTTCAGTCTCTTGGCGAGATCCTGTCCGCTCAGGCCGGCCTGCTTGCGGTACTGCGCGAGTTGACGGCCGAGCGCCCAGCTACCAACCGTTATCGGCGAGTCGCCCATGACCCTCTCCTAGTCCGTTCGGGTGACCAGGCGTGTGGCGTCCTCGACTGATCACCCTCTACAACTACAGCCTGTTGACACCGAGAGCACCCCATCGGCCCCCTTCTGTCAGCGTAATTACGCGCGTATATTCGCCAGTATGCAGTTCTGGCACGTGGAAGTAGCCAGGACCAGCATAACGCCAGGCGAAGGAGTGCAGGCGCAACCCCCCGCGTCTACTGAGAGTTACTGCTCATCAGCGCTGATCGCTTGGACCCAGATGCGGCGAGGTCGGATGGTGAACACCCCCCGACCTGTTCGACCTCGCCGCTCCAACAAGCTTGAGCACCGGGGAGTGGACATGTGGTTCTTGCGACGTCGACCCGCTTCGCCAGCAATCGCGATCCTCAGCGAGACGATTCCGTGCCAGGACATCACCGGACGCCGAACCGCGATCACAATCGGCATCACCGGCAACGGTGAGATCACCATTACCAGCCCGGCCGGCGACACCGCCGTATTCGCCGAACCGATGGACATCGGCCCCGTGCGCGACGCACTGCGACACGCCGCGATGACCGCCGGCACCCTGCCAGTCGGCCGCGACATCCCAGACGTCCATCCGACCCTTCAGCCGGAGGGCACCAACTACCAGCCCGTACCTGCGTGGTGACGTCGGATGAGCCTGATCAGCAGGTTGTTCGAGGGCAAGCCCGACCCGCTCGCGCCGCACGTCGCGCAGGCTCGCGCTGCCGGATGGCACCTCGTTCCTCAGGTTGGCTCCGGTGAAGTTGAGCACGCCTTGCTGCGAGGACACGACCACGGGTTCTACGCGCTCACGCTGCCGTGGATCGGGCCGGCGACCGTGGTGTCGGTGATGGGTGGCGTTAACGCTGAGCGTCCGCGCGACGTTGGCGATGAGCGATGGCGCCACAGGGTCAGCCCCGAGGCTGCTATCGCGTGGGCGCTCAGGAGCCAAGACGGTCAGGACTTCCATGGCGACGACCGAATGCTGCTCGACTACCTGCGCGACGAAGGGCTCGACCATGGCTGAACCTACAAAGACGCCCGAGGTACTCGGCTTCGGCAACTACGACGTCAGCAAGGTGTCCGCCGAGCAGGCCGAGATGATCAAGTGGTTCGTCGACTCCGCCCCGGAAAAGACCGGCGACGCTGCTCACGCCATCGTCGACGTACGGCGCGAGCAGGCTCGCGAAATCGAGTCCTAACCCCGCAGGGAGCGGACGCGCCTTCCCGTCAGCCCCTCGCGGGACCTCCCCAGCGCGCCCCCTGCCACGGCCCGGTTCCGCAGCTTCCCCGGAGCCGGGCCGTGGTGTTTCCAGACCAAGGAAGTCAATCACCCCAAGGGAAAGCCGACATGACAGAGGCCGCAGGCAGCACGCCCAGTCCGCTCGCTCTCGCCGTTGGCGACGAGCTGCGTAAGGCCCGCAAAGCCCGAGGCTGGACCCGGAAATACCTGCTCGCCGAGATGCTCACCAACAGCGCCCGCGAGCTGTCTCTTCAGACCCTCGCCACCTACGAGTTGGGCACGAGGGGCCTGACCCTCGACCGGTTCGCCGAGGTCTGCGCAGCGCTGGAACTACCGATGCACGAGTTGCTGAAGCGCGCCGAGGACCGCATCCGAGACAGCGCCCGCTCATCAGTCCTGGTCGACCTCGACGCCCTCGCCAACACCCAGGCACCTCGATTGCAGCCGCTGCGCAGGTGGGCCGCAGCTCGCTCCGCCACCACGAGCGCGCCGACGCTGCTGCTCGACTCTGCAGCCCTCACCAGCACGGCCAACTTCTGCGACATCACGGTACCCGAGCTGCTTGACGCTTTACGGGAATGACCACCTCGGACAGCACTACATCCGTTGCACCCCAAGGAAACCGGAGCCACCTCATGACTCGACCCCACCCCGTGCTCTCGATCACGGCACGTCAGATCCTCCGCCTGCTCACCGCAGCCCCGGCCGCGCCCGAGCACGTCGACATCGAGCTGGTCTGCGACATCGGCGAGGTCTCTCGCGGAGTCGCGCTGCACCTGCTGCACGAACTCGACGTCGCAGGGTTCGCCGACCAGATCGACCTTGGTCAATGGCGCCTGCACGCGGACCCCGACGACGCGCCCGACCCCATTTTCGCCGCGCGAATGATCGTGTGGACCATCGAGTGCGCCACCCAGGCCGACGCGACCATCAGGCCGTACTCGCGCCGCGAGGCCCCGTGCGCGGCCAGGCTGCGCCCCACCACCTTCGCCTCACCCGATGAGGCGATGAAGTGGTTCGAGGCCGCCCGCCCGCGACTGCTGACCCTGTTGCACGCGCTGGTCGACACCGCCCGCTACACCTGCGCCTGGCAACTCGGAGAAGCCCTCTGGGGATTGTCGCGCTGCGCCGGCTGGCACGAAGACGCCCTGACCGCCCAGCAGCTCACCGCCGAAGCGCTGGAGCGCGAATTCCTCAGCCGCATTGCATTGGTCCGCGCCCGCGCAAGTGACGTGCTGCTCGACATCCACGACGCCACGGCCGCCGAGGAGGCAACCGCGGCCGTCGACCTCGCTCGACGTGCCGGTGACCCGCGCGCCCTGTCCACCGCACTGGCCGTACGTGGTCGAGCATCCCACCAGGCAGGCAAACTAGTCGCCGCCCTGGACGACGCCGAGAACGCGCTCACCCTCGCCACCCACGCCGGACTGGACAAGGTCGACGACACCCTCGACCACCTCGACCAGGCCGAGGCCCTGCTGACCGACCTCGACGACCAGCTTGGACGAGCCCGCGTACTCACGGCCCGAAGCGACGTCCTGATCCGAATGGGCGAGCACGCCCAGGCGTGCGATGCCCTCACCGAGGCCCTGCTCGTGGTCGAGAACAGCGCCAACGCCCGGTACATCGCCGAAGTGCTCAACCTGTTCGGCCGGGCATCTGAAGCGCAGGGCCGCCGCGATGCCGCCCGCGACTACTACACCCGCGCCTTCGCCCACTACAGCACCGCGAACCATAGCCAGCGGGCCGAGGAAGTGCAGGAGCAGCTCGACCAGCTCGACACAGACATCAGGCCGGCGAGCACGTCCAAGGGTGGCGAGAGTTGACACGTACGTGTCAAAGTCCGAACGGCCCCCAGGAGGGCGGAATCCGATGCCATACAAGGACAAGTGAGGTCCGCATGGACGACGACGGCCCAGTCGGGGCACTGCCACGCTACATCGAATTGGAGACCAGCCGCCGCTGTAACCGCACCTGCGAATGGTGCCCCAACAGTGAACAACCCGTACGCCGTGAACAGGAACTCATGGACTGGTCCCTGTTCGCCAAGGTCGTGGATGAGTTGGCCTCACTGAACTACACCGGGTTCCTGGCGAACCACAACTACAACGAACCACTGCTCAACCCCCGCATGTTCGACGAGCTGGACCACGTTCGTCAGGTGCTGCCGACGGCCAAGCCCGCCATCTACACCAACGGCGACGTACTCCGTGAACCCATGATGACCCGGATACTGGACTCCGGGGTGCACTACCTTCGCGTCACCCGCTACCCCCACCGCGCCGACACACCCGCCACGTTCGAGGCACTGCACGCCTGGACCAGGCGTGCAGGACTCAAGGACTGGCAGTGGGAGCAGCGGACCGTCCGGCAGGGCCTCGCGCTGGTTCGCCACGTAGGCGACACGACGATCGAGATCATCGGGCCGGACATCATCGGCACCTACAACAACCGGGGCGGTGCAGTCACCGGGCTCCCCATGCTGGCCTCTCCCCGCCGCGATCCCTGCCTCATGACCGCCACCAGCGCGAGCATCGACTTCCGGGGCCGGCTGAAAATGTGCTGCTGCGTCTACCCCGACACCGCAGACCATGCCGGCTACGTGATCGGCGACCTCGCCGACGCATCGTTCGCCGAGCTATGGAACGGCGAACAGATGACCAGCTACCGACACGCGCACGCCCGCGCGGACTGGTCACTGTCCCCCGCGTGCCGCTCCTGCACCCAACCGCTACCCGAGACACGGCGGGCGGGCACCGATGCGTGACACCGGAGCCGCCAGCGCCACCGCGCCCGCCCGGATCTGCCTGGCCGGCGAAAGCCTCGACTGGATGACCGGCGGCACCTCCGTGGTCGCCGCGATCGGCCTGCGCACCGAGGTCACCGCCACCCTCAACCACCACAGCCGACTGGTACACCTGGTCGCAGGCGCCCCACTCAACACCCGACGCACCGTGGCCACGCACCGGCTCGACCAGCTGACCGGCGACACCCTGGACTACCTCCAAGCCTGCGCGGGCGGCGTGATGACCGACAGCGCGGGCGGCGACCTGACAAGCACGACCACCGTGCCGGTCGGTGCCGGCGTGTCCTCCAGTGCGGCCGTCACCGTCGCCGCGTCGGCGGCCCTGCTCACCGCGGCCGAAGGCGTCGTACCCGACGTTCAACGCCTCACCGAGCTCGCCTACCACGCGGAGGCCACCACCGGCAGCGGAGCAGGGTGGATGGATTTCATCGCCTGCGCCTACGGCGGTCTGCGCCGCATCGAGGCCACCACCCCGCCCGCCACGACCCTGCTCGCCCCGACCCTCGGAACGCCCGTGCTGCTGATCGACACCCAGCAGCGCCGGTCCACCTCGCGGGTGCTGCGCACCAAGCGCACTCGGTTGGCCGAGGGCGAACCACGCATGATCGCCTACCGCGACCAGGCGCCGTCCGTGGTCGAGGCGATCACCACCGCGCTCACCGCACCGCGCATCGACTACGAGCACCTGGGAACCCTGATCAGCCAGGCACACGAGCTGCTGCGCCGCTACATGGGGTGCTCCACACCGCTGATCGACCGGTGCGTCACCGCCTGCCTGAAGGCAGGCGCGTACGGGGCGAAACTCACCGGCAGCGGCCACGGCGGATGCCTGTTCGCTCTGGTGTCACCCGAACGAATGGCGGCCGTCGTCAACGCGGTGGCTGGTCTGCCAGTGCGGCCGGTGGTGTTGACTGACACCGATTCCCAGGGTGTTCAGTGCACCCTGCTGGCCTGACGAAATGGAGGACGAACAGCTCATGCGGGACCTGACCGGCCTGATCAAGGCATACGACATTCGCGGCACCGTCCCGGATCAACTCGACGCCGACCTGACCTATCAGATCGGTGCCGCGTTCGCGCACATCACCGGGGCCGAGCTGATCACGGTCGGCCACGACATGCGCGAGTCCTCACCGGAACTGGCCAGCGCCTTCGCCGCCGGAGCCACCAGCCGAGGCAGCGACGTCCTCGCTATCGGGCTGGCCTCCACCGACCTGCTGTACTACGCATCCGGCACACACGACGTCCCCGGTGCGATGATCACCGCCAGCCACAACCCCGCCGGCTACAACGGCATCAAGCTCTGCCTGGCCGGCGCGGCACCGGTCGGCCAGGACACCGGCCTCGCCGAGATCCGCGGCCTGCTGGAAAACGGCCTGCCCGACTACGACGGGCCGACCGGCACCACCCGGTCCGACGACTTGTTGCGGCCCTATGCCGAGTACCTGCACAGCCTGGTCAACCTCACCGGCAGTCGCCCGCTCACGATCGTGGTGGACGCCGGCAATGGCATGGCCGGGCACACAGCGCCGGTCGTGCTCGATCACCCCGTGTTCGAGGTCATCCCGCTGTACTTCGAGCTGGACGGCACGTTCCCCAACCACGAGGCCAACCCGCTGGAGCCGGCCAACCTGGTCGACCTGTGCGCGGCCGTGCGTGAACACCACGCCGATCTTGGACTCGCGTTCGACGGCGACGCCGATCGGTGTTTTTTCGTCGACGAGAACGGTCATCCCGTGTCTCCCAGCGCGATCATCGGCCTGATCGTTACCCGCGAACTGGCCCGCCACTCAGGATCGGCGATCGTCTACAACGTCATCACCAGCAAGGCCGTGCCCGAGCTGGTCACCGAGCACGGCGGAGACCCGATTCGTACCCGCGTCGGCCACTCGTTCATCAAACAGGTCATGGCCGAGACCGGCGCCGTCTTCGGCGGCGAGCACTCCGGGCACTACTACTTCCGCGAGTTCTGGCGTGCCGACACCGGCATGTTGGCCGCGCTGCACGTCTTGGCCGCTCTCGGCGAAACCGACCAACAACTGTCCACAGTGGCAGCCCAGTACTCCCGCTACACCGCCAGTGGTGAGATCAACCGCACCATCGCCGACGTCCCCGCTGTCCTGGAACGGGTGGAAGCCCACTACACCGCCCAGGGCGGCACCGCGGACCGGATGGACGGGTTGACCGTCACCCTGCCCGAGGGAGCGTGGTTCAACCTGCGCCCCAGCAACACCGAACCGTTGCTGCGCCTCAACGTCGAAGCCGCCGACGAGCACAGCATGGCCCGCGTACGTGAAGACGTGCTGACGCTGATCGGCACCTGACCGGGCCGAGTGCGACGGCGACGGCCAGCACCCCCGCTGGCCGGGCCGAACTGCCCACCGCGGTTGCCATCAGCACCTCGTTCACCGCGACGAACGTGAGCGCACCCGTGAGTGATCAGCTTGACGCCACCCGGCACACTGCCTGTATGACCGAGCAGCACGAGCTGACACTGCCGGATTCCAGGCAGGGCAACGCGATGACCGACCTCGACGTCGCCCTGCCTGGCGTGCGCAGCAGGCCGCAGATCGAGGAGGCCCTCAACGAGGCGGAGCCGTTGTTCACGAACCCGGACCCGTACCAGCGGCAGGCCGGCTACGACGCCGCCGCCCAGTGCTACGCCGACCTGGTCGCCTACGCGCCGGACCCCACCTGGAAGATGGCCTGCCGCCAAGCGGAACAGCGGTACCGGACCCTCGCCGCGCGAGTCCGCTGGGAACACCGCATCCCGACCCTTCAGCCGAACTCCGAAGTCGCCCTGCTCGGCATCAACAGCTGCGCGGACTGCGGTCGCCCCTGGCAGCTCGACACGGCCGGAGCCTGCGAGCACTGCCCGCAACTGCTGCACGGCCCGACGCCCCTCACCGCCGCCGACGCGGCCAACTACCCGACACCCACACCAGTCCGCTGACCGCCCGCGACGGCCGCGCCCATCCCGCCCAGAATTGACACGTACGTGTCACAGTAGGAGGAAGTTCGTGACCGAGAACAAGAACACCGACCAGTCACGGCCAGCAGCGCCCGAGCCGATCGACGTTCTCCTGCTACGGGATGAGGCGTGGACCTACGCGCACGGCACGCACGGGACCGCGACGCGCAGGCTGCGGGTGTGGCGCATTGGTGAGCGGAAAGTGACCGCGGTGATCACCGAGCCACTCGACGAGCGGATCACCACGCTGTCCGGGCCGAGCGTGTCGAACGCCGCCGAGCTGGTCATCGAGCAGTTGGCACGGGAATACCCCGACGACGTTGTCCAGGTCGTCGAGCACGTCGTCGATCCCGACGATGAGGACTGCGCGGAGTACTTCGACGAGTGGTGGATGAAAGGCGGTCAGGCGCAGTGGCGCCGGGTGCCATCGGCGGAGCTGATCGCCCGTCTCGGCGTCGACCCCCGCGAGATCGTCACCGACGCCGCCTGAATTGACACGTAAGTGTCAATTCGCCAGTCCACGTCGACATCGATCATGACGCCGAGCCTCAACAATGACAGTGTTACCGTTCGTGATCGTCACACCTGGTCGTCATGGTCATCAGCTTGTGCATGTGAGCCTGTTCGCGGCGGCCACAAGCCATGCCGCCATCGATAACCCCGCTGACGGCACGCGGCCGAGCAGTACCGGATGTGCGGGACGGTGGCGCACTCCAGGCCACGTCACCGTGCCGCACATCGGGCAACGGACCTCGTCCACGACCATGAACCGCGCCTCAACCTCCGCCTCCGTCAGATCCTGCCGGACGAACACCGCGTAGGCCCACGTGACGTTGCGGGTGATCCGCGTCGCCCGCTCGCGGCGTCGCCGTGCCCGGTATGCCTTGGCCACACAAGCATTGCCGCAGTAGACCTTCCGGGCGCTCGCCCCGGCAGGCAGCGGCTGGCGGCACGCAGCGCACCGACGACGCACCAGGCCAGTGTCCGGCGCTGACCCGGCTGGGGACAACCCCGTCAGCAGAGCTCAGCAACCCGCACCAACGCGAACGCAGGCACCACCGGACTGACCGGAAGCTGCGCGAACTCGAAATGCCCACACACCAACGACAACACGACGATCATCGGCCCTCCCCTCACGGGCGAGCTCAACTGTCCTGTGTGGTCAGAGCCATTCTTTCGCCCGCTGGCAAGAACCCGAAGGTGTCCGAGCGCAGCAGAGCACACCGCCTACGGCGGCCATGACCCCTGAGCAGCGCGAGCGGGGTTGTGCGCAGCGAGCACGGACGAATACTCGGGTGCCAGCGGCGGAAGAACTCCACCAGCAAGCTCCGGCCGCGCAGCGGGACCGAACCTGGCCTGACCAGGTCGGACATAAGAATGCGGCCCCCGAAGGGGCCGCCCTGTTGGCCGTGACCAACGTCGTATGCCGACAGTGTACCCGCTTCGGCACCGGGTACTCAAACCGAAGAGTTCAGCGTGGCGCAGGTGATCGTGTACGTCGACGGCATGAACCTCTACCACGGAGTGAAGTCCAAGTACGGCAGGCAATACCTGTGGTTGGACCTGTTCGCCCTCGCCGCCGAACTGCGCGTGAACGACTCGATCCTGCGGGTCCGGTACTTCACCACCATCGTGGCCGGCGAGCCGGACGCTGCCCGTCGACAGGAAACCTACCTCGCCGCCCTCACCACGTTGAGGCCGCAAGTCGAGGTGGCCCGAGGCCGGTACCTGAAGAAGACGTTCCGCTGCCCCACCTGCCAACACCGATGGACCTGCCACTGCGACCCGGTTCGTGAGTTTCGGACCTACGAGGAGAAGCTCACCGACGTCGCTCTCGGCGTGGCACTGGTCAAGGACGCCGCCCAGGGCTACGGCGACTTGTCGGTGCTGGTCACCACCGACAGCGACCTCAACCCCGCGATCGTCGCCAGCTACGAGCTTGCCCCCGACCGGCCGATCATCCTGGCGTGCCCGCCAGGCCGCCAGCCACCGACCAAGAGGTTGCCGCCCAACGTCACCAGCTTCCTGATCAGCCGCGAGCACCTGGTGGCCGCCCAGCTGCCCGACACCGTCGCCGGAGCTGGCCAACGGCTGTACCAGCGGCCGGAGAAGTGGTGCTGACCGCAGACTCGCACCCAACCACTGGTTCTATCCCACTGCATCCCAATGGGATACGATGGGATACATGCGCAAGAAGCAGACCTCATTGCGACTCGACGAGCCGCTCCACGAGGCGTACGACCGGATGGCGGCAGGCGAGGGCACCAACTCGTTCGGCAATCCGCGGCGGAGTCACCGTCAAGATCGGTCGGACGTGTTCCGCGAGGCGCTGCACGTGTACGCGCAGATGCACGCGCCGGAAGATTGGAACCGGCGGCACTTCGCGATGTCCAAGTCGGAGGTGCTGTCGGAGGAAGCCAAGCGGCTGCTGGGGATGCTGCGTCGACACTGGACCGAAGGCGATGGCGCGGGTCGGACGGAGCTGGATACGGCGAAGATGGTGCAGCACCTCGCGGCTTCGCTTGCCGAGCTGTCGTGGCTGGCGAGGGCGCTCGGCTCCGACGTCGGCGAGTGGGCGGCGAGCCCCGAGGTCACCGCGCAGTTTCAGGACATGGTGACCTCGCTCGACGGGCTGAGCGGTCCGTTGTTCCAGATCGCACGCGCTCTCGATCGACAGACCGGACTGGCGTGATGGCTCGCATGTGAGCTGGGCACGAGAGGCTGATGGGCCGGCCGGGGGCATGAGCTTCGTCGGCTACAAGCCCGCGTGCTGAGCCGAAGCCGCTGTTATCTCGGGTTCTTTTCGAGGTTCAGGCATGTGAGGCAACGGGGTGATCTTCTCCTTGACTGATCAATATCCACGGGTTTGAGGCACGTTGGTCACTGGCGCACCTCCGTGGATGCTGATGGTGTCGAGGAACGAGCGGGAGGACTGCTGCGGTGGGCTCGTTGGCGGCAGGTTGGTCCGCAGAAGCGGCGTGGCCGACCAGTGGTCGTGGTCGGCAGTGGTGCCGCGCAGCCGGGACCAGCGCAATGTCGTGGCTGGTCCGGGCGGTGCGGGTCGGCGGCCCGCGCTGACCGCGGCGGCGTGAAGGTGTCGGGCCAGTGCAGCCAGGTGCAGCGCGGCCGGGGCGGGATGTGTCACGGCCAACGCCGGACCGAGGAGCCGCTCCAGCTCCGCGGCCAGGCCGGTGATGCGGTCGGGTTCGGGCAACAGCCGCGCGCTGCGTTGCTGGGTTCGGGTTGGGCTGGCCCAGTCAGGTTCGGCGATGTCGCGGACCTGCTGCGCGAGCACCACCACCCGCTCGGCCAGCGCCGCCAGCTCCTCCGAGGCGGCCGGGTTGACCCGGCCCAGCGTGGCCAACTCCCGGTGTACCCGGCCGTCCGGATCCCCGGTCCGGGCTCGCTCGCCGAGCAGCACGGCGTGCCGTTCGGCGAGGGCCGCCAGGTTGGACAGCGGGCCGAGCTGGCGCAGGATCTCCGTGACCAGGTCCAGGCCGCGTATCCGGTCGGGGTCGGCGGGGTCG
Source organism: Pseudonocardia sp. (assembly GCA_050701055.1). Lineage (GTDB taxonomy): Bacteria > Actinomycetota > Actinomycetes > Mycobacteriales > Pseudonocardiaceae > Pseudonocardia. The sequence continues at coordinate 1,562 of JBOHEO010000157.1, read as the reverse complement.
GCCAGCGTGGGATCGATGTCCAGCGCCTCGGACACGATCTCCACTGCCCGCAGTGCCTGTTCCCGCGCCCACCGCTGGCCGGCGGTGTGCTCCGGCAGCCGCTCGGTGGATCTCCGAACGTGAAACCGTATCTGGTCCACCTGCCGATCAATGTTTCGTGACACGTTTCGTGACACTACTGCACCGCCGAGCTTCCTCTAAAATAGGACGTTCCGCCCACAGATGGTTCGGTCGAACCACCTGCCTTGGCCTCTGCATGCCCGACATACCTCCGCCGCTGAACGTCCTCTGAGCAGGGGAAACGGCGCGAAGACTTCCAGATAACCAGTGCGGCCGGCCGGGGAGGTCTCGGCGTCGATGCGACAGCGGGAAATGGTTCGACCGAAACATTTCCCAGACTCACGACAAGGTGTTTCGATCGAAACACCTTGTTACTTGCCAAACGTGCCTCACGGGACAAGATCGCGTCTGAGCTGAGAAAATCACTCGGAAACCCAAGATAATTGGCGCGCTCACCCCAACTCGCTGGTCAGCTCGAACGTGTCCATGTCCGGGTACTGCTCGGCAGTGACCAGGTCAGCGGCCATTCCACGACGCCACCGCTTGCCGCTGTCCGAGCCGGTCACCATGGCACCGCCGAGGCACCGAGCCGAGACGTGTCGAAGCGGTGAACCGCGTACCCGTGCTGGTGCAGCTTGGACAGCACCATCCAGGCATCATGTACCGACAGGTCGAACGGCTCAGGCTCGACGTTGTCGCGCCGGTAGCGCACCGCGTCGAGCTGGTGCGCCAGCAGTTCGAGCAACCGGTCCGGCTGGTCACTGCCGGCCGTGGTCAGCACTGCGGCCGTGCTCGCCGCATCACGCTGCACCTGAACGTAGAACTCCAGCGCCCGCCGCATCAGCAGCGACCGACCCCGAGTACCACCGGCGAGCCGGTCGTACTCAGCCACAAGATCATCACCAGCGCGGATCGTCACCGACCGCATGTTCCGCTCGCCATCCGTCGACTCCATGTAAGACAACGTAACATGATGAGAGCTATCGTCTTACACCAACTGAAACCCGTCACGCCAACCCGTCACGCTGCCCCGGTCCATTGTTCGAGGGCAACCCCTGTGGGGTGGTCGACGCGCCCAGCGCGGCGAGCAGTCCACAGGGGGCGGCAGCAGCGGCCCCCACACCCTGACCAGCCCAACCACCCACCGGCCGCGCACCAACCCCACCACCACCCGAAATGCCCTGCTCACGCCCAGCACGCCGAATCCCGCCTGTGGGAATGACAGGCATGTGATTTTTCGGTGTGTCGGGTCGTCGGGAAGATCATGCATCCGCTAGATTGCATGATCATGGAGACCGTGAAGGGGCACCCGGCCCTACTTGGGTGCTAACCGCCACCTGTGGTCGGTGCGGTCGGGGGTGTCGAGCCAGACGTGTTGGTGGTCGGGGGTGACGGTGAGGCCAAGGCGTTCCCAGCCAGGTCGGCCGGCGCCGGCCCAGAGCTGGTGTGCGTCCTCGATGTGTCTCCAGAGTGGGGTCGGCCCGGCTTCGCGGAGCTGATGG
>JBOHEO010000156.1:0-13674 GCA_050701055.1 Pseudonocardia sp. | reverse complement strand
GCTGCTCCCACCCTCCCCGGCACCACCCGGATCAGGCTGCCCCCAGCTCCACCGTCCCGCTGCGACAGGATCAACGGCGAAGGTCTCTCACCTCCACTCGAACCACAGCGCCTCACGGCGCACCCACAAGCTGCGCCACTACTCGGCAACCGAGCTGATCTCCGGAGGCGTCGACGTGCGCACGGTCACGGGTCGTCTCGGCCATGGAGGCGGCGGCACGACGACCCTGCGCGTCTACGCGGCGTGGGTCTCAGAGGCTGATCAGCGCGCGTCCACCGGCCTTCTGGACCGCCTACCGCAACGGCCGACGGCGGCGCCGGGGGTAGCCGCGTCGACCGACCGGGAGGCCCGCGCGCGCCAACGCCCACGTCACCGGCTCCGTCCGCTGCGTCACCGGCGCCGGCCGCCCCCCGAGCACCCATCCCAGCGCTGCCAGCTGACCCTGCACGTGCACCGACCCCAGCTCGGTCACCAACACGAACACCATGTGATCGAAATCCGGCACTTGCCGGTGATCAGCGACCACCCACGCCGGGATCACGACATAGTCGGTCATGACGCCCAGTGTGCGCCCGACCACCGACAAAATCACCACGTCAACCACCACGGGGGCTCCGCCCCCGCACCCCCGGTCCTCGCTCCGGTGGAGGGGTCAGGACGCACGGGCTGCGGCGGGCAGGTGGTGGGGGGTGGAGCCACTCAGCCCGAACCATGGGGCCCTGGGCACTGCCCAACCGGACGACGCCTCGAAGCCCGCACCTACGCAGACAATCACCCCACGACACCCGATCGACGGTGGAGCCCGACGAATGCAGGGGCATCGTGGCGCGTAACACGCGGCGATGACGGGCGAACTCATTTGGGTGGATGGGACTGTGACCGAGCGAAGGCGGGACATGCTGAGCTCGTACGCCCATGCGGGCACCGTACGGTTGCGGCCGCGGGGGTTGAAATCGTCCAGGACGGCTGGAACGGGCTGGTCGCACGCCTTGAAGGTTGGTGGAAGTGCTGAGAAGTCATTCGGACTGCCACCGCTTGATCGTCTGGAGAGCTATTCTTTCTATTTCGTCGCCTATCTTCACGTTGACAAATGCCTGCCCGGGAAGGTCTAGAACGAAAGCTGAGGCATACCTGACTCCCATAAGTCAGCTTGCGCGCTTCTGGATCGCCGGAGGCCACCGCCTGATCCTTTCGAGCTGACAACCAGGAAAGACTATCGGCGGCATTGATGCAAACTATTGCAAAGTGTTGCTTTCGTTCGGTCCTGACGAGAACGACCCCCGATCGCGGGTTCGTCCGCTCAGCCTACGGACGATCATCGAGAGTCCCACCCCACCCCCTGTGCGGAGGGGGCGGTATCGCGCCGCTCCCGGTGACGAGCCCGAACCGAAGATTCCCGGCGACGCTGTTGTCGTGTCCCGCGGTGCGGACATGTCGGGTGACCGTATCGGAGGCTTGGCTGTGCCGGGTGGGTCGTGACGTACGTGCCGCGGTTGGAGACGGTTATCGATCACCGGGGCTCAATCCTATCTCGTACATGATGTTCGGCCAGACACTTGGTGGCTGACGCTCGAGCTTTACCGCGAATTCCGGCAATCCGCCAGGCATGCTTCAACGATCGGCCTACCGTGATCAGTCGTGTCGGGGGTTCCTGTATTTGCGTCCGCCGCAGACCCTGCTGGCCAATTCGTCGTGGGTTGTGGTGATCTTGTTCGGGACGCCACGAGCCATGGAACGTGGATCCCGAGGTCGGCGGGCATGGCAAGGGCTCGTCGTTGACGAGGATCGGAGTCGAGTGGCGTCGGGTGGGAAGGCCGAGGAGGCGGGTCCAGCGCTTCTGGTCGACGTCGTGCTGCGTCGGCGGGGATGAGGTCGGGCGGCTCCGCTGCCGTCACGTCGCTGTGTGCGGTGTGCTCCGGCAGTGCTTGGCGATGCCGTCCGGCGCACCGACCAGGCGAGTCGGCTATAGATTGAGTACGAAATGGACGTTCGACACTTTCGTGCAACCGAAGTGGCGATGACGTTCGTGCTCCATTCTGGCGCGGGTGGAGACCGGCAACCGCCTGCAATGCGCGCAGACATGCGAATGCGTGCATGTGGAAATTTCGCCCGGTTGGGTGTTACGGGTTGCAGTGGTGGGCCCGTAACGTCGATCGAGTCCCGCACGGCAGACCTGGAGGTCCAGTGTCACTGACAGTTCCGTCCGCATTGCTGGCGAAGGCGCAGCAGGGCCCGGTATCCGAGGAAGATTTCGTCGACTGCATTCGTCAGTCCCTACCGTACGCGTGGGGCATGGTCGAGCGGCTGGCCAAGGAGCTTGACGCGACCGACGCTCGATCGGTCCAGAACCTCGAAGTGCCGCCGGATGACGCAGCATGGGGTGAGGTCTTCCGGTTGGTCGGGAGCGACGCGATGCGTGGTACCGTGCAGCGACACTTCCGTGTGCGCATGGCATTTCAGAACTGCTGCAAGATCGGGCTGTTCCGTCTCGATGCGAACGAGGAGTACGAGGCGTTCGTGACGCCGAGAGCCCAACTGCTCAATCAGCGGCCCGAACTGCTGAACTGCTAGCGTTCTGACTTCCCGCGTCAAAAGGGGCCGCGGTGCTCACCTCATGGTGGGCACCGCGCCCTTTGCGTTTTTGTGTAGCCAGTCGAGCGGCTCGACCGTCAGTGAATATTCGAGTTTGGATTGATTCGCCGCGAACAGTAGGTCGGCGGTCTCGATGGCGGTCCCACCGGAGTGGCAGATGCGTACGGCAATGATCACTGGAATGTCCGGCCGCAGCTTGAGCTCGACTGTCTCCGAGGGCTGTGGCAGGCGGGAATGCAGGCGTTTGGTGATGGTGGTCGGGCGCAGGCCGATCGAGATGAAGCGGCCGATGATCGCCGCCATGAGCGGGCCTTCCTCGGGTCGTTCGATGGGTGTTCCCCGAGCCAGGGCGATGGGGTTCGTAGGACGTGACGAGCATGATCGGCTCGCCGTTCGCGTACGACACGTACTTGATGCGCATGGCCTCTGCCCCGACGTCGAGCTTCAAGCGCCGTGCCACGTCGAGGCCGGCCCGCTCGGGTGCGGTGTCGTGGTCTTAGGTGGGGTTGCGTTCCGTCGGCCAGCGCCCGGCGATCGGCCGCTGCGTCACGCGGGCTCAGCCGGACTCCGGAGGCCGGGAACGGGAAGGAGTGCCCGCAGCCCGGCGCCGATGGCGGCCTCCCGGATCGACGCCGCTGGCAGGTCCGGGTAGACCACAACGCAGTCCTGCAGGTCGCCGAGTGCCACCACCGCGCGGACGCGGTCGGCCGTGGTGTCGCCCTGCACCAGCAGCGCGTCGATGGCGGACCGCGATTTGCCTGCCGTCCACGGTCGCCGCGCTGGTCGATGGCCGGGCGACCGTGGCCGAGGTGAACGGGCTCACCGCGGCCGTGGACGTCTCCGGGTCGGGCTAGCAGTCCACCGTCGGCGATCTGGTGGTGGTGATCGGCGTCACAGCCGACGCGACCACCCTGCGGGCCGACGGCATCCGGGTCCTGTTGACGACGGCGTCCTGAGCCCGGCACATGCGCGGGCCGCGCACCAGCCGCGTAGCGTGCGCGCACGTGCGCGTCGTCACCTGGAACGTCAACTCGGCCCTCTCCCGGCTGCCCCGCCTGTTGCCGTGGCTCGACGAGCGCGCCCCGGACGTCGTCTGCCTGCAGGAGACCAAACTCGCCGACGACGCCTTCGCCGGCGCGTTCGCCGGGCCGTTGGCGCAGCGGGGGTACGCCGTGGCCCACCACGGGGAGGGCCGCTGGAACGGCGTGGCGCTGCTGTCGCGGGTGGGCCTGGACGACGTGGTCCGCGGCCTGCCCGACGCGCCCCGCTTCCCGGCCCCGGACTCCCCGGCCGAAGCCCGCGCCGTCACCGCGACCTGCGGTGGTCTGCGCGTCACCTCGGTATACGTGCCCAACGGCCGCACTCCCGACGATCCGCACTACACCTACAAGCTGGAGTGGCTGGCCGCGCTGCACGCCTCGGTCATCGACCCGGCCGGTGCGATCGTCGCCGGGGACATGAACATCGCGCCTACCGACGACGACCTCTGGGACCCGTCCCTGTTCGTCGACTCGACGCACGTCACCCCACCCGAGCGCGCCGCGCTGGCCGGGCTCGTCGGACTCGGCCTGCGTGACGTCGTGCGTGACCGCTGGCCCGCCGAGCGCGTGTTCACCTATTGGGACTACCGCGCCGGGCGGTTCCACCAGGACAAGGGCATGCGGATCGACCTGGTGCTGGCCGGCGACCACGCCGCGGGCCGCCTCGTGGCCGCCTGGGTGGACCGCAAGGCCCGCAAGGGAAAGGGCCCCAGTGACCACGCCCCGGTGATCGTCGACCTCGACACCGCACCGGACGGTGACATCGGTCCGATGATCCCGCCACCGTCCACCCCGGCCACGTTGCCGCACCGGGGTTGAGCTCCCCCAGCACGGCCGAGAACATGCCCACAGCGGATGATGTGCGATCACCCGCGCGGGTACAGCCGGTGCGGCGAGGTGCAGCGGCAACGGCATCGAGGCAAGGGTGCCGGCAGCGTTCCCGTCAGGAGGTCCGATGATCGTCCGTCATGCCGTGTCCGTGGCAGCCGCAGCGCTGGCGTTGGTCGGGCTTGCGGCCTGCACGTCGCCCGACCCGGCGCCGCCGCCCGCCGCGGATGCGCCACCGGCGGCCGGGCCGGTGCAACCCGGCGGCGCGGTGACCGACGCCCAGCGTGCGGCGTTCGGCAATGGCCACCAGGGCGCCCTCGCCCTTGCCACACTTGGCGGGCTGGGACGGGAGAAGGGCACCACCGACGAGATCCGCACGCTCGGCGCGCAGATCGCCGCCGACAGCTTGGCCCTCGACGAACAGCTCCGCGCGCTCGCCACCGGTGCCGGTGTGACACTCGGTGACCAGACCAGCGCTGATCAGCAGGCCGTGACCGTTGACCTCCAGGCCCGCACGGGGCAGCTGTTCGACCAGGCCTGGGTCCGCGCGGTTCTCGATCTCCAGATGCAGGTCCAGGAGGCCGCGGATGCGGTGCTCGCCGTGCCGAACACCGCTCCCGAGGCGGTGACCGCGGCCCACGACGCGCTGGCCCGTCTCGCCGCCGCCGCCGCGACGCTGCGGTAGGCAGCGAGATCGTCGGGCGCCGGCACCCGGGTTCGGTTACCCGAGGGTTCGGGTGGGCAGGTCGCTGACGGGACGTCCGTCCTGCCGGGGTCCACGTCGGTCCGGTGATCGTCCCTACTCGACGAGCGTTGTTCGGCCAGCGATGGCGGCACCCGCGGCGGCCAGGGCGGCCGAGACCGTCAGCAGGATGGGCAGCGCGGTTGCCGGGGAGCCCAGCAGCGCGAGCAGGCCGCCGCCGAGACCGATCATGGTGGCGGTGGTGAACTGGTCGGCGATCTGCGCGGCCGAGGAGTTGGAGCCGACCGAACCGGCCGCGGACTGTTGCAACAACAGGTAGGACACTGCCGAGAATCCCATCCCCATGCCGACCCCGGCGATGGCCCAGAACGGCGTGGCCAGCCACGGTGAGCCCCACGACGGTGCGACCAGCAACAGCCCGGCCGTGCCGAGTGTCAGCGCGCAGAACCCGACCCGCAGCAGCGTCGTCCGCGACATATCGGGATGCCGACCCTGCCACGCCGACGCCGCCGACCAGCCCAACGAGCCCGCGATCAGCGGCATGCCCGCGGCGGTCAATGACCAGCCGTGGGTGCCGTTGAGCATCAGCGGCAGGTAGGAGTTGACGGTGAAGAACACCCCGGCCAGCAGACCGCGAGTGGCAACGACGGCCGGGACGCCGCGTCGCGCGCGGAACACCCCGCGCGGCAGAAGGTGGCGCAGGGCCGGGACGAGCACCAGAACGGCGGCACCGGCCACACCGGCACCGAGTGCGCTGACGTGCTGGGAGGTCCAGCTCAGCGCGGACACCCCGACGGCCGCGCCGAGGGCGGCGAGGACCACACCCCGGCGCGGCGCCGGGACCGAGGCCACCGGCGGCGGTTCCAGCCGCCGCACCGCGGGTACCACGAGACTCACCGCCAGCGCCACGATCGGCACCAACCCGACGAACACCCAGTGCCAGGACAACGCCTCGGTCACCACCCCGGCGACGGGGGGACCGATCAGCGTGGGCAGGACCCACGCCGAGGAGAGCAACCCGAAGACGGCGGGGCGGGCGCGCTCCGGATAGACCACCGCGATCAGCACGTAGGCCGCCACGGTCAGTGCCCCGGCGCTCACACCTTGCAGCACGCGACCGACGAGCAGCTGGGCCATGCTGTCCGACGTCCCGGCGACGATCAGACCGAGCCCGAACAGCACCGGCGTACCGATCAGCGGGACCCGTGGTCCAGCGCGGTCGCACCAGGTCCCGGACAGCACCGTGCCGAACACCGCTGCCGCCATGAACGACACGAATGGCCATGCGTAGAGCGAGATCGTCCCGAGGTCGGCGACCAGCGCCGGCATCGCGGTGCCGACGCCCATCGCCTCGAACGCGACCAGGCTGATCAGCAGGACCAGCCCGGTCGTGGTGGCCCGCCGGCTCGGTCCGAACAGCTCGGCGCGGACGGTGGGAGGTGCGGAGGCGGCAGGCACGCTCCCCATGGTGCAACGTCAAGCCAGGCGCAGGTCAACCGCGAGACATGATGAATTGGGACGGGGACCAGGCGACCCTGACCCAGACAGCCGCTCGGAGCGGGCAGCGAGTGTACTGTCACCGAGGACCCCGCCACCTACCGGGCCACAGCCGGGACCGACCTCGCGCTCATCCGTGGCGTGCCTGAGCACACCTTGTGTTCGGGTGGACCGGTTGCTCACCCAACCCAGCCCGACCGGATCAACCGGGGGGCCGGATGCTGCACCGGCTGATCGTGCCCATGACCACCTTTACCCGTGTGCCCGACGTCGCCGAAGACCCGTTCGGCACCCCCGGGCCAGTTCCACGCGGCCCTGCACACGACCGGGATCACTGCCCCCGCCACCGAGTACATCCCCGCCGCTGTCCCCACCCCCGAAGACACGGCGAGCCTGTCCCTGCCTCCCGCCACCCGATCCTCGTCACCTGCCGCGTCCTGCGCGACGACCACGGCGCCGCACTGGCCATCGAGTAGACCCGCCGCAACGGCTGAGGACACCAGCTCACCTACACCATCATGCCGACTCCGACCCCGCGCTGAACCTCGCCGTCGCCACGCGCCCACCGGACAGCGGCGCGGGCGCCGCAACCGCCGACGCACCTGACGAACCCCCTGGGTTCTACCGCTCTGACCATCGGGAAGTTAGATAGTTAGCCGAGTTAGGTGCCCCGTTCCGGGTTTCTGGGCAGGCCCGGAACGGGGGGTGTTGGCGTCGTTTCTGGTCCGACCTCGCTCTCCTCACTCGACCGGCGAGAAACGCGCTAGGGCGGCGAAGACACGCAATGCCTTACAGTAAGACTCCTTGGTTTCAACCAGTGAGAGCGCCATCGGCGTTTCCTAGCAATTCGCTGAGCTTCTCGCTCGGCGTGGTCCATTCTAGCGTACGGCGTGGACGGCCGTTGAGGCGGTCGGCGATCGCGTCGAGTTCAGCCTGACTGTGGACCGAGAGGTCCGTGCCTTTCGGCAAATATTGCCGCAGAAGGCCGTTGGTGTTCTCGTTCGAGCCGCGCTGCCACGGCGAGTGCGGATCACCAAAAAGACTGGAATATCGGTGGCAATGGTCAACCTCGCGTGTGCCGCCATCGCCACGCCTTGATCGTGTGTGATCGACCGCTACACTGCTTCGGGGAGTCGCTTGACGGCCTTGCAGAGCAGGAGCGCGACTCGTTCCGCGGTGCGGTCGTCGGGGATTTTCTGGAGGAGGACGAACCGCGTGGTCCGCTCGACCAGCGTGAGAATCTGCGACTTCCCCTTCTCACCGATGATCAGGTCGGACTCCCACTACCCGGGGACGGCCCGGTCGTCCACCTCGCCCGGCCGCTCGCTGACGGTGACCATGCCGGTGATCCGAGCCGTCTCGGATCGTGACGTACCCCGTTGCCTGCGCTCCACACGCCCGGTCCGCAACGCCAGCCGCAGCTGCGTCGCGCACTCCCCACGCGCCTGCACGAACAACGTCTCATACATCGTCTCGTGCGACACACGCATCACCAGATCGTCAGGAAAATCGAACACAAGCCTCTTCGCAATCTGCTGCGGCGACCATTCCTTCCGCAGACCATCCGCGACCGTATCATGCAAGACCGCGTTCTTCTCCAGCTTCCGCTCCTTGGGGCGCGTGCGCATCACCCCGGCTCGTTCCACCGCAGCACGCGCCCGATAGTCCTCGCGGCCACCGTTCCGATGGACCTCACGAGAGATGACCGAGTGATGCCGACCCACCCTGAGGCCGATCTCACGAAACGACTCGTTTCGTGCAACTCCAATCATGATTGCGTCACGCTCATCATCAGTCAACTCATTCCCACTTGCCACGTACGTCGCTCCACGGGGTCGGATTCCGTCATGATCATACCCGTGGCGCTCCGACCGGTTGAGTCCAAGCTCTTCATCGAACTTTTTGTTCACTCCATGGATTGAGGAGGCAGAAAGGGGCTTCGGCCAGCTCCGAGTATGGCCATGTAGACGAGCTTGCCCTTTCGCCGGGCGCTCACACTAGGAACTGTGCTTTGTCCGGCACGGCCTTGATGACCCATGCGACTTTGCCAGAAGTTATTCGGCGACAAAGTCAGACCAAGTTTTCTATACAGCCACCGGGTAGCACCAAGCGACAACACGAAGCCACGCGCTCCTACAGGCTGTGCCGCCGATCTCATCATGTACAGCCCATTTACGCAGGTCAGGGCCAGACGCAAGCCTGTGTCTCGTTGCTGAGCAGCGAGGTGGGGTCGCTGTGGCGAGGAGGGCCTTCGATGTGGTTGACATTGTGGAGATTTTGATTCACTGGTACTCGCAGAGCGTCACTGTACTTGCGGTCCGAAAACCGCGGGGCAGATCAACCTTGCCAGCTGCCGCGTCGCCATTCCGCTACCCGGCGGCGTCCGCGTCCGGACGATGAGTTTCCGCGTTCCGAGGTACGTGTCGATGGCCGAACGCACCGTGTCCGATGACGCTGTGTCCGCCGATTGACAGTCAGCTGCGAGTGCGCGGTTCAGCGCCTCCAGCAACGACGAGACGACAACAGCCGCAGCACCCAGTGGCAGATCGAACCAATAGCGCAGACCGAACTCCTCGACCGTCATCCGAACACGATCCGGTGCGTCGGCGTCAGAAACGACCAGCGTGGCGCGCTCATCCCCAGCAGACACCGACTCGTCCTGAGATCCAGCCTCACCGCCATCCGCGTCCGGGCCGCTCTCGGGCGTGAGCTCATGGTCCATCCGTCCGTCCGTCCGTCCGTCCGTCCGTCCATCCATCCATCCGTCCGTCCTCCTGTCCGGTATGACGTGAGTGTCCAGACACGCCGTGAACGCGTGCACCCGCTCACCGCCCGGCCCAAGACCCCGCGTCGGCGGCAGCCGAAGCGGCGGTCGATGCGACGATGCTCGGTGGTGGTCCTGTGGTCGGCCAGGGTGGTACGAACTTCGTCCCGGGTCGGTGGCGCGATCGTGCAGGACGGCGAGGATCGCGTGTCGTAACGCCGCGGTGTGCTCGGCCCGGACACGGTGGTGGGCTTCTGCGGCGCGGCCGATGGTCAGTGTGTCGCCGCGCCAGACGGTGATGTTTCCAGGCAGCTTCGGCAGGTCGAAGGGGCCGTCCCGGTAGCCGGGTCGGCCGCGTCCTGGTGGAAGCCGCAGCCGGTGAGAGCGTCGGTGAGAGCACGGCGCAGGCTACCGGTGTGGTCGCGAGGGATACTCCAGAAGATGTCGTAGGGATGTCCGACGCTCAGGTCGCCGTGTCCGCGTTCAGCGAAGAGCACACAGACCGGCATCGTCGGGTCGTCTGCGGTCATGACGTGGACGGGTCGTCAGTATTAAGTGCGGCGTCCGAGCCCGTGCTGGCGGCCTGGCGTGCGGACTGGAGAGACAACCGGCGCAGACGGAGGAGGACAGGGTGCAGGTCGGTGACCTCGTGGAGAAGGGCGAGGGCGTCGTCGTCGCGGAGTGTTCCCCGTGTCATGGTGTCAGTGACGGCGAGCAGAAGCGTGGTCGCGAGGCGAGTGGCGTCGGCCCGGCTGAAGTCGGCTCGGCCCGCGCACTCGACGACGATGCGTTGGAAGTCGATGTAATCGGCGAGTTCCGTCTCGCCGGGCAGGGCGCTGCGGGCGGCGAGCCGTTCGCTGAACACGGGTGTGGTCGTCACGACGACCTGTCCGCGCGACTGGTCGTCGTCGAGCGTCGAGGCCGTGATGGTGGCGCGGTAGGCAGGCTCGGGCGCGGAGGGCGGATTGTCGGCCGGCATCGTGCAGTCGCCTTTCGGTGGTGTGGAAAAGGTTCCTGATTCATCCCTGATATCGCCTACTGGGCGTAGCGCTCCAGCGAATCGTGATTGACAGCGCTGTTCGGAAGCGTTGGGAAGTGGGGAGTTGGTGGACGGTGCGCTCGGCGCTGACGCGTCACCTGCCGACGATCCGGGTGACCGCTCCGGTGCGACCTCATTCCTGACGACGGTTGTCAAGGTGCTGTTGTCGCCATAGCTGTGGTGGTTGCGATGACTGCCGACTGTGGGGGAAAGTCGTTGAGCGTGTCGAGGCTGACTATCCAGTGCCAGCGTCCGAGGTTTTCGTCGTCGGGAGAGGGTAGGACGACGTTGTCTCCGGGATGGGCGACAGAGGTCTGTAGCTGGAGCAGGTCGGCGTGCACGGACTCGGTCAGGGTGTGGCCAGGGCCGGTGATGAAGGTCCAACGTTGAGCGTGGGGATGTGCGACGACCGGTCCGGTCAGCATCCGTACGCGGAGCGCGGCGATGACGCGATGTCCGAGTGCGGTGGGCATGGTGACGGCGCCGATCAGGCCGCCGATTGGGAGGAGGATCCGTCGGGATGCGGGGTCGACGGTGGTGGGCAGGTGGTAGTCGCGGCGGTAGCGAGCGCACCGTTGTTCAGGGGTGGTGTCCGGGTGTACCGATGGAGTATTGGTGTTCGATGTTGTCACGGCGGTGTATCTCCTGTGAGGGGCAAGGGTGACTGGTCATGAAGTGACGGCGCGGATCGCCACACAGCTCGTGGCATGGCCCCTGGTGGCGCTGGCGACGTGAGGGCAACCACAGTTACGGACACCCATCGCGTCGGGTACCACGCCCACTTCGGCTGATCCACCTGCGGTGGTAGCGGGTCGGGGAGGTCAAGCTGCAACGTCATCACGCCCTACCTCGGTCCTGAGATGAGCGCCTAGCCGAGCCATCATGCTTGTCGGTGACTTGAGGGTCGGGGCTCGTGAGACGATCGCGTCATGACAGATAAGCTGGCCACCACCCTTCAAGGCTGCGAAGCCGTCGGGCTGAGCCGTTGGGACATCGAACAGCTCCGAGACCAGCTCCGGGACTGGCGGTCCGCGAAGAGGCTACGAACGGTGCGGGTGCCTGAGATGACCACGAGGCAAGCGTCGCCGATCCTTGCGCGAGCACGGAACATGTGGCATGTAGACAGTCCGTTTGGCCACATGTCCACACGGGGGAACTATGGCGCAGCGACCTAACGATCTATCGCCACAGAAAGGTGGCTGGCATCTCTGGGGGGCAGAACTCCGCTCCCTACGTGAGCAAAGCGAACTTTCCTGCCGGGGGCTCGCCAAGCTGGTCAACTACGATCCATCGACCGTCTCGAAGGCGGAGAACGCGATCCGGCCACCCAGTCTCGACCTCGCGAGAGCGTGCGATGAAGTATTGCACACCAACGGCACCCTAGCTGACCTACGCGCGACGATCATTGATTCGAGCGTGGCACACCGTTCTGCGAGTCTTGTCGGCAGCCCTTGTCAGCATTGCGACAATCCGGTCACCGGAGTGAACGACGCTCAACCTCGTAGACTTGAACGGCCGTTGGAGCCCGCGGACCCTATCGTTTTGACAACGAACGCGGAGGGAAGGACGGTCTACCTATCTGCGACAAGGCGTCCCGTGCACGCAGACGATCGTGACCTGCCGCTCGTTTCTCATGACCGACGACACCTTGCAGAAAGTGACAACGCAAGACGTCGCGAGCTGCTTCGCCTGTTCAACATAATCGAAACTTTGCTGGCCATGCCCCCGAGCGACACTTCTCTCGATACGGACCGGATCCACCACACCTCCGACGACCACCCGAGTCGGCTCGGCGCCGCCAAGCTGGACGAGTACGCGGAGCTGAACAGTCACCTCTGGCGCGTGTTCGCCTTGTCCATATCCAAGGATGAGACCATGCCACTGGTCCGCCGGCAGCTCGATGTGCTCATCGCCAGTTTGCGGCAGCCGCACAGCCTGGCCACCCACCACCGCATCTGCGCTCTGGCCGGGGACCTGTTGCAGCTGGCCGGGGAGATCTTCTTCGACGGCGACCACTACACCGAAGCCGCCCACTGCTACACCATCGCCGCCACCGCCAGCAAAGAGGCCAGTGCCTTCGATCTGTGGGCCTGCGCGATGACCCGGCACGCGTTCATCTCTGTCTACGAACGACAGTTCGACAAAGCTGCTCCCATGCTGGAGCTGGCGGCCGCACTGGCTCAGCGAGGTGACAGCAGCTTGTCTACCCGGCACTGGGTCTCTGCCGTCCAAGCCGAGACGTTTGCCGGACTCGGGGACCGGGACGGCTGCGAACGGGCCCTCGATCTCGCCGAACAGGTGTGTCACCTCGACGACCCGGTGCACAACAGCGGCTGGCTGCGGTTCGACGGGTCCAGGCTCGCCGAGGAACGCGGCACCTGCTACGTCGCGCTCGGACGACCGGACCTGGCCGAAGCCAACCTCACCTACTCTCTGAACCAGGCCATGACTACCCGCCGACGCGCGAGCGTGCTCACCGACCTGGCCATGATCGCTGTTCAGCGTAGTGACCCGGGCCTCGTCGTCGCCTATGCCGACATCGTATTGAACACCGCCCACCAGACCGGCTCCGGTGTCATCAGCCGCAAGCTCGAGGTCTTGCAGCGCCACCTGACACCGCTACTCGGGGACAAGAAGATCCATCAACTCCACACCCAGATCACTGCCCTGATCAGGCATACCGTCACCCGATAACCAAGAGGAGAACCGTTGCAGCTCGAACGAGGACGAGTGTTCCGCGAAGCATGGATCACCGGCGTCACCACGCACTACCCCGGCGAACCCAAGCCGAGCTACGTCACCCCATGGGACGACACCCCGGACTGGGAACGCGCCAGTGCAACCGCCGTCTACGACCAGGTCCGCGCGTTCATCGAGGCCACCGACGGCAACACCGTCAAACTCACCCGAACCCAGAAAGGCCGCTTCGTCGCCCTGTGCTGGATCGGCCAGATCCACAAACACTTCCCAGACCCTAAACCAGCCTACGTCGCCGACTGGGACGACCTGCCGGAATGGCAACAGGAAACCGACTCGGACATCTTCGAGCACATCGAACAGGATACGCAAAGAGGCGTAATTTAAGTAACTGGTCAGGTCCCCGTGCTCGGCGTGTCGGCTTGATCTTTGTGTCGGAGGTGATGATGCTCTGGCGGTGCCTGGGACGCGGTCGGTTGAGGAGCTGCGTGAGCAGCTCGCGCAACGTGATGTG
>JBOHEO010000155.1:0-13921 GCA_050701055.1 Pseudonocardia sp. | reverse complement strand
TGCCAATGCCGTCTTCGAGTGGATAGAGTGTTGGTACAATCCCAATCGGCGCCATTCGAGCATCGGAATGTACAGCCCCGTCACCTTCGAGACCCTCCACGCCGGGCCAGAGCAAGATCACTGACCCCACACCCGAGGTGTCCGTGCTCAGGGGGGAACCTCAGGTGCCCACGACGACAGCGATCCGCAGAGGCCGGTGCCCGGCTGTCACCAGAACACGTGCGTGCGTTCGCCAGCGCAGAAACGACGCGCGGCGACGAACAGGCGGAGGTAGAGCTGATCGAGTTTGAAGTAGTTGGGTACCAGGTCGGCTGTGGTCAGGGTGGCCTCGCTGTATTCCAGGCCGGTGTCGGTGCGGGTGGCGTAGCGGGCGGGCACGGCATCGGTGTCACCGTCGGCGAGCGTGATGGCATCGTCCAGGGCGATGTCCACCAGGCCGGACACTTCGGCGTCGGCGAGTGGGATTTCTTCCAACGTCACGTCCAGGGGGAGCAGGTGCCAGTGTTGGAATTCGCGTTCGATGTAGTCGGGGGCGAGGGTGACGGCGGTCTGCCGCAGGCCGATGGGGTGCAGGTCACTGTAGGCGACCGGGAGGCCGAGTTCCTCGTGGACTTCCCGCACGCCGTCGGGGATGGTCTCGCCGGCCTGGTAGTGGCCGCCGACGGTGATGTCGGCGTAGTCGGGCCGGTCGAAGCTGTATCGGCCAGGGGCTTTCTTCTGGAGGAACACGCGCTGGGATGTAGGGTTGATCGCGAGCGCGGAGAAGGTGCGGTGCCACAAGCCCTTGGCGTGGGCGGTCTTCTTGTCCTCGGTGCCGACGGGCTCGTAACGGTCGTTGAAGATGTCGATCGGCTTCACGGTTGTCCTCAGTGGTGAGCGGCAGGTTCGGTCTGGAGTTGCCAGTAGGTCTGTAGGGCATCAAGGTAGCGGCGTGGGTCGCCGACGGTGACCCAGCGTCCCGTGATGCGGTGGACGCGCACGTCGGCGATCCGGGCGAGTTCGCCGACGGCCACGCCGAGATCGACTTCTCCGCGAGCGTGCTCGGTCGGGACGAGCAGGTCGAAGATCGATGGTCGCAGGATCAGCCGGGAGACGACCGCGAGAGGTTCGGCCACGGTGGTGGGGTCGGGTCGCTGCCGGATGCCGATCACGCGGTCGGGGTCGTCGGGGTGGGTGTCGATCACGCCGAACGAGGCGATGTCGGCATGGTCGAGGAGTTGCGCGGCGATCACCGCGTCGGCCCCGTTGCTGGCCATGTCACGCATCGCGGCGAGGTCGTGTCCGCCCAGCAGTACGTCGTCGCCGAATGCCACACCGAACGATTCCTCGGCGGCGAGCCTGTCTCGGAGGGTGAGCAGCGGAGTGCCGTTGCCGTAGCCGTGCCCGAGGTCCTCGGCTACAGCCTCGACAGGGACGTCGTCGCCGCGTAGCACGTCCAGATAGGCGGGCACGACAACGTCATCTGGCCGGGCGGCGACGATGACCGTGGTGGCCCCAGCTCCCACGCATTCGGCGATGGCGTGGTCGACAGCGGGCCGGTGCCCGACCGGCAGCATCTCCTTCGGGACGATCGCGCTGAATGGCCGAAATCGCGTCGCGTGCCCCGCTGCGGTGACCACCGCCGTCCAGCCCACCCGGTTCACCGAACACCTCCTGTTGCTTCCTCCAGGATGCGGGCGAGGTCACTGATCGGGTTACGCACGCCGAAGCTCACCTCGATGCACGGCACGGTCGTCACTAGGTGCTGGATGGCGGGGCTGGCTTGGCGGCCGAGTTGCTCGTTCGTGCTCTGGCGGGGGACCAGCCAGGGCCGGACCCAGAACTCGTCGCGCGGGGTGAAGCAGTTCGCCGCAACGACTTGCCGGGCCTCCGCCTCGGACAGGCGACGGAACCCCGCAGGCTCGCCAGTGTCGGCCAGCCTGGGAACCACGATCAGCCGCAGCGTCGACCGTGCGATCAGGCGGGCACTGAAAGCCTCGGCGAACTGGCGGGCGGTGAAGGCATGCTTGACTGTCGAGCCGAAGTCCGCGGGCATCGTGTCCAGCTCGATGCCGTTGGCGGTGGGGCGTCGAACGAGGCGCTCCAGTTCGGGGAAAGCCTGGATCGTGCCGCGCCCGGTGGGCACTGGGAGCGGCACGGCGACAACGTGATCTCCCTGGTAGCCGACAAGCCGATCGTTGGACAGCAGGGCCGCGCTGGGCAACCGAAGCAGCGTCGCCGTCACGGTCGTCTTGCCCGCGCCACGGGGTCCGCAGATCATCACGGCCGCGCCGCCGACATCGACGCCGGCCGCGTGGAAGATGACGCCGTCCGCGTCTTCGTAGGTGCGCAGCATGGCCTCCCGGACGAGCCGGATCGGGTAGCGGTGGGGGCGCACGGTGCCGGTGTGGGTGAACAGGTCGATGTCGTGTCCTTGTGCGGCCACGGCGTATGCGCCCGGTTGGTGTTCCACGTTGTCCGTGACGATGAGATAGCTGCGGCGGCCGGTCGGCTGACGGGACTCCTGCATCAGCAGTCCGGGAACCGGCTCGATGTAGCTGGTGGTCGGCGACCGCGTGATGGTCTCGGCAATCTGGCGGAATGCTGTGTCGTCGGTGTGCACTCGGATGCTGAACGCAGTCAGATCGAGTTCCCCCGGCGGCGTGGTCAGGAAGTCCGACAAGTACGCGCGTTGGGCAGACAGCCACGCGGACGGTGCGGTGATCGTGAACGCCACATCCCCGGCATGACAGTCCCATGTAGACAGTTCTACTGATGGATCGGCTGATGGGTTCATGCCAGGGCAAGCTCCTTCACGGTCTGGTCGACCTGCCGGAGACGGTGAGCCCGTGCCGCCTCGGATAGGTCCCGAAAAGCCCGTACAGAGGTCAGGGCGAAGAAGTCATGGGCGACCTCAGACTCGGCTTGTCCGGCCAGCGCTCGCAGGGCCAGCGCGACTCGCGCCTGAAACCACGATGCGGGGAACGACGTCTCGACGGGCTCGGCGAACTCCTTCGGCAACTGGCGTGCGAGGTCATCGCGTTGGCCTGTCGCTACCCTGACATCGGAGCGCAGTAGAACGCGGGTGGCGTAGCCGATCAGCGCGTCAAGGATCACCCTGCTGTCGAAGCACAATGCGTTGAACAGCACCTCGAACAAGTTCGACGGTTCCGGGCGCACGCTCGGGATCAGGGGCGGCAGCACGTCCACCAGTACGACGCGGTCCTCAGCGAGGCAAAAGTTGGCCAGGTTGGTATCCACGCGGGCATCCGTTGCGTCCAGGGCGCGTACCCACTGGGCGATCTCGATCACCGCGTCGATGAAAACGCGACGGGTCAGCGCTCGCGCAATCGAGCAACACCGGACCGGTGACCCAGCGATGCCGCACCGCCAGCGGCCGGACAGATTCCACCGACAGGCGGGGTGACAGGGTGACTCCGGCTGCTCGCAGCGTGGACAGGTAGGTGTACATGCCGGTCATGCCGACGTTCTGCACTGCCGCCACGAAGCGGGCTCCTGCGGGGTGCCGTCCGTCAAGCACCTTGATCACGTCGTCGCCGTCACGGCGATGCGCGGCGAAGTCACCTTGGCCGGTCATCGGGTGTTGCCCCTGCTGCGGAGGAAAGCTTCGGCGTCGACCACCATTGCGCGGAACTCGGCGAGCAAGTCCAACCCGAGACCATCGGACAGCGTCTCGCAGGCCGCGACCACACTCGCACTGGCCGCCGGGATCGACGGCAGCGTACCCGTGGGCTGGTGACGGAAGCTGTCGTGCCTCATGGCTGCTTCGGAGAGTTGGCCCACCGCGATCAGCAGGCACAGGAATCGTTCGACCTCCCCGTCACGGCCAGCCGGTCGAGGTATGGGAAGCCCAGCGGGCTCCACCCCTGCCAGCGTAAGCACGCTGAGCGCGGCCAGGAGCACGTCAGCCAACTCGTCCCCGGTGTTGGTGATCGGCCGCTGCGGATCATCAAGGTCGGTGGTGTCGGCTCCCCATCGGCGGAGTAAGCACAGCGCAAGATGCCCGAGTTGGACGGTCATCTCGGCGGCGGCCGTGGTCGCGATCCACGGCTGAGGCGCGGTACCCGCGAACCCTGTCCGGAGCCGACGTACGTCGGCCTGAACGCTGGCCAAATCCTCGGGAGTCATCCGGCATCACCGATGACCAGAGGAAGGGCGCCAGCGGTTCCGCTGCTCCAGTAGGGATCACTGTGCTGGCGCGCGACGCGGACCCGAACGCCAAGATCGTGTGTCAGCGCGGCGGCAGCGCTGGTGGGCAGGACCGCATGGATCACGACTTCCCCACGAGGACGGTCAAGCGTGAACGTCATGTCGGCGTGCCCACGTCGGTCCAGCGCGGCGCGGACGGTTGCCTCCGTCAGGGTTGGTCGGCGGAGAACGTCGGATTCGCAGCGGTGGCGTTGGGCGGCGGGGCAGTGATTGCGCGAGGTGCATACGTCGCTGCCGAAGACACCGAACCGGTCGGGCTGGCCCAACACGTAGGCCAAGGCACAGGAGTTGGTGTGGAACAACGGATAGTCGGGACGGCGTTGCCGGGTAGCGTGGACGAAGTCCCAGAACGTTTGGGGGTAGACGCATTCGGCTGCGGTGACGCCCGGCGCGGTCGCCAGTTCAGGCCACAGTTCGGCTAATCGGGGCAGCGCGGCGGGTTCCACCTTCAGTCCGGCTGCCACGGTGCAGAGTGCGTACTCTGCTGCCCAGTCGAAGACCGCTTCCATCGCGGCGACGGTTGCGGACTCCGGGAATGCGGGGCGCCAGTAGTGCACCACCGGCACGCCAGCGTGAGCGAGCCGGGGGAAGTTGGTCTTCAACTCCTCGTGCCGGATACCTCGTTCGATGTCGCGGCCCAAGCCCGAATAGCTCACGTACACGATCGTCCGCAGTCCGGCTCGGCGCGCGGCGGCGATAGCGTCGAGCGCGTCGTCCGGGATCAGACATTTGGTGATCAGCACTATCGGGTTGGGAATCTTCCACTCCACCAGCACAGCCAACAACTGCGCGAGATGGGCACGGGAGCTGGGCAGGGCCATCACATCGGTCCATGTGTACAACGCGACCGGGCGATCCGGCGCGTAGAACTGCGACGCGGTCAGCATGTCGACCGTCTCCACAGGGCTGGCCAACTGCTCGGGCCGGACCGCAGTCTGGCCCCGTTCGTTTAGAAAGCAGTACGAGCAGACCTTCGGGCAGCCCTGGACCGGGTTGACAGCGATCCACGTAGCGTGCTGGTCCACGATCGCAGTCCGTGTACGCCGTAGCCGGGGGTGACCGATTTGGTGTTGGCTTGTTGTGAGGTGGGTACTCATGGTCCCTTGCGCTCCTTGCCGGTTGGCGCTCCATGTTTACCCAAACAATCGGATCGTGTACACAGAGTTTAGGCCCTGGGACTGGGGGCTCCGTGCCGAAGAGGCGAAGTCGGCAACTCGGGGCCGGGATGTCGCAGGAGCGCATCCAGGTCTTCCAGCGTGATGTGGAGCTGACGGGCGAGGTCGGGGTGTTGCCAGGGTGGGGGTAGTTGTGCTCCGCGTTCCCAGCGTCCGATCGTGGTGCGATCAACGCCCAACGCCTCGGCCAGACCTTCTTGGGTGTATCCGGCGACCACGCGCCGGTTCGCCATCGGGCGGGATGGTCGGGCCACGATCGGGTCACTTTTTCCATTGATCGTGGTGGGCCAGCCCGCCGTCGGCATCGGGCCGACGATCCGTTCGCAGGTGAGGCATGGCGGGTGCGGCAGGGCGTTTCCGGTCCATCCGAGTGCGGGTGCGCCGCAAGCGGCCCACAGCACGATCAGGCCGCCGAAGTCGGTGTAGCGCTGGGTGTCGGGGATGGCGTGCAGAAGCGGCCGGAACAATCCCGGCAGCCACAGCACGCCATCCCCGGACACCGTGCGCGCCCGTTCAGGCGGCCTCGTCGTCATCGTCGGCGGGCGTGGCCGCGTCCGGGTTGAACCACACGAGGCGAGCCTGGATGTGGCTGCCGAACTTGAACAGGCGCAGCGCGTCTTCCGGTGCCTGCAGGCTCATTCGCAGCCCGCGTTTGACCGGGACGACTTCGGTGTGGTCGTCGAAGGCCATGCCCCACGCGGCGATTCGGCCGTCGACGCGGTCGCCGTACTCCTGCACCACGGCGAACAATCGGGGTGCCTCGTCGGCCACCATTTCTTCCAGGATCGCGGCGAACTCCGGCTCGTCGCATACCGGCGTCAAGCCGGAGGGATCGGACACGAACTCGTCCAGTGGGTGATGGTGTGTCCGCTGGTCGTGGTCGTGGTCGTCGAGTTGGCGCGGCCGATCCGGTCGCGTGAGTGCGGTTGTCATGGGTTGCCTCCATCGGTAGCGGTTCTTTCGGGGTCCTGGGCGGCCGTTGGGTCAGCCGTCGGTCTGCCAGCGCTGGTCGTCGGGGATGTGGGTGCCGTAGAGCACCAGGCAGGCGGGGCAGAGAGCGCGCGGTGCGGTGCGTTCCACGTGCCAATCGGGACGGAGTGCTCGCGCAGGGCCTGGTAAAAGGTCCGTGTCTGGTCGCTGACCTGCGCGGTGGGGAAGGCGTGCCAGGTGGCGTCGTAGGCCGACATGAGCCAGTCGACGGCGGGCACTGGCGCGCTCATGGTTGCCGTTCCTGGCGGGCGCGGCGAGCGGCGATCTGACCGTCGGCGTGCGCGTGGTAGAGCGCGGCCACCAGTCGGATGACGAACACCGTGGCGGCGATGACCACCACGACGACCTGCGCGGCGGGGCGCATGCGCTCGCCTGCACGGTCGGGACGGCGTGCTGGTGCTGATCGCGCGTCTCGGGGTCGTCCAGGGCGAACACCGCGTCGCGTAGGGCGGCGCGCAGGCGCCCGGCCTGCAACGGTTCCAGGACAGCGACCTCGCCCGGAGGGAAGACCAGCGCCACCCGATCGTCGTCGGTCGGTAGGACGAGGATTCCCGCCGTCGGCCGGCGACATCCCGGCACGCTGCCATCCACTGACCGGGCTTGCGTCGCGTTCGCCACATGACCGCTCTCCGCTGCCGCACCGACCCGCTGTGCGGGGTCGGTTGGTGGTACCGGCGAAGCCGGGCCAGGTCGGGGGTCCGGCCCGGCCCCGCCGGGGCTGGGGCCTGGCGATGTGTGCCGCCAGGTGGTTTACCGTGTGCCGTTCAGTACGGCATCCATGTTACACATAATGCCTGGCATTATGCGCAAGATGGAAGTGGTCCGAACGGGTGATCATGTCGGTCACTGCGCGTGACGGCTGCGAACATGGACCATGAGGGAGCGGAGGACACCCGATGCGACCGACCGTGCGCAGTCGCCGTCTCGGTACCCGTCTGGGCACCTATCGGCAGCAGAGCGGCCTGTCCGGCACCGAGTTGGCCACTCAGGTCGGCATCCATCAAGGCACGTGGTCGAAGATCGAGTCGGGCAAGGCCAAGGTGTCTCAGGGCGTTCTGGCCCGGACCGTGGATGTGCTGAGCATTCCCGCCGAGGTGGCCGCGCAGTTGGACACGCTGCGCCGCAAGGCCGAGGAACCGGGCTGGTGGCAGGACTACGGCGACATTCTCTCCGAAGCCGTGCAGATGCTCATCGAGCTGGAAGCCGACGCCTCCTGGATACGCACCTACGAAGGCGAGGTCATCCCCGGCCTGCTCCAGACCCGCGACTACGCCGAGCGGGTCATCACCGCCGTCTCGCCGCATATTCGCGTCGCCGACATCGACCGCTACCTCGAGCTGCGGATGCGCCGCAAGCGACGGCTCAGCGAGGGGCTGCGGCTGACCGCGTTCCTTGGTGAAGCCGCCATCCGCCAGCAGGTCGGCGGCCCTGGCATCCTGTGCGAGCAACTGCGCCACATCACCCGTGTGGTCCGCGAGCACGATGTCACCGTGCAGGTCGTCCCCTTCACCGCCGACGCCCACGCCGCACTCGGTGACTCGTTCGTGATCATCCAATGGCCGGACGAAAACGATCCCGAAGCCGTCTACGTCGACGGTGTGACATCCTGGACAGTGCACGAGCGTGATGGCGTGATCCGCAGCTACCTCCATGCCGTCGCCTCCGTGCAAAGCCAGGCACTGCCTCCGCGAGAATCACTGGACCTCATCCACGACGTGATCAAGGACCTGCGATGAACACCGACTCCCCGACGGCACAGACCAGCACCACATGGCGCAAGAGCAGCTACAGCACGGGCACCGGAAACTGCGTCGAGGTCGCTCCGGTTGCCGACCGCGTGGTCATCCGGCACAGCAAGCACCCCGCCGCTGGCACGATCACCTTCCCGCACCACGCGTGGGCGGCGTTCGTCCGCGACGCACCCCACGGAGGCCTCACCAGCACGAACGGGGTCGCCACCATCACCAAGATCGGCACCGATACCCTCGTCAAGTCGCTCATCACCGCCGTCGAGCTGCGCTTCGATGAAGGAGAGTGGACCGCCTTCGTCGCCGGAGCCGCCGACGACGAGTTCGACGTCACCGGCGACCTCGCCGCCGCGAGCTGAACCCGCGCCGCAGGAGAACCGCCGTCAGCGACGAGGCCACACCGCCGGTCGAACGATCCTTGAGGGGGATTCTTGGTGTCCAGCACGTTGAGCCGACCCCGGTTCTGGCTGGTGATCGGCCTGGAATGGCCAGCCCAGGCCACCGGGCAACACGCGGAATGCGCGTTCGCGATCGCGCCGTCGTTCATCCCGAAAGGGGTGCTGTCGCCATCGGCGTACGCGATCTTCGAGCTGTCCAAGGCGGTGGTCCCGGCCGGTGAGCAGCAGGTGGTGATGTTCTCCGAACTCACCCAGACCCTGCGCCGAAACAGCGCCGACTGGGCGAAGGTTGGGGTGCCAGACTGGGAGGCGACCCTCGGCGAGCTTGCCGAGGCGCCCGTGCCCTCGCTGTACCTTTCACTGTCCCAGTACGCGCACGTCATGGGGTCCACGGCGGGCATGGACAACAGCTACGTCTACCGCCCCGGGTGGCCACCAGGAACGCATCCCCGAGCAGAAGCTGTCCCAGCGGCGGGCGCTCCAGGCATGGCCGACGCGCTCCCGCTCGAGCACCACGTCCCGGGTGCCAAGGCAGTGGCTCATCGCGAGCCCGGCCTGCCCGCCGCCGACGACGACCACGTCCCGGTGCAACCCATCGAGCGTCATGCCGTCCTCCCGGCGCTCCTGACCTGGGTGCTCTTGATCTGTCGAGCACCAGCACACCGGGGTGCGATGGCAGGGGCGTTTCCTCGGGAACAGTGTCGTGTTACAGGAGAGCCTGAAGATGACGAGGAGGAAACCCACCTCGGACCGGACCGGAGCAAGGTCTGTTCGACGCACTCCCGGAGACCGCCGAGCAGTAGTACCTTACTTCTACGAGAGGTAGAAGAAAGGACCGAGCATGGATACTCGACCTCCACCAACCGCCGCCACTGCGACTGAGCCCAGCCGCGCGGAGCGCGCACACACCGTCCTGATCGCGATCCTGGGAACCGCGTTCCTCGTCTCGATCGTCCACTACACCGACAACTACCTCGGTTACGAGCACTACCCGCAGCTGGAGTCGGGCCCGAACCCCTCAGCGTCGGTGATCCTCTCGGCGTGGTTCGTGTTCGTCGCGTGCGGGGTGGTGGTTCTCGCCTTCACCGTCTGGCTCGGGGTGCAGTCGCCAGAGCACTCGCTTGCGCGACGCTGATGTCAGGAGGTGCGGCCAGTCGCGGAGCAGCCGAGCCGATCTCGCAGTGATCGCGGACACGAGTTGACCGCAAATGCCGCTGCTGCGTGCGACCGCTACTGCTGAGATCAACACTGTCCGACCGCTCCACGACGTCGTGAACGCAGTCGAAGTGCTCGTCCAGCGCACCTCGCAGGGTTGAAGCGGCTCAGTAACACAGACCCGACCTCCGACTTCGAAATGTCATAACGACGATTATCGGATCGATCCTGGCCGGTACCCATGGCCGCCGTCGACAGCCTCGCCTCCCATCGTTTCGGCCGAGGCGAACCGGAGCACCAGTTCCTCCGAAGTGCGGGTGGTCATGGGTGATCGAAGCGTCTGAATAACCACCCCAAGGCCGTCCATACGCCCACCAAACACTCGTCCAGATGTCTACCCCGCGGGAGCATCGCGCATAATACGGTGATGCCCGGACCCGATGATCTCATTGCCCGCCGAGCCGAGGACATGGTCGCCGAGGCGCTACAGGACACTCGAGTCGTCATGATCAACGGGGCCCGGCAGTCCGGCAAGAGTACGCTCACGCGCCTGACGGGTGCCCGGGTGCCCGGGACGATCACCCGACTCCTCGACGATCCGGCGACCCTGCGTGCCGCGACCGACGATCCGACGGGATTCGTCGAGCACGAGGGCTTGATGATCATCGACGAGGTCCAACTCGCTCCCGAATTACTCCGTCCCATCAAAGTGGTCGTCGACCTCGACCCAACCCCGGGTCGGTTCCTGCTCACCGGGTCCTCGCGCATCCTCGCCCTGCGCAACCTTCCCGATGCACTTCCCGGCCGGATGGAGATCATCGAACTCTGGCCGTTCTCCCAGGGCGAGATCAGTTCGGGGCCTGATCGGTTCGTCGACGCGGCCTTCGCCCGGGGTCCGCGAATCGACCACACCTCCGAACTCCGACGACGCGACTACCTGGACCGGATCGTTGTCGGCGGATTTCCTGAAGCGGTGCGTCGCGTGCCCCGTCGCCGCACAGCGTTCTTCGACTCCTACCTGTCCACTCTGGTCGAACGCGATGTGCTGGAGCTCGCCAACATCGAACGGCGCGGCGAGCTACTGAAACTGCTCGCGCTTCTGGCTGCGCGGGCTGGCGGGCTCCTGGTGCCCAGCACGCTGGCCGGACAGTCCGGAATCCCGCGGACGACGCTGGTGCGCTATTTGGAACTGCTGTCCTCGGTTTTCCTCATCAAGAGCATTCCGGCCTGGTCGTCAGGCCGCACACAGCGAGCGGTCGGTACCCCGAAGCTGGCATTCGTCGATACCGGTGTCGCGTGTCACCTGCTGGGTCAGGATGCCCACAGACTCGGAGAACCCGACGGCGCCGCCGGCCCCATGATGGAGAACTTCGTGGTCATGGAGCTTGCCCGACAGCTCACCTGGTCACAGGAGCGAGGTCGGCTCCACCACTACCGGACCAAGGAGAAACTCGAGGTCGACGCGGTCATCGAGACCCCCGACGGCCGGGTGATCGGGATCGAGGTCAAAGCCGGTGCGACGGTGCGAACGGCCGATCTCGCGGGACTGCGCAATCTCGCGAACCTGCTGGGCGACCGCTTCATCGCCGGCTATGTGCTCTACTCCGGTCAGCAGACGCTTCCGTTCGGCGAGAAGCTACGGGCAGTTCCGCTGGACGCCCTGTGGAGCCTCACCCCGTAACGAGGTCGGGCGGCACACCGGCCACCCGGTGAGCCCGGTCAGAGCTCCGGGGCGGCGTACAGACCGTCAATAGCGAAGTACAGTTCGCCGAACTGTACTTCGCTACCACATTCCGACGGGGCTCAGCCCGGCGTGGGCGGCTGGTCGACCAGCTGCGCCAGGTACAGCTGCTCGCCGAGCCGATCCATCAGCTCGAGGTTGGTCTCGATGTAGTCGATATGGTGCTCCTCGTCAGCGAGGATCTCCTCGAGGAGGTTTGCCGTGGTGGCGTCGCCCTTCTCCCGGCACATGACGATTCCCGGGCGCAGCCGATCGACCACCGCCAGCTCGATGGCGAGGTCGGCCTGGAGTTGCTCGCGCAGGGTCTGGCCGATGCGCAGCGTGCCCAGTCGTTGAAAGTTCGGCAGGCCCTCCAGGAACAGGATGCGGTCGGTGATCTTCTCCGCATGCTTCATCTCGTCGATGGACTCGTCACGGGTGTAGGCCGCGATCTTGGTCAAGCCCCAGTTGGCCTGCATCTTGGCGTGCAGGAAGTACTGGTTGATCGCCGTGAGCTCACTGGTCAGCTGCTCGTTGAGCAGTTCGATGATCTCCGGGTCGCCACGCATGGTGATGTCCTCGCTTCGTCAGTCGCAACAGGGACATGACGGTATCCGCAGGCGTCGCAGATGATCGACCCAGGATCACCTTTTCCGAGGTGAGGCGAGGCGGACCTCAGGCGGAGATCGGAAGACCGGCCAGCTCGGACGGGCCACGCGCGGCGGCCAGCAGCGCATCGACGTGGTCGAGACAGGTTCCGCAGCCGGTGCCGGCACCGCAGGCGTCCTCGATGTCGTCCAGCGTGCGCGCGCCGGCACCGATACAGGCGCGCAGCTCGGTGTCGGTGACTGCTGCGCAGATGCAGACGTACATCAGGTACCCCTAACGCCAGGGGAGGCTATGCTCTCACTCGACGGTGTAGTGCGCAAGGCTTGCCGTCGGCTCCTAAACTGCGTCCGTGCCGCTGGAGGAGTACCGCCGCAAGCGCGATCCGCGGCGCACTCCGGAGCCGGTCCCGCCCGACGACCCGAGCACGGACGCGACCGACCCCGGGCCGGGTGTCGGCGACCGGTTCGTCATCCAGGAGCACCACGCGCGGCACCTGCATTGGGATGTCCGGTTCGAGCGCGACGGGGTGCTGGTCTCCTTCGCCGTACCCAAGGGCCTGCCCACCGAGCCGGGCACCGTCCGTCTCGCGGTGCACACCGAGGACCACCCGCTGGAGTACCTGGACTTCTCGGGCGAGATCCCGGCCGGCGAGTACGGCGGCGGCACGATGACGATCTGGGACTCCGGCACCTACGAGACCGACAAGTGGACCGACCGCGAGGTGGCCGTGGTGTTCCACGGCGAGCGGGCGCGGGGCCGGTACGTCTTCATCCGTACCGACCGTGACAAGCGTGACGGCTGGCTGCTCCGACG
Organism: Pseudonocardia sp.; assembly: GCA_050701055.1. Taxonomy (GTDB): domain Bacteria; phylum Actinomycetota; class Actinomycetes; order Mycobacteriales; family Pseudonocardiaceae; genus Pseudonocardia. Next base: position 1,104 of record JBOHEO010000155.1, on the reverse strand, counting down.
ATCCGACCCACCCGCACCCGACCACGAGCCGCTCCCCCACGACGTCGCACCGATGCTCCCCACCCCCGGCCCGCTCCCCGGCGACGACGGTTGGTGGTGGCAGGTGTGCTTCGGCGGCCGCCGGGTGATCGTCCGCGTCGAGGGCGGCCGGGCCCAGGTCATCGACGCGGACGGTGTCGACCTGACCCCGGATCTCCCCCGGCTGCGCGGCCTCGGCCCCGACCTCGGCGCCACCAAGGTGCTGCTCGACGGCGAGCTGTCGGCCGCGTCCGACCTGTGGATCGGTGATCTGCTGCACCTCGACGGTCGGGACTGCACCGATCTTCCCTACACCGAACGCCGGGTCCTGCTCGACGGTCTGCCGCTGGTCGGGCCGCATTGGCGGGTCGCGCCGGTCTACCCCGACGCCGGGCCGGCGGTCCTGGCCGCGGCCACCGAGCAGGGCCTGCCGGCCGTCGTGGCGAAGCGAGCCCGCTCCCCCTACGTTCCGGGCCGTCGTAGCGAGGACTGGGTGCTCGTCACGACCGGCGTCGAGGACCGGACCGAGACCGCGAAACCCAGGACGGCACCGGAACCCCCACGGGTCGGGCGCGCCCGGCTCACCAACCCGAAGAAGGTGCTCTACCCCCTCACCGGCACGACGAAGTCCGACGTCCTGGGCCACTACCTCGCGGTGGCCGAGGTGATGTTGCCGCACCTGCGCGGCCGTCCGGTCACGATGGTCCGCTGGCCCGACGGGGTGGAGCGCGACTCGTTCTTCGAGAAGGACGTCTCCCGGCACGCGCCGGAGTGGATCCGCACGGCCCGGGTGGGCACCCCCGGCGGGCGATCGGAGAACGCCGACTTCCCGCTGATCGACGACGTCGAGGGGCTCGCCTGGGCGGCGAACCTCGCCGCACTGGAGCTGCACGTCCCGCAGTGGCGGGTCGGACCACGAGGTGGCCAGCACCTACCCGACCTGGTGGTCTTCGACCTCGACCCGGGCGAGGGCACGACCGTGGTGGACTGCGCCCGGGTGGCCAAGCGGGTGGCCGAGCGGCTCGCCGACGACGGCCTCGTCGCGTACCCGCGCACCAGCGGTGGCAAGGGGATGCAGCTCTACCT
>JBOHEO010000154.1:0-13995 GCA_050701055.1 Pseudonocardia sp. | reverse complement strand
GATCTCACCCAGCAACCGGACCGGGTCGCGGTCGGCCCGCTCCCAGGCGACCGGGTCGAGCGAGGCGAACAGGTCCTGGGTGGCCGGGTGCCAGCTCCACCGCAGGTTGGTGGCCAGGGTCTGCAGGGGTGCGAGGGACGCCGGCAGCTGGGCGCGGACGGTGAAACGGCGAAGTGCTCTCACGGCGACACAGCGTACGTGAATCGGTCCGGAGATCGGTCAAGAACCTGCCGTGCGCGACGTCGAGGCCGATGGCCGTGCTGGGGCGAGCGCGCCCGCACGCCGGTGCGGCTCAGTCCTGAAAGGAGATCATCCGGATGGTCGTGGCCCCGACGGATGCGCCGATCGGCTCCAGGACCGCCGGATCCACCGGCCGGTCGACACGCAGCAGCATGATCGCGTCGGTGCCGTCGGTGGTCTGACTGATCTGCGCAGCCTCGATGTTGACCGCGGCCTCGCCGAGCAGCGAACCGACCCGGCCCATCACCCCCGGGCGGTCGGCGTACTCCAGGAGCAGCACCTCGCCCTCGGCGCGCAGGTCGAAGTGCCGCCCGTTGACCTCCACCAGCTTCTCCACCTGGGTGCGCCCGGTGAGCGTGCCCGATACGGTGATCGACTCACCGTCGGGCATCGCGGCGCGCAACGCAACGACGCTGCGATGGTTCGCACTCTCCGGGGCGGTGGTCAGCTCGATATCGACGCCCCGCTCGGCAGCGAGGCTCGGCACGTTGACGAACGTGACCTGGGCCTCGACGACCGGGGTGAACACCCCGCGCAACGCGGCCAGCGCCAGCACCGAGACGTCCTCGGCGGCCAGCTCACCGGCCACGTCGACGGTAACCGCGCTGGGCAGCCGGCCGGCCACGGCGTAGAGCACGGCGCCGAGCTTCTGGGTGAGCGGCAGCCACGGCCTGACCTCCTCGCCGACCACGCCCCCGACCTGCACGTTCACCGCGTCGGGCACGAACTCCCCGGCCAGGGCGAGCTGCACGGATCGGGCCACGTCGGTGCCGGCGCGGTCCTGCGCCTCGTCGGTGGACGCGCCCAGGTGCGGGGTGACGACCACCTGCGGAAGCTCGAACAGCGGGCTGGAGGTGGTGGGCTCGGTGAGGTAGACATCGATGCCGGCACCGCCGACGTGCCCGCTCCGGACGGCCTCAGCCAGCGCGTCCTCGTCGATGAGCCCGCCGCGCGCGGCGTTGACGATGAGCACACCGGGCTTGGTGAGCGCGAGCTGGTCCTTGCCGATCAGACCGAGGGTCTCCGCGGTCTTGGGCAGGTGGATGGAGATCGCATCAGCGCGCCGGAGCAGCTCCTCGAGGGAAACCAGCTCGATGCCCAGCTGGGCGGCACGAGCCGGGGCGACGTAGGGGTCGTGGGCGATGAGGTCGACGCCGAACCCCGCGAGCCGCTGCGCAACCAACTGGCCGATCTTGCCCAGGCCCACCACCCCGACGATCTTGCCGTTGAGCTCCACGCCGGTGTACGCGCTGCGCTTCCACGCCCCGCCGCGCAGGCTCGCGTCCGCAGCCGGAATGTGCCGGGCAGTGGCGAGCAGCAGCGCGACGGCGTGCTCGGCGGCGCTGACGATGTTGGAGGTGGGCGCGTTGACGACCATGACACCGCGGGCGGTGGCCGCCGGGACGTCGACGTTGTCCAGCCCCACGCCGGCGCGGGCCACGACCTTGAGCCGGGTGGACGCGGCAAGCACCTCGGCGTCGACCTTCGTCGCGGACCGCACGAGCAACGCGTCGGCGTCGGCGATCGCGGCAAGCAGGGCGGGACGGTCGGTGCCGTCCACGTGGCGGATCTCGACGAGGTTCCCCAGCAGAGCGATTGCGGATGGGGCGAGCTGCTCGGCGAGCAGGACGACAGGGCGGGCGGCGATGGTGCTCACGGCGGTGCGATGCTCCCGGATCGAGGACGGCTTACGGACAATCCTAGTTGCGCCGCTCCCGCGGGGTGCCGATGGTCCCGCGGGGTGCCGTTCGTTCGGGAATTCCCACGGAGCACGGCGACCGGCGGCGGGGAGTGCGTCCGGGGTCAGGTGGCTTTCGAGCCCACCCAGCTCATCAGGCCGCGCAGCTTCTCCCCGACCTCCTCGATCGGGTGTTCGGCGCCCTCCTGCTGCAGCCGGGTGAACGTGGGGCGGCCGTTCTCGTCCTCGGCCACCCACTCGGCGGCGAACCGGCCGTCCTGGATCTCGGCGAGGATCCGCCCCATCTCCTCCTTCACCGCGGGGGTGATGATGCGCGGGCCGCGGGTGAGGTCGCCGTACTCGGCGGTGTCGGAGATGGAGAAGCGCTCGTTGGCGATGCCGCCCTCGTACATCAGGTCGACGATCAGCTTGAGCTCGTGCAGGCACTCGAAGTAGGCGATCTCCGGGGCGTACCCGGCCTCGGTGAGCACCTCGAACCCGGTCTGCACCAGCGCCGCCGCGCCGCCGCAGAGCACGGCCTGCTCGCCGAACAGGTCGGTCTCGGTCTCCTCCGTGAAGGTGGTCTCGATGACCCCGGCGCGGGTGCCACCGATCGCCGCGGCGTAGGAGAGCGCGAGCGCCTTGGCACCGCCGGTGGGGTCCTGGTCGACCGCGATCAGGCACGGCACGCCCTTGCCGTCGACGAACTGGCGGCGCACCAGGTGCCCCGGGCCCTTGGGCGCCACCATCGCCACATCGACGTCGACCGGGGGTTTGATCAGCTCGTAGCGGATGTTGAAGCCGTGGCCGAAGAAGATCGCGTCGCCGGGCGTGAGGCTCGGGGCGATGTCGTCGACGTAGATGTGGCGCTGCGTGGTGTCCGGCGCCAGGATCATGATCAGGTCGGCTTCGGCGGCGGCCTCGGCCGAGGTGCAGACCCGCAGCCCCTCGTCGGCGGCCTTCGCCCGGGACTTCGAGCCCTCGGGCAGGCCGACCCGCACGTCGACGCCGGAGTCGCGCAGGCTCAGCGCGTGCGCGTGGCCCTGGCTGCCGTAGCCGATCACCGCCACCGTGCGACCCTGGATGATCGACAGATCGGCGTCGTCGTCGTAGTAGATGTTCACGCTCATCGCGGCTGGATCGTCCTCTCGAAAGGGTGGGAAGTCTGTCTAGCGAATGGTGGTGGCGGTGATCGACCGGGGCCCCCGGCCCATGGCGACCATGCCGGACTGCACCATCTCACGGATACCGAACGGCTCGAGCATGCGCAGCAGTGCGGCGAGCTTCTCGACGGTGCCGGTGGCCTCGACGGTGAGCGCCTCCGGGGAGACGTCGACCGCCTTGGCCCGGAACAGCTCGACGATCTCCAGCACCGAGCTGCGCACCGTCGCGTCGGCCCGGACCTTGACCAGCAGCAGCTCCCGCTGCACGGACGCGGTCGGTTCCAGTTCGACGATCTTGATCACGTTGATCAGTTTGTTGAGCTGCTTGGTGACCTGCTCGAGCGGGAAGTCGTCGACGGCGACCACGATGGTCATCCGGGAGATCTCGGGGTGCTCGGTCGGGCCGACCGCGAGCGAGGAGATGTTGAACCCGCGCCGGGAGAACAGCCCCGAGACGCGCGCGAGCACCCCGGGCTTGTCCTCCACGAGCACCGAGAGGGTGTGTCGCTCGATCATCGGTTGCCCCGCTCCGGCTGGCCGGTGCCCTGGGTCTCGGCGCGGGTCACCTCGTCGACCTCGACGACGTCGTCGATGTCGTAGAGCGGGCGGATGTTGCGCGCCGCCATGATCTGGTCGTTGCCGGTGCCCGCCGCGACCATCGGCCACACCTGCGCGTCGGCGCCGACCACGAAGTCGATGACCACGGCCTGGTCGTTGATCGCCATCGCCTGCTCGATGACGGCGTCGACCTCGTCCTTGGTCTCCGCACGCAGCCCGACGCAGCCCATCGCCTCGGCGAGCAGCTTGAAGTCGGGGATCCGACGGTGCGTGCCCAGGTCGGTACTGGAGTAGCGCTCGGAGTAGAACAGGTTCTGCCACTGCCGGACCATGCCCAAGTTGCCGTTGTTGATCACAGCGACCTTGATCGGGATGTTCTCGATAGCACAGGTGGCGAGCTCCTGATTGGTCATCTGGAAGCAGCCGTCGCCATCGATGCACCACACCACCGCGTCGGGGCGGGCCATCTTCGCGCCCATCGCCGCGGGCACCGCGAAGCCCATCGTGCCCAGGCCACCGGAGTTCAGCCAGGATCGCGGCTTCTCGTAGGAGATGAACTGCGCCGCCCACATCTGGTGCTGCCCGACACCGGCGGCGTACAGCGCGTCCGGGCCGGCGATCCGGCCGATCCGTTCGATCACGTACTCCGGGGAGAGCGACCCGTCGGCCGGCCAGTCATAGCCCAGCGGATAGGTCGTGCGGAGCTCGTCGAGCTGGGCCCACCAGGGCGTCAGATCGGAGTGCCCGTGCTCGGCCCGCTCGGCGCGCACCGCGTCGACCAGCTCGGTGATCACTTCCTTGCAGTCGCCGACGATCGGCACGTCGGCGCGGCGGTTCTTCGAGATCTCCGCCGGGTCGATGTCGGCGTGCACGACCGCGGCGTGCGGGGCGAACGTGGCGAGCTGACCGGTGACCCGGTCGTCGAAGCGGGCGCCGAGCGCCACCAGCAGATCGGCCTTCTGCATCGCCGCCACCGCGGCCACCGTGCCGTGCATGCCGGGCATGCCGACGTGCTGCGGATGGCTGTCCGGGAATGCGCCGCGCGCCATCAGCGTGGTGACCACCGGGATGCCGGTGAGCTCGGCGAGCTCCAGCAGCTCGGCCCACGCCACCGCCTTGAGCACGCCGCCGCCGACGTAGAGCACGGGTTGGCGCGTGGCGCAGATGAGCTTGGCGGCCTCGCGGATCTGCTTGCCGTGCGGCCGGGTGGTCGGGTGGTAGCCGGGCAGCTTGAGCTCCGGTGGCCAGGAGAACGTGGTCTGCTCGGTCAGCACGTCCTTGGGGATGTCCACCAGGACCGGGCCGGGCCGGCCGGTGCTCGCCAGGTGGAAGGCCTCCGCGATCGCCCGCGGGATCTCCTTGGCGTCGATGACCAGCATGTTGTGCTTGGTGATCGGCAGGGTGATGCCGGTGATGTCGGCTTCCTGGAACGCGTCGGTGCCGATCAGCGCGCGGGTCTGCTGCCCGGTGATCGCGACGATCGGGATGGAGTCCATGTGCGCGTCGGCGATCGGGGTGACGAGGTTCGTCGCGCCCGGCCCGGACGTCGCCATGCAGACGCCGACCCGGCCGGTGGCCTGCGCGTAACCGGTGGCCGCGTGGCCGGCACCCTGCTCGTGGCGGACCAGGATGTGGCGCACCTTCGTGGAGTCGAGCAGGGGGTCGTAGGCGGGCAGGATCGTGCCGCCCGGGATACCGAAGACGACCTCGCAGCCCACCTCCTCCAGCGAGCGGACGAGCGACTGGGCGCCGGTCATCGGCACCTGGTCGATCCTGGGCGGGGTGACCGGAGCCGGGCCGCCGGGCGGGGCCGCGGCTGAGCGGCCGGGCGGCGGCGACGGTTTCGGGGCTGCGGGTCCGGGAACCAGTCCGGAACGGGGCGTGGCGGTGGTCATCTGCGATCTGCCTCGCTGGGAGTAGGTCAAGACATGAAGCTCGGGGCACAAAAAAACCCCCGCCGCCGAGGTCCGGCGGAACGAGGGTGGCGCGTCGACGACCCGAGGGCTCACTCAGGCGTTGACGCGCCTGCGAAGTACGAGAACTCGGGTTGCGGTCATGGGCGCGACGCTAGCCGCCAGGCGGGCGGGGCGTCAACTCCGTGGGACAGCGGGACCATATCGTGGGACCGGATCGTGGGAGCCGGCATCGCCTATGATCCGGGCCGTGGAGACCCCGTCCCGCGACGAGTTGCGCGCCTGGACCGCCGCACCGACGCGCGGCCCGCTCGATCCCAGCGACCCGAACGCCGGTCGCCTGAGAGTTCCGCCGTACTGCGCGACCTCTCCATCTCCCTGGACAACGTCGCCGGGATCCAGGACCGCCGCGGCGTGGGAGGGTTCTATCATCGCGCCATGAGCAGGCCAACGCGGGACGAGCTGCGGAAGTGGTCGGCGAACCTGAAGCCCGACGAGCCGCTCGACGTCGCCGATCCGAACGAGATGCGCTATGTCGCGCTCGCCGAGGCGGGTCGCGGAGCGGTGGACGACATGCAGGCCACGATCGAGCTGGCGCTGGAGTCCACGACCCACGCTTCTCACCGGCCCCTCCGGCTCGGGAAAGACGACCGAGCTGTATCGGCTGCGCCGCGACCTCACGAAAGTCGGATACCAGGCCACGGTCGTCGACATCACCGGCTACATCAGTGAGTCCTCCCCTCTCGACATCACGGAGTTCCTCGTGGCGCTGGCTCTCGGCGCTCACGAAGCCCTCGGCCCACCCCATGCCGTCGAACGCCGGGAACGGCCGAGCTTACCGCCCGGCTGGGCGCCATGCTGCGGCGACTCAACGTCGACCTCGAGATCGGCGGCGCGACGGCGAGCATCTCCAGCGAGGGAATCATCGAGGTGGGCGTGCCGGGCGCCACCGTCAGGCTGAACCTCGGCGAGGAGATCAAAGCAAGTAGACCGTTCGTCACCGAGTTGCGCCAGAAGCTCTCCTACCATCTCCGGCAACTCTACGACGAGGTTGCGAAATTCCTGCGGGAGCTCCTGCCCGAGGAGGATGAGGATGGTGCTGGCTCTGTGCTCATCGTTGACGGGTTGGAAAAGCTGCGCGGCACCACGGATGACGAGCTGCACGTGCATCGGTCAATCGAGGCGCTGTTCGTCAACCACGCGGGAAAGCTCCGGTTCCCCTCGCATCACCTCGTGTACACGGTGCCCACCGACCTGCAGTTCATCGCTCCAGGGGCCCTTCCCTACAACGCGCGACTGTTCGTCCCGGTGCCGCACGTACTTCCCCGCAAGGGACGAGATGACGCCAGCGCGGTGCGCAACGTCGCGGAACTGCGCGAGGTACTGACCCGTCGCATCCCGGTGGATCAGATCTTCGGTAGTCAGACCGCGCTGGATCCGATCATTCAGGCGTCCGGGGGACATCTGCGGGACGTGTTCCAGATCATGCAACGGCTGATGAACCTGACGCTGCGGATCCCCCTCGAGCTACCGGTCGCGCCGGAGCATGTAGCCGAGGCCGTCGACCTGCACGCGCGGGATTTCGCGGCGATGACCGTGGAACAGGCCACATTCCTGCGGCACGTGGCGACCGGTGACGGCACCGTCCAACCGAGGGCCGACGAGATGCGGCTGATGGCCCGGCTGCTGCAGGGCCACATGCTGCTCGGCCACGTCAACGGCGAGATTTGGTACGAGGTGCACCCGCTCGCGCGGCGGGCACTCGGCCTGGCATGAGCAGTCGGCGGCAGGACGCGGTCAGCCTGCGGCCCGAGGCCGAGGCCGTGTGGGACCAGGTCCGTGCAGGATTCACCCTGCACGACGGCTTCTGGCTCGCGCTGCTGTTCGGCGCCCAGGAGCCCGAGACCGCCGAGTTCGTCGCGCGCAGCCGGGCCCTGGCGCGCGGCCGAGCGCCACGGGTCGACCCGGTCGAGCTCTCCGGCCCCGATTCGGTGCCGAGCGTGCTCGGAGAATTGGTCGACACTCACCTGGCAGGTCTGTTTGCGACATGGCTGATCGACGGCGGCGGGCCGGATCGCGAGCGAACGTGGGTGACGCTACTGCAGCGGCTCAACGAGCGGCGTGATGTGCTGCGGGCGGCCCGCCCGGCGGCGGTGCTGATCAGCTTTCCGGCCGGCATGATGGGACTGGTCCGAGACACGGCACCGGACCTGTGGTCGGTCCGCACACTGACCGCGACCGTCGAACGACCGTCGTCCGCGCCGGCAGCACACGTGCAGGAAGCACCGCCACCCGACATCGTCGCGGGTCCGCCGGCCGTCGCCTCCGAGGCCGTCGCCGAGCTGCTCCTGCGGGCTGCGACGGCCGTTGGAGCCCGCCAGATCGACAAGGCGCTGCTCGCGGCGTGGGAGGCGCTCAAGGCAGCGGAGGGCGACGACGACAAGGCACTAGCCCACGCGTGGTTGGCCCGAGCCCGCGACGTGCAGGGTGAGCCCCTTGAGGCGCAGGGACACGCCCTACAAGCGTTGGAGATGGACCGGTCGTTCGGGCGGGGATTGGATGACGCGCTGTGGCGGATCGTGGCGACGGCGGAGAATCCGGAGATCGCCGCAAGAGCCGCCGAAAGGCTCGTCGAGTTGGCACATGACAGCGCCGATCGATTCGCCGAGTCGCCGGAGGTGCTCCGCGACCTCGCCGTCGCCCTCGTCCGCCTCGGCGATGTCCGGCGCGTTCAGGGTCGGTTGGAGGAGGCCCTCAGCACCTATGCAGAATCACTCAACCTGGCCCGTGACATCCGCGCCACGACTGGTGATACTCTCCAAAACCTCCGGGACCTCTCCGTCCGCCTCAGCAGGATCGGCGGGATCCAGCAGGCCCGTGGACAACTCGATGATGCCCTGAGCAGCTATACTGAAGCACTCGGCCTTGCCTACCGCATCCACTCCGACACCGGTGACAATCCAGATGCTCTTCGCGACCTCTTCGTGGCCCATGACGGGATCGGCAACGTCCAGCGGAATCGTGGCCAGCTCGACGATGCCCTCACTCATCACACCGAAGCCCTGACGGTCGCACGACTTATCAGCACCATGACAGCAAACAACCCGAGCCTCCTGCGGGATATCTCCATCTCCCTGAACCGCATAGGCGACGTCCAGGAAGCTCGCGGCCGGCTCGACCTCGCCCTTACCGGCTATGTGGACCCTTGAGATAGCCCGCAGCATCCACGCCAGCACCGGCGACACCCCCGAAGCACTGCGCGACATCGCTGGCCACCTGCGCGACATCGGCCGCATCCAGGAGGTGCGCGGCATGCACGAAGCTGCCCTCATGAATTACGCCGAGGCCCTCGATATCGCCCGCCGCGTCCCCACCACCCCCGGCGATCTCACTGTCACGTTTGAGCATCTCCTCCTATCCTTGGAGAGGATCGGCGACGTTCAGAAGACCCTTGAGCGGCTCGACCAGTCACTCGCCAGCCGCACCGAGGCCCCGGAAATCGCTCGCCGAATTCGCGTAGCCGCCGGAGACACACCCAGAGCCCTGCGACATCTGATGCTCTCCCTGAACAGGCTGGGCGACATCCAGCGATTGCGCGGCAAGCTCGACCACGCCCTCGTCAACTACACCGAGTCCTTGGATATCGCCCGAGATATCCACACCACGACCGGCGATACCCCCGAAGCTCTCCGCGAACTCGCGAACTCGCTGGAACGGATCGGGGTGACACACGGTGCCCGCGGCCTGCCGGCGCTCGCCCTCAGCAGTGGAGTCGAAGCCCTCGAACTACACCGCCGAATCCACACAGATACGGGGAATGCACCGCAGATTCTCAGCGTCCTGTCGTCCTCCTTGAGGAGGATCGGGGACACTCAGCGCGTTCTTGGTCAGCTTGACGATGCCCAGGCCGCCTACGCCGAGTCCATCGAGCTCGCCGAGCAACTGCTCGATGACTATGGGGCGACTCCGCGTGCCCTGGGAGATCTGCGGACCTCGACGACCAGCGCTGGTGACCTGCTCTCACACCGGGGCGAAACCGCCGCGGCGCTGGCCTTCTACCGTCAGGCACACCTGCTCGACGCCCGCCTGCGTGACCAGTTCGACAAGCCGTTCTGGGAACCAGCGGTCGCGGCCGACCTCGACCGGCGCATCGCTGAACTGACTCGGGAGGAGTCCCGGTAATCACCGGCCCGGACGCCTCTGGCCCGCCACGCCGCCGAGGCACGGCGCTGCTGACGGACGGCGGGGAGCTGGCACTGCCTGCCGTGCACATCCGCGACCTGCCCGGCGCGCCACCGTCAGTGCCGGCTGGCTGCCCTACCCGTCGGGGGACTGTGCACCGTCCGGCCCGCCCCGGATACCTGCCGGCCCTGCGTTCCCGCGTCACCACCCACGGCCGCAACGCCGCCGGAGCCCGCGCCCTCCGGCGCGCCACCACCCATAGGCGACGGCGACCGACCGCCCTCTCCATTGCTCGCATCGGTGTGTGTCCCGCAGGGACGGTGCCCGGGCGCGGGCCTATCCTCCCCTTCCTCTGGAACCTGGGCGCCCCCCTCCCCGCCCACCTCAGTTGCCGTCTGTGATCGTCCACGTCCACGGGACACGTATGTGCCTACGCGTGCAGGCGCGCGCGAGACCGCGGACGAACCGTGGACGAACAAGCGGTTCCGACAGCTCGACAACACGTGTGGCGTGTAACCAACGGATAGGTTGTCGCAGACGTTTCCGCGCACGCGAACACCACCCAGATAGACCAGTCGCCGCACCCCTCGGGCCGCGCCCCCGGCGGCGCCCGAGCGCAGCGCCCAGGAGCGACGAGGCCAACCCCCACGGGTAGGAGTAGGGGCCGCGCGGCCCCCTACGGGCCGCACAGGGCCAGGCCCTGGTCTTGTCCGTCGTAGCTGGAGTGGTGTCTCTACACTTCGTCACCAGTCGACATGACGGTCACAGCGCCGGCAGTTCGTTATGCTGTGCGCTGTGATTCCCGGTTAGAATGGCAGAGATCAAGGAGAGGTATCGACAATGGCCAGGGTTCTGTTGTTGCACGGTTGGGACTGGGAGAAGTATCCGGTATTTAGCCCTAAGCATCAGTGGCAGAATCGACAAGAGTTCTTGGTAGAGCTGCGGAGATATTATGAAGTCGATTATCCGAGTTTGCCGGGTTTTGGTCGCGACGACAGGGATCGTACGGGATGTTGGACTCTCGACGACTACGCGGATTGGCTTCAAAAAGAGATCGCTAAGCAGTGTTACGATGCGGTTATCGGCTATTCTTTTGGATGTGCGGCGGCGACCCACTGGCAGTATCTTCATCGAAACAACTCAGTGCCGTTGATACTGCTGTCTCCCGCAATCTCCAGGGTTTATGACAGGTCTCCGAACAAAATTCTGACAGCTACCGCTGGCGCATTGAAGCGTCTCAGGATGAAGCGTGTGATGTATTTTTTGCGGAGACTGTACCTGACTCATGTGGTCAAGAATCCCCATGTGGCATATGGCAGCCCGTTTCTGCGGGCAACCTATTCTAGTATTGTTTCCGTAGACTTATCAGGCGAGCTTGCTCAGCTGATTGAAGCTAATTGTGCGATCGCTTGTGTTTTTGGGAGTGAGCTTAGCCCTAGCCACATTCATATGAAGTGGACCGATTCTTGTTGCCGGGAGTGTGAGCGTACGGTGACCCAAGTCGCTGGTTGCGTCCAAGGCTTGGGAGCCGGAATGAAATTATCTATTCGTTGCTCGTCCGATGGTGTAGTTCCAGTCGCCGTGGAATTCGTGTCGGTTGAGGGGGATGGCTTTCTTCTGCTGCTCGGTGAGTTTGATTCCGGCGGGGTAGAGGTTGAGGTCGAGGTCGGCGCGGACTGTGAGGCCGGTTGTGGTGGTGGTGTTGGCGATGAGGCTGACGATGGTTTGGTAGGTTTCGAGGGTTCGTCCGCGCCAGTTACCGGTGATTCGGGAGAAGAGTCAGTGCTCGATCTTGTTCCATTTGCTGGTGCCGGGTGGGTAATAGCAGACGGTGATGTCCAGTCCGGTGGTGGCGGCCAGTCGGGCGAGTTCGAATTTCCACAGCCAGGGACGGTGTTCGTTTGATCCGCCACCGTCGGCGGTGATGAGCAGTCGTGTCGCGTCCGGGTATTTGGGTTGTCCCATCTGTCGCCACCACTGCTCGATGGCGACCGCGAAGACGGAGGTGTCATGCACGAACTCGCGAACTCGCTGGAACGGATCGGGGTGACACACGGTGCCCGCGGCCTGCCGGCGCTCGCCCTCAGCAGTGGAGTCGAAGCCCTCGAACTACACCGCCGAATCCACACAGATACGGGGAATGCACCGCAGATTCTCAGCGTCCTGTCGTCCTCCTTGAGGAGGATCGGGGACACTCAGCGCGTTCTTGGTCAGCTTGACGATGCCCAGGCCGCCTACGCCGAGTCCATCGAGCTCGCCGAGCAACTGCTCGATGACTATGGGGCGACTCCGCGTGCCCTGGGAGATCTGCGGACCTCGACGACCAGCGCTGGTGACCTGCTCTCACACCGGGGCGAAACCGCCGCGGCGCTGGCCTTCTACCGTCAGGCACACCTGCTCGACGCCCGCCTGCGTGACCAGTTCGACAAGCCGTTCTGGGAACCAGCGGTCGCGGCCGACCTCGACCGGCGCATCGCTGAACTGACTCGGGAGGAGTCCCGGTAATCACCGGCCCGGACGCCTCTGGCCCGCCACGCCGCCGAGGCACGGCGCTGCTGACGGACGGCGGGGAGCTGGCACTGCCTGCCGTGCACATCCGCGACCTGCCCGGCGCGCCACCACCCATAGGCGACGACGACCGACCGCTCGGCTCAGCAGAGCTTCAGGGTCTTGCTGCGCAGTGAGCCCAGGCTGATCTCGTCGCCGTCTGCGCCACTCGCGCGCAGCGGAGCGATATCCGCGAGCCCGGCCCGCTCGGCGTTGTCGTTGAGCGCGTAGCTCGTGCCGTCGGGTGCGGTGAACACGGCAACCTGCCCCGGGCGGCACTCGATCATTCCGTCCGGCAGGGTGAGCGGCCACAGGTAGCCGAGGTTCTCGCTGCGCACCTGCTGGGTCGAGCCGACCGGCTCGGGCAGGGGCACGGGCGTCCCGACGTCCGGATCGGCGCGCCCGCTCCCCCCTCCGCACCCCGTGCCCCCGAGCGACAGCGCGCCCACCAGGACGGCCGCCGCGGCGCTCCGCCGAACGACGCTGATGGCTCTCACCGGGTCACCTCGGAGCTCGCCGCCGCTGGGGTGTCCGGGCGTTCCTGCAGCAGCGCGACGTAGCCGTCCTCCAGCGTCGGCGGCACTGGCCGTGCCCCGGGTGGCGGCGACCCCGAGACGATGCGACACCGCGTGCCTGCGGCCAGCGCAGTGGCGTTGACCACCACGTCACCCGGGCCCAGCCGGGCGCCGGAGTGCACGAGGAACGTCCGCCCGGCGGCGGCACCGACCAGGCCGTCGGTGCTGCCGGTGTACACCAGCCGCCCGGCGGTGAGCACGGCGACTCGGGGGCAGGTCTGGGCGACGTCGTCCAGGATGTGGGTGGACAGGATCACCGTGCGGTCCCCGCCCAGGCCGGCCAGCAGCGCGCGGAACCGCATGCGTTCCTGGGGGTCCAGCCCGGCGGTCGGCTCGTCCACGATGACCAGCCGGGGATCGCCGAGCAGGGTCTGGGCGATGCCCAGGCGCCGCTTCATCCCGCCGGACAGGCTGCCGACCCGCGAACCGGCCTGCTCGGTGAGGCCGACCTGGTCCAGCAGGTGCTCGACCTGCCGGCGCCGGGCACGCCGGTCGTCGAGGCACTTGAGCAGCGCGATGTAGTCGAGGAACTCGGCCGCGGTGAGATTCGGGTAGACGGCGAGCTCCTGGGGCAGGTAACCGAGCATCCGCTTGACCGCGGTCCGGCCGGCCGAGGTGGCCAGGTCGTGCCCGCCAACCAGCACCCGGCCCGACGTCGGCCGCAGAACACCGGCCAGGATCCGCAGCAGGGTGGTCTTGCCGGCGCCGTTGGCGCCCAGCAGCCCGGTCATCCCGGTGTCGAGGTGGAGGTCGACGCCGTCGAGCGCGCGCCGCCTGCCGCGGTAGGTCTTGCTCAGTCCGTCGATCGCGATCTGCACGGCCGTCCTCCGGTCCTCGGGTGGGAGTCTTTCGGGGTCAGGTCCGCCGGGCCACGATGGCGCGCGCGGCGACGAAGCACACGGTGGCGCCGGCGAGCACCAGCAGGACGCTGAGCAGCGCGGCCGCCGAGGTCGGCGGGGGGCTCAGCGGCCCGGGCCGCGAACCCGCGGCCCAGGTTGGGGCGGCGTGCAGCTACGCGGCGGCCGGGTAGCCGCCCAGCGGCGAGAACACGGTCCGGGCGAGGGTCGGCACCGGCAGCAGCTCGGAGTTGAGGTGCGTGGACCAGAACCACACCGCGACCACGGCGACTCGGGCCACCG
>JBOHEO010000153.1:0-14036 GCA_050701055.1 Pseudonocardia sp. | reverse complement strand
CTGGAGGCCGAGATCGCCAAGCAGCTCCCGTTCGGCCTCGGGGACGGAACGGTGATCGGCATGATCCCGGGTCCCGGCTCGCTGGTGGCGTTAGGCAGCACAGTCGTGCTCACCACACTCTGATCAGTGGGCGCATCCCGCTAGCCGATCGAGGCGACGAGCGGGCCCGGGATGGACACGACGGTGTCAACAGCGGACGGCGGGGGCGATCAGCGCACCGACGGTCGCAGCGCTCGATGGTGCGTGGGCGACGATCCGTGACCGCCATCCGGAGGTACCCGCTGCGGTGATCGTGCTAGGCGCTTACGAACTCTCGATCGACAAGATGCTGTCGCAGGCCCGATGGGCGCCCGCGAGGGACCCCGGTCAGGCCGGGGTTCTGGGTGTCGCGTTCACCACTTGAAGCCGGCCGTCGAGAGCCGGCGGATCCACGACGCCGCCGGGTCACACGAGCAGACTTCCGACTATGCCGTGCCGGAGTGGCGGATGGGCGTGTTCTGCTCGTTGCTGGCCGCCCGGCTCGGTGACGAGGGTGCCGCGCTCGCCGCGCAGGACGCCGCGGCCGCAACCCTGCCCGCGGCGCTGCCCCGGTTCCGCACCCACCTGGAGCTGCACCGCGGGCTGATGATGTCCCGCGCCGGCAACAGAGCCGGCGGGGCCGCCTACGGCCAGGGTGCGCTGGATCAGCTGCCACCGGAGAAGCACTCGCTTACGCTGCGGCTGTGATAGCTGAGATCAACAGTCCGGCGTAGACCGACCCCGCGGGCGCGGCCTACGTCCGCCGGTGGCCCGCGATCCTGGCCCAGGACGCCGACGCTCTCTCAGTGGTCCGCGGGCCGGATGTGGTACTCGAACACCAGGCCGGCAATCGTGATCAGCAGCACGGCCCCGCCGACGATGACCATCCAGACGTACATGAACGCCAGCGAGATGGCGAGGAACGCCGCGGCCCCGGCCATCATGATCGGCCAGTAGCTACCCGGGGAGAAGAACCCGACATCGCCGGCACCGTCGGAGACCTCGGCCTCCGGATTGTCCTCCGGGCGCTCCTCGAGCCGGCGCGACACGAACCGGAAGTACGTGCCGATGATCAGCGACAGTCCGCCGGTGAGGAACAGGCCCGCGACACCGACGGACTCCCGGGCGAGCACCGCGTACACGATGGCACACAGGAAGAAGAACGCGGTGCAGAGCTCGAAAACCCGCGATTCGACCTTCATGGCTTCCCTCTCAGCTACCGGTAGTGATCGGCTGCGAGGCTGAGCGCTGTAGCCGGTCGGTGGTGAACGGGTAGGTCGTGACCGCCTGCGGCGCGCACAGCTCGCCGCAACCCAGCTGCTGCAGCGCCTCACCGGCGGTGTAGGGCGCCCCCGTTGCCGGGTTCAGCTGCCCGCGCAGACCGATCCACCGGTCGTAGAGCGCCGGCCGCAACGCGCGCACCTCGAAGTTCATGAACGCGTGGTAGCTGCCGCACAGCTCGGCACAGCGCCCGACGAACGCGCCCTCGCGGTCGATCCGGTCGACCTCCCACACGTTGTCCTGGTCGTTGACCTCGGGTAGCGGGAAGACGTCGCGCTTGAACAGGAACTCCGGCACGAAGAAGGCGTGAATCACGTCGTTGGAGTACTGGGTGAACTCGATGCGACGCTCGGTGGGCAGCACCAGCAGCGGGATCGTCTCGGTGGTGCCCAGCGTGCTGATCGGCTCTCCGGTCGGCCCGGGATCGTCCGGGTAATGAAACTCCCAGTTCCACTGGAACGCCTCGATCGCAACGCGCAGGTCAGGATCGGGGGTGTCGGCATCGACATAATTCTGCACGCTGACCGTGAACCCGAACAGCACCGCGACGATGATCGTCGGGACCACCGTGAACACGATCTCGACCGGCAGGTTGTACTGGGTCTGGCGCGGTGGGGTGTCCTCGCCCGTGCGCTTGCGGTGGAAGGCGATCGCCCAGAACATCGCCCCCCAGGTGATCGCACCGACGACCAGGGCCGCGATCGCGGAGTACGTCCAGAGAACGCGCATCGCCTCGGCCTGGGGCGTGACGCCGACGGGCCAGCCGAAGCGCAGGACCTCCTCCACCGAGCAGCCGGTGGTGAGCAGGACGACCACCGCGGACACGCAGGCCAATCTGGCACCCCGCCCGAACCCGGTGCGGTCCCCCGCGCGCTGTGCTCGGCCCACTTCTGGCCGCCTCCCTGCTTCATCCCGCCAACACCTTCGACCCGTCGTAGAGCCTAACCGAGCAGATCTCCGGAACACCTCTCGGGTGCTGCCCGGGATACCGGACCCCGCTGTGCCGATGCGCCATGCGCGCTCCGCTGCCGCTGCGCGCGTCGGCATACTTGCTCGCTGTGTGTGGACTGCTGGGACTTCTGACCGCGGGTGCCGACGCGGCCGACCGGGCCGACGCGACGGGCCACGCGCTGCACTGCGCCCGCCATCGCGGACCGGACGAGAGCGGCACCTGGAACGACGCCGACCTGGTGCTCGGCTTCAACCGACTGTCGATCATCGACGTCGATGGCTCGCACCAGCCCCTGCATTGGGGGCCGCCCGAGGACGCGACGCGGTACACCATCGTGTTCAACGGAGAGATCTACAATTATCTCGAGCTGCGCGCCGAGCTGACCGCCGAGCACGGCGCGACCTTCGACACCGAGGGCGACACCGAGGCCATCGTCGCGGCGTACCACCACTGGGGCGCCGGGGCCGTGCGACGCCTGCGGGGCATGTTCGCGTTCCTCATCTGGGACGCCCGGGAGCGGCGGCTCTTCGGCGCCCGCGACCCGTTCGGGATCAAGCCCCTGTTCTTCGTCACCGGCCCGGCCGGGGTCGCGTTCGCGAGTGAGAAGAAGAGCCTGCTGGAGCTCGCCCCCGCCCTGGGCCTGGGCGACCTGGTCACCGATCTCGACCTCGCCGGGCTCCAGCACTACCTGCTCCTGCAGTACGTGCCCGAGCCCGCCACCCTGCACCGGACCGTCCGGCGGGTGGAGTCGGGCACGCACGTCAGCGTGCGACCGGGCGGCGAGATCGAGCAGGAACGCTACTTCGTCCCCGAGTTCCGCGCGGTGACCGTCCCCGACCCGCCCGCCCTGCACGCCCGGATCGCCGATGTGCTGCGCGACTCCGTCGCCAAGCACATGCGAGCCGACGTCACCGTCGGCGCGTTCCTGTCCGGCGGGATCGACTCCACGGCCATCGCGGCGCTGGCCAAGGAACACAACCCGGGCCTGATCACCTTCACCACCGGCTTCGAACGCGAGGGGTACTCCGAGGTCGACGTCGCAGCGGAGTCGGCCGCGGCGATCGGCGTGCGGCACGTCGTCCGAACCGTCAAGCCCGACGAGATGATGGACGCGCTGCCGCTGATCGTCTGGTACCTCGACGACCCGGTGGCCGACCCCGCGCTGGTGCCGCTGTGGTTCATCGCCCGCGAGGCCCGCCGGCACGTCAAGGTGGTGCTGTCCGGCGAGGGTGCCGACGAGCTGTTCGGCGGTTACACGGTCTACCGCGAGCCGATCTCGCTGGCGCCGTTCGAGCGGGTGCCGGGGGCGCTGCGGAGTCTGCTCGGGCGGGCGTCGGCGCGGTTGCCCGAGGGTATGCGCGGCAAGGACCTGCTGCGCCGCGGCGGGCTCCCCCTGGAGCAGCGGTACTACGGCAACGCGCGCATCTTCCGCGACGACCAGCTCTCCGGCGTGCTGCGCCGCTACGACCCGCGCCGTTCGCACACCGACATCACCGCGGCGCACTACGCGTCGTCGGCGGCGTGGGACCCGGTGGCCCGGATGCAGCACGTCGACCTGTTCACCTGGCTGCGCGGAGACATCCTCGTCAAGGCCGACAAGGTGACGATGGCGAACTCCCTCGAGCTGCGCGTGCCGTTCCTCGACCCCGAGGTGTTCGCCGTCGCGTCGGATCTGCCGCTGTCGGAGAAGATCCCCAAGGAGTTCGGCAGAGCCGGGACGACGAAGTACGCGTTGCGCCGCGCGCTCGACGGGATCGTCCCCGCCCATGTACTCCACCGGCGCAAACTCGGCTTTCCCGTGCCGATCCGGCACTGGTTGCGCGAGGAGATGTACAGCTGGGCCCACGACATCGTCCGCGACTCCCAGGCCGACCACCTCGTCGACCTGGGAGCCGTCCAACGGATGCTCGAAGCCCACCGCACCGGCCCGATCGACCACAGCCGCCGAATCTGGACCCTGCTGGTGTTCCTGCTCTGGCACGGAATCTTCGTCGAACAGCGCATAAGGCCAGAGATCCCCGAACCCGCCTACCCCGTCCGCCTCTGACCCCTCCCCGCGAGTTGCGCATTTCAGCACGGTGAGTTGCGCAATCCGGCACGGCGAGTTGCCCGATCCGGCACGGCGAGTCCCGCAATCCGGCACGGCGAGTCCGCCGACCCGGCACGGCAAAGTCGTGCACGTCAACCCACCCGGACGTGGCGAAACTCGGTGGCGGCTACCGGTCCGCCCGTGGCGGAATGGGGGCATGGCACAGGTCCGATCCCGACTCATGATCGAGCCCGTGGCGCCCGACGACGAGACGGCGCTGCGGGAATGGTTCGTGCTGGAAACCGCCGCACAGGTGGCCGACCGGCCCGACGATCCGCCGCCGACCTGGGCCGAGCACCGGGTGGCGCTGCGCCACCCCAGGCCAGGCCTGGAAGCGTCAACCTGGCTGGCCAGGGTCGGCGGAGTGGTAGTCGGCGCCGTCGGGCTCACGCTCCCGGCACTGGACAACCTAGACAACGCCTGGGTCGAGCTCGTGGTCGCAGCGGAGTGCCGGCGTGGCGGGATCGGTCGCGCACTGCTCGGGCACGTCGCCGATCTCGCCCGGGCGCGCGGACGCTCCCGCCTGATCAGCCATGTGCGGGAGCCCCTGGACGGCACCAGCCCGGGAGCGGCGTTCGCTGCGGCCACCGGTGCTTCCCATGTCCTGGCCAACCAGCGCCGCCGGCTCACCGTGCCCGTCCCGAACGAGACCGGACTCGCCCGGCTACGAGAGCACGCCCGGGCCGCGGCGGCGGGCTACTCACTCGTGCAATGGACGGGCGGAACACCCGAGGAGCACCTCGACGACGTCGCCCGGCTGAAGGCGCATGTCCACGGACGCCCCGATCGGCGACCTGCACCAGGGTCCCGAGCACTACGATGCGCAGCGGATCCGCGACAACGACGCCGCCCGGCGCGCTCGCGGAAGCGTCCTGGTAGCCACCGCCGCCCAGGAGGACGCGACCGGCCGGCTCATCGCATTCACCGACATGAACATCAGCGTGGAACCCGGCTGGCATGCGTGGCAGAGCGACACGATCGTCGACCCGCCCCACCGTGGCCACCGCCTCGGCATGCTGATCAAAACCGCGAATCTGGCGTTGCTGCGGGCCGGACACCCCGCGGTACGCGCGATCGACACCTGGAACGCCGACTCGAACCCGTGGATGGTCTCGATCAACGATGCGATGGGGTTCAGGCCGCTCGACCGGTGGGGCGAGTGGGAGCTGGAGCTGTAAGTCGCGGCCGGATCAGCCGGGCAGCACCGGCGCGATCTCCGCGGCGGCGTCCGGACCGTAGGCATCGCTCAGCCGCGCGAGATCACGCTCGCGGTCGAACGTCCACTCCTGCGGGCCGTCGGTCTCCAGCACCAGCACCGCCACCAGCGAGCCGAGTTGCGCGGCGCGTTCCAGGCCCAGGCCACCGGCCACGGCGGTGAGGAAACCCGCGCGGAACGCGTCGCCCACCCCCGTGGGATCGACCGTGGCGGTCGCCGGGACGACCCCGACCTTGATCACACCGCCGTCGCCGCCGTGGATCTCGACGCCGTTCTCACCATGCGTGGTGATCCTGATCCCGACCCGCTCGGCGACCTGCGGCCCGGTCCAGCCGGTCTTCTTCAGCAACAGCTCCCACTCGTAGTCATTGGTGAGCAGGTACTTCGCGCCCTCGACGAGGGCGCGGATCGCCGGGCCGTCGGTGAAGGGGAGTTGCTGGGAGGGATCGGCGGCGAACGGCACCCCGAGCTCCCGGCACTCAGCGGTGTGGCGCTGCATCGCCGCCGGGTCGTTCGGGCCGATCAGCACGAGGTCGAGGCCGCGGTCGACCAGCGGGGCCAGCGAGATCTCGCCGGCCCGGCCCATCGCGCCGGGGTAGAACGACGCGATCTGACGCATGTCGTCGTCAGTGGTGCAGACGAACCTGCCGGTGTGCAGGTCCGCACAGACGTGCACCGCGGAACAGTCCACCCCGTTGGCCTCCAGCCGGGAGCGGTACTCGCCGAAGTCGGCGCCGACCGCACCGACCAGCAACGGCGCCTGGCCGAGCACGCCAAGCGCGTAGGAGATGTTGCCGGCGACGCCGCCGGGCCGGATGACCAGGTCGTCGACCAGGAAACTCAGGGAGATCCGGTCGAGCTGGTCGACGATGAACTGGTCGGCGAACCGACCCGGGAAATGCATGAGGTGATCGGTCGCGATGGACCCTGTCACGGCGATGGGCACGAGCAGGAACCCTACTCGAACCGGAACCCACACAACCCCCGCCCGAGAGCCGAGGTCGGGTCGGGGGTTCGTCGGTGATCGACCCCGGGTGGCTCAGTTGAACGAGTCGCCGCACGCGCAGGACCCGCCGGCGTTGGGGTTGTCGATCGTGAAACCCTGCTTCTCGATGGTATCGACGAAGTCGATGACGGCGCCCTGGAGGTACGGCGCGCTCATCCGGTCCACCCCGACCTTGAGGCCGTGGTAATCGCGGAACAGGTCGCCGTCGAGCGACCGGTCGTCGAAGAAGAGCTGATATTTCAGGCCTGCGCATCCGCCTGGTTGCACCGCGATGCGCAGGTGCATATCGTCGCGGCCCTCCTGCTCGAGAAGGGCGCGGGCCTTGAGGGCGGCCGCGTCCGTGATCTCGACGGCGTGCGTCTCAGTCTCAGTGGTGTTCTCGACGGTCATGGCTCTCCCAACAACTGGCGGATCAATCCTGTTCCTGTCCCCATAGTAGGCCCCCGGTAGGACAGACACCGCTATGGCGGCCCGGACCAGCTGTCAGCGGCACCACCGGGACGCGACCCGCTCCGCCAACGCTGCGAGCGTCCCGGCCGGGTCGGCGAGCGAGGCCGTCACACCGCCCGCGTCATCGGCAACGGAGTAGGCGGCGGCGACGCCGGCCGCAGCTGCTTCCCGCCGGCCCACCGATACCTGCCCGGCCAGCACCACGCACGGCAGCCCGCGATCGGCCGCGGCCCCGGACACGCCGGTGACCAGCTTGCCGCGAAGCGACTGCCAGTCGAAGCTGCCCTCGCCGGTGATGACGAGCGCGGCCTGGTCGAGCTCGGCGTCCAACCCGACGAGCTCGCGGACCAGCCCCGCACCCGACACCCGCCGCGCCCCGCACGCCAGCAGCGCCGCGCCGAGGCCACCGGCCGCCCCGACGCCGGGTTCGTCGCGGACGTCGCGACCGAGCGCGGCAGCGAGCGCCTCGGCGAACTGAGCCAGCGCATTGTCGAGCTCGACGACTCCGGCCTCGTCCACGCCCTTCTGCGGGCCGAAGACCGCCGCGGCGCCGGCGCGCCCCAGCAAGGGATTGTCCACGTCGACGGCCGCGACCAGCCGCACCCCGGTCAGTGCGGGATCACCGTCCAGCCGGACACACCGCACCAGCGCCGCACCCCCGTCGGCGAGCGGAACACCGTCGCCGTCGACCGGGATCGCGCCGAGCGCGGCGAGCATCCCGGCTCCGCCGTCGGTGGTGGCCGACCCACCGAGCCCGACGACGATCTCCGCCACACCGGCGTCCCGCGCCGCGCGGATCAACTCGCCGACGCCGCGGCTGGTCGCGTGCCGGGCGGCGGCGTCCCGCCGGTCACGGGACACGAGATGCAGTCCACACGCCGCCGCCGACTCCACGTAGGCGGTCTCGCCCACCTGCAACCACCGCGCGGGCACCGCGTCGCCGAACGGGCCACTGACCACCAGGTCGTGCCAGCTGCCGCCCAGCGCGGCGTGCAGGACCTCGGCGAAACCGGTGCCCCCGTCGGCCAGGGGCACCAGCCGCAACCGGGCCCCGGGCGCACCCCGGCGCCATCCCTGGGCGATCGCCTCGGCGGCGGCGGTGGCGCTGAGCGTCCCGCCGAAGGAGTCCGGAGCCACGACCACCCGCACACCGAGCACCGTATCGGTCGTACCCTGCATCTGTGAGGTTCCTGCGCCGCTCCACCCCGACCGCCGTCGGTGCCGACGCCGCCGCGCCCGAATCCACCCAGGATCCCGACCGCAGTGTCGGCAAGGGCCGCCCGACGCCCAAGCGCCGCGACGCGGAGACCAAACGTCGCGGCCCAGCGCCGCCCCCGCCGCGCACCCAGCGCGAGGCCACCCGGCTCGCCCGGGCCAACCGGCCGGACAAGTCCGACCGCCGCCGCGCCGCCGCGGTGCGCCGCGAGCGGATGAACGCCGGTGACGACAAGTTCCTCATGCCGCGCGACCGGGGCCCGGTGCGGGCTTACGTGCGTGACGTCGTCGACTCCCGCCCGCATCTGATGGGCTTGTTCATGCCGCTGGCGGTGTTGGTGTTCCTCTCGGTATTGCTGCCGTACCCGCCCGCCCAGCAGTATCTGAGCCTGTTCAGCTTCGCGATCCTCCTCTCGATGATCATCGAGGGCACCCTGCTCGGGATATCGATCACCAAGCGGGCCCGGGCGAAGTTCCCGGACGAGAAGATCGGCGGGCTGGGCATCGGGTGGTACGCGTTCACCCGCGCGAGCCAGCCGCGTAAGCTGCGCGTCCCGAAGCCACGGGTCGCCCGGGGGGCCAACCCCTGACCGTTGCCCGGCGCACCCTGGTCCTCGGCGGCACCCGGTCGGGAAAGTCGCGCCACGCCGAGGATCTGCTAGCCGCGGACGCTCCGGTGCGCTACCTGGCCACCGCCCGTCGCCGCGCCGACGATGCCGAGTGGGACGCCAGGATCGAGGCGCACCGGGCGCGGCGTCCCGCCGGCTGGTCCACCGTGGAGGATCCGGACGTCGCCGCACTGCTGCGCGCGACCGGGCCGTCGGATCCCCCGCTGCTGGTCGACGACCTCTCGACGTGGTTGACCGGCGTGCTCGACGACGCCGGCGCGTGGGAGCAGCCCGCCGTACCGCCGGTGGTCGGCCGGCGGGTGGTCGAGCTGGTGACCGCGGTGGCGGGGTGTCGGGGGCACGTGGTGCTCGTGTCCGCCGAGGTGGGGCTGGGGGTGGTGCCGGCGACCCGGGCCGGGCGCCTGTTCCGCGACGAGCTCGGCGCGGCCAACGCGGCGGTGGCCGCGGTGTGTGACGAGGTACTGCTGGTGGTGGCGGGGCTGGCGTTGCGGTTGAAGTAGACCGGCCCGATCCCCGGGCCCCGCCCCACCCACCCCCGGCCCGGCGCGATAGGAAGGCCCCGTGGACCTCCCCCCCGTCATCGCCCCGGACGCCGACGCCCGCCGCGCGGCCGTGGCCCGGCACACCGAGCTCGCCGTCCCGACCGGTGCCCTCGGTCACCTCGCCGAGCTGGGGTGCTGGCTGGCGGCCGCGCAGAGCACCTGTCCGCCGCGCCCGCCGTCGCGGTCTCGGGTGGTTGCGATCGCCGCCGACCACGGGATCTCCGCGGCAGGCGTGTCGGCCTACCCGGGCGCGGTCACGGTGCGGCAGGTGGCGGCGGCCCGGGAACGCACGGCGCCGGCGGCCGTCATCGCGCCGGTCGTCGGCGCGTCGCTGCGGATCGTCGACGTCGCACTTGATCACGAGCCCGCCGCACCCGACATCACCGGCACATCCAGCGACACCGACGACCGGTATCGGGTCCGCCGCGGCAGCGGCCGGATCGACCGCGAGGACGCGCTGACCGGCGACGAGGTCGAGCGAGCGATCACCATCGGTCGGACGCTGGCCGACGAGGAGGTCGACGCCGGCGCGGACCTCCTCATCCCGGCCTCGTTCGGGGTCGGGGCCACCACTCCGGCATCGGTGCTGGTCGCGGCCCTCACCGGGGCCGAGCCGGTGTCCGTCATCGGCCGGGGCAGCGGGATCGACGACGCCGGCTGGATGCGCAAGGCCGTCGCCGTGCGCGACGCGCTGCGCCGGACCCGCCCGCACACCCGCGAACCGCTCGACCTGCTCCGGGTGGCCGGTGGCGCCGACCTGGCCGTGCTCGCCGGCTTCCTCGTGCAGGCCGCGCTGCGCCGCACACCGGTGCTGCTCGACGGTCTGGTCGTCGGCGCGGCGGCGATGATCGCCGACGAGCTCGCCCCCCGCGCGCGTGACTGGTGGCTGCTCGCGCAGCGCTCGCCCGAACCCGCGATGACGCTCGTCACCACGCACCTCAAGCTGACGCCGGTACTGGACCTCGACGTACGACTCGGCGACGGCACCGGCGCCCTGGCCGTCGTCCCGTTGCTGCAGATGGCCGCGCGGCTGCTCGCCGAGACCGCGACCGCGGCGGACAGCGGCATCGCTCGGGCCCACTGATCGGGTGCGTGGTCTGGCACTGGCGCTGAGCTGGCTCACGGTGCTGCCGGTACGCGCGGTCCGCGATGGCGCGACGCCCGACCCGCAGACGGCGGCGGCGGCGATCCGATGGGCGCCGCTCGTCGGTGCGCTGCTGGGCGCGGTGGCCGGGGGCCTCCTGCTGGCATTCGCCGCAGCTGGCGTTCCACCGCTGGTCGCCGGCTTGCTGACCATCGGATTCCTCGCGCTGGCCACCCGCGGCATGCACCTCGACGGGCTCGCCGACACCGCGGACGGCCTGGGCTGCTACGGCCCGCCGGAACGGGCGCTGGCCGTGATGCGCGACGGGAGCACCGGACCGTTTGCCGTGATCACACTGGTCGTGACCCTCGGGATACAGGCCGGCGCGCTGGCGTCGCTCGTGGAGCGGGAGTCACCGGGGGTGTTGCTCGTTGCGGTGGGGCTTTCCGCCGCCACCGGCCGGGCCGGGTTCGCCTGGTGCTGCCGGCGCGGGGTCGCCGCAGCCCGCCCGGGCGGGTTGGGCGCGACGGTCGCGGGCTCGCAACCGTGGTGGGTGGCGCCGGCATGGTGGTCCGCGCTGGCTGGGGCGGGTGCGGCAGGGGCTCCGGGCCGGCCGTGGCAGGGCCCGCTGGCGGTGCTGATCGCGGCCGCGGTGGTGCTGGGCCTGTCAGCGCACACCAGCCGCCGGTTCGGCGGGATGACCGGCGACGTCCTGGGTGCGGCCGGCGAGCTCTCCGCCACGACGGCTCTGGTGATCCTGGCAACAACCTGACCGGAGCCCGGCCGCCCGGGCGAGTCCGACGAAGGAACCTGCCCGATGAGCGTGCCGTTACCACCCCAGGTTCGGAACGGGGTCAGGCAGGGGCAGCAGGGTGTGCATCCAGGAGTGGGTGTCCGCGGTCGTGCCGCGCTGGATGTCGGTGAGCAGCCTCCGCAGCCGCGACGTCACCGGGCCCGGCTCACCATCGGCCACCACCACCTGTCCGTCGTTGTGCTTCACCCGGCCGATCGGAGTGATCACCGCCGCGGTGCCGCAGGCGAACACCTCGCTGATCCGGCCGTCGGCGGCGCCGTCGAGCCACTCCTGCGCCGAGATCCTCCGTTCGGTGACCTGGCAGCCCAGCTCCTTGGCCAGCACGAGCAGCGAGTCGCGGGTGATCCCGGGCAGGATGCTTCCCGACAACTCGGGCGTGACGACCTCGATCGCGTCCCCGGAACCGAACACGAAGAACAGGTTCATCCCGCCCATCTCCTCGACCCATCTCCGCTCGGCGGCGTCGAGGTAGGCGACCTGAGCACAGCCCTGCTCGATGGCCTGGGCCTGTGGGAGCAGGGATGCGGCGTAGTTGCCCCCGCACTTGGCGGTACCGGTGCCGCCGACCGCGGCGCGCGTGTAATCCGTGCACAGCCACACGTCGACCGGTTTGACCCCGCTCGGGAAGTACGCCCCGGCGGGTGAGGCGATGAGGACGTAGAGGTACTCCGACGCCGGCCGCACTCCGAGCCCCACCTCGGTAGCGATCATGAACGGCCGCAGGTACAGCGAATCCTCCCCGCCGGCCGCGGGTATCCACGCCCGATCCACGTCCAGCAGCTCCGAGAGCGACGCGAGGAACAGCTCGTCGGGCAGCTCGGCCATCGCGAGCCGGCTCGCCGACGAGCGAAACCGCGCGGCGTTCGCGTCCGGCCGGAACGACGCCACCGAGCCGTCCGGCTGCTGGTAGGCCTTGATCCCCTCGAAGATCTCCTGCCCGTAGTGCAGCACCATCGACGCGGGGTCCAACGACAGCGGGCCGTAGGGCACCACCGCGGGATCGCGCCAGCCCTCGCCGACGCGCCACCGGATGGTCGCCATGTGGTCGGTGAAATGGCGACCGAACCCGGGTTCGGCCAGGATCTCCGCGAGCCGGCCGGCCGGCGTCGGCGCGGGGTGGGGGCTCCGGGCGAACTGCGCACTCATAGAGGAGACGGTAACGCGTCGAGGCGACTCTCAGCGCACGTGCGACGGCACGAACGGCGGCCTCGTGACCGCACATTCGAGGGGCCGCCCGCGGACGTCGACGGCGACCATGGCCCCCGGCCCGACAGTCGCGTCGAGCAGCGCCAGCGCTATGCCCGTGCGCAGGGTCGGGGAGAAGGTGCCGGAGGTGGTCACGCCGATCAGGTTGCCGTCGACATCGAGGACGTCCATCCTGGGACGCGGCACCCCACGCCCGCTCGCTCGCAACCCGCGCAACCGTCGCGCCGGGCCGGCCTCCTTCTCGGCCAGGAGCGCCGCGCGGCCCCAGAACTGCGGCTTGGACCAGCCGACGGCCCACCCGCTGCCGGCCTGCACGGGGGTGATGTCGGCCGTCAGGTCCTGGCCGTGCAGCGGGTAGCCCATCTCGGTGCGGAGGGTGTCGCGCGCGCCCAGCCCGCAGGGTCGGCCACCGAGCGGTTCGGCGGCCGCCAGCAGCGCGTCCCAGACGTCCGCAGCGATGGCAGTGGGCACGAGCAGCTCATACCCACGTTCGCCGGTGTAGCCGGTGCGGCAGACCCGGGTTTCCGCGACGTCGGCGAAGGCCATGTAGTCCAGGTCGGGGACGCCCGGGAGCACGGTGGTGAGCACCTCGGGCGACCTCGGGCCCTGCACGGCGATGACGGCCAGCTCGGCGTGCCGGTCGATCACCGCAACGCCCTCGGGTGCGGCGGCGCGGAGCAGCCGGGCCACCTCCGCCGCATTGGCCGCGTTGGGCACGGCGAACACCTCGTCCGGACTGATCAGGTAGAGGATGAGGTCGTCGACGACGCCGCCGTCCGCGGCGCAGCACAGGGTGTACTGCGCGTGGCCGGGGCGGATCTTGGCCAGGTCGGCGGTGAGGCAGCGGTCGACGAACGCCACCGCGCCCGGCCCGGTGATCCACAGCTTGCCGAGATGACTGACGTCGAAGATCCCGACGACCTCGCGCACGCTCGTGTGCTCGGCCACCGTACCGGCTGGATAGGACAGCGGCATCGACCAGCCACCGAACGCACCGAGCTTTGCCTCGAGCGCGATGTGCCGGTTGTGCAGCGGGCTCGTCAGGAGGTTCACGCCGGGCACGGTACCGGCGCCCACGGTGCGGCGCGGCGGACGAGCTGGAATGCACGACTCGCCGTGCTGATGTGCGCGACTCGCCGTACCGGAATGCGCGACTCGCCGTACCGGAATGCGCGACTCGCCGTACCGGAATGCGCGACTCGCCGTGCCGGAATGCGCAACTCGCGGTCAGGGGCGGTGGGACAGGGCTGTGCAGGCTGTCCAACCGGTCACCAGGGCGATCGCCGTGACGAGGACCTGCTGTACCGGGAGCAGGACGGCCAGGACGACGCAGAGCAGCAGGCCCAGCCAGGCGGTCCAGGGCGGCCAGCGGCGGTCGGCCGGCGGGAGCCGCAGCGCCGCGAGGTTGATCACGGCGTAGTAGATGAGGACGGAGCACGCCGACAGCGCGATCGCCGCTGCCGGGCCGGCGAGCACGGCGAGCACGATCGCGACGGCCCCGCCGACCAGGTCGGCCCGCCACGGCGTGCCCCGC
>JBOHEO010000152.1:0-14105 GCA_050701055.1 Pseudonocardia sp. | reverse complement strand
ACGGCGTCAGGTCGGGATCGACGCCATGGCGCAGGAACGCCTCGATCATCGGTGGATTGTCGAAATCGAGGGCGCGACGGATGCAGTACGACACCCGGATCGGATGCGGCCCGGCCGCGAGCAGCAGCTCCACGCAGGTCGGATCCGGGAACTCGGCCGCGTGATAGAGCGACTCGTTGCCCCACGGCCGGTCCGGCGCCAGCGCGTCGGCCGGATCAGGCGCCGGCAGGCCCTCGTCGGGATCGGCGCCCGCCTCGAGCAACATCCGGGTCAGCTCGGGATCGTTGAGGACGCCGGCGACGCCGTAGATCGGCGGGGCCTCCTCGCGATCACCGGCAGTGGTGTTCGGATCGGCGCCCGCGGCGAGCAGCCGGCGGACGACCTCGCGGATCCCCGGCGCCCGTTCCGGTTCGGCCCGCAGCAGCCGGGAGAAGGCAGCGTAGAGGATCGGCGGAATGCCGTCCGGCCCGGTTGCCGCGGTGGCCGCGCCGGGCCGCGCGGAGAGGATCTTGGCCACGGCACCCGGGTCGCCGGCGACGCATGCTGTGGCCAGGTCGTACCCGGCCAGCTCAGGCTCGGCGGCGAGCAAGGTGCGCGCCGCGGCGACGTCGCTGCTGCACGCCGCCCGGACGAGAGCGGCTGCCCGACCGGCGACGTCGAGCCGGCGGGTCTGGATGAAGGTGGACAGCGCCGGCCACGATCGGAAGCGGTGCTCCCTGGCGATCGCAAACTGGGCCCGTCCAAGCGAGCTGAACTCCCCCGCCTTCCTCCGCCGCTTCGCCTCGTCCTTGAGGAAGCGCAGATCGGGACGGGCGGGCAGGGTGCGGTCAACCATGACGGGTCTCCTCTCGGGTCCCGGGGATCCGCACGCCGGGCGAGAAGAGGCGTCTGTCAGGCGTGGAGCAGGTGTTCCAGGTGGGCTTGCAGCCCTTTCCGCGGACCGGTGGCGTTCCTGCGCGCCGGAAGCCACCATAGCCAGCCAACCTCGGGTGGCAAGATACTGTATCGAGGTCGAGAAGGACAGGCTGGTCGGCGTCCTCGACGCGATCGAGCCGCTGCGCAGCGCCTGAGCCGCCAGGACATGATCCCGGACGGACGCGCGAGGGCGCGACATGCGCAACATCCCCCGGCTGGGGTTGGTTCCTGGGTGGCGCTGGCATGCACACCCGTGGTTCGATCCCGACGCCCGGTGCTGTCCCGCCATCCGTTGCGGGCACCGGCGTATCGAGGAGATGGACATGCCCCAAGGTACGGTCAAGTGGTTCAACTCCGAGAAGGGCTTCGGTTTCATCACCCCCGACGGTGGTGGGAACGACGTCTTCGTGCACTACTCGGAGATTCAGTCCAACGGCTTCCGCAGCCTGGACGAGAACCAGC
This sequence comes from Pseudonocardia sp., assembly GCA_050701055.1. Taxonomy (GTDB): domain Bacteria; phylum Actinomycetota; class Actinomycetes; order Mycobacteriales; family Pseudonocardiaceae; genus Pseudonocardia. Next base: position 12,728 of record JBOHEO010000152.1, on the reverse strand, counting down.
GCGTCGAGTTCGAGATCGGCCAGGGGACCAAGGGCCCGCAGGCCCAGGCCGTTCGCACGCTCTGAGCCGACAGACCGGCCCGCCCCGGGGCGGGCCGGTCCACAGCCGCCGCTGGCGGCGCATGAGATCCTGTGCCGGTGGCTTACCGGTTTCTCGCCGACCTGGTGATGGTGGTCCACTTCGGGTTCCTCGTCTACCTCGCACTCGGCGGGTTCCTGGCGTGGCGGTACCGGCGGCTGATCGTGGCGCATCTCGCCGCGGCCGGGTGGGGCGCCGTGAGCGTCACGCTCGGGGTGGCATGCCCGCTCACCGCATGGGAGGACCAGGCCCGCCGGCTGGCCGGTGAACAGGGCCTGTCCCGCGGGTTCATCGACACCTACCTCACCGGCGTGATCTACCCCGAGCAGCATCTCGTGGCCACCCAGCTGCTGGTGGCTCTGCTGGTCCTGACCTCGTGGGTGGGGTTCGCGCTCACCCGGCCGCGGCGGCCGCACACATCGCCGCGGTGATCGCGGCCAGGTCCTCGGCGGTGCAGATGTAGGGCGGCATCGCGTAGACGAGGTCGCGGAACGGCCGCAGCCACACCCCGGCGTCGACCGCCGCCGCCGTCGCCGCGGCCAGGTCCACCGGGTGGTCGAGCTGCACCACCCCGATCGCGCCGAGCACGCGGACGTCGACCACTCCGGGCAGCCCGCAGGCGGACGCCAGCCCGGTCCGAAACGCGGCCTCAATGCCGCGCACCTCAGCCCGCCAGTCCCGGCCCAGCAGCAGCCGGACCGAGGCGAGCGCGGTGGCCGCGGCCAGCGGGTTGCCCATGAACGTCGGCCCGTGCATGAGCACCCCGGCCGCACCGTCGCTGATCCCGCGGGCCACCTCGGGCGTGCACAGCGCCGCCGCCATCGACAGGTAGCCACCGGTGAGGGCCTTGCCGACGCACATCACATCCGGGCCGATCCCCGCGTGGTCAGCGGCGAACAGCTCCCCGGTGCGGCCGAACCCGGCGGCGATCTCGTCGAACACGAGCAGCACGTCGTGGGTCAGGCACAGCTCACGCAGCACGTGCAGGTAGCGTGGGTCGTGGAAACGCATTCCGCCGGCGCCCTGCACGACCGGTTCGACGATCACCGCGGCGAGCTCGCCGGCATGGGTCTCGATGAGCTCGGCCAGCTCCGCGACGTATGCGGTCTCGAAAACCCGCGGCGGGGCGCTCGCAAACACCTGCTGCGGCAGCACCTCGCGCCACAACCCGTGCATGCCGCCGTCGGGATCGCAGACGCTCATCGCGCCGAACGTGTCGCCGTGGTAGCCACCGCGCCAGGTCAGCAGCCGGTGGCGGCCCGGCCGGCCGCGCGAGCGCTGGTACTGGAGGCACATCTTGATCGCGACCTCGACCGAGACCGAACCCGAGTCGGCCAGGAAGACGTGCCGCAACGGCTCCGGGGTGATCTCCACCAACAACCGCGCCAGGTCGACCGCCGGGCCGTGGGTCAGCCCGCCGAACATGACATGGCTCATCACGGCGAGCTGGTCGCGCACCGCGGTGTCGAGCACGGGGTGGCGGTAGCCGTGGATCGCGGCCCACCACGACGACATGGCGTCGACGAGCTCGGTCCCGTCGGCCAGCCGCAGCCGCACTCCAGCCGCCGACTCGACGACCAGCGGGGGGACGTGCGCCGGCATCGGCGCATAGGGGTGCCAGACGTGCTCGCGATCGGTGTCCAGCAGCTCGTCGACGTGCACGATCGGTGAGCCTAACGGCACCCTATGGTCTACCTGGTACGGGTTGGACTGATCACTCGATCAGCCTTGACCCACGCGACCCGTGCTGCTCCAGTAACGGCATCGAACTCAAGGGGGACGTCGCAGTGCTGGGCGACATCGCCGACCGTGTCCACGCCATCCTGACCGAACGCACCCGGCAGCTACCGCGGATCCGCGCCGACATCGGGTGGTGGCTCGTCCTCGACGAGCAGCTCGGCGACCTGGCCGTCGGGGTCGACGAGCTGCGCCGCCACCCCACCACCCCCGACGAGCTCCGGGTCGGCCTCGCCGCCTTCCGGGTCGAGGAACTGCGGGAAGGCATTGCCGAGGCCGTCGCGCTGCTGCGCGTCCTGGAGTCGCGGTTCTCCCGCTCCACGATCGACATCGGGGTCAGCGGCCAGGCCCGGGTCGGCAAGAGCACGCTGCTCCAGGCGATGTCGGGGCTGGGCGACGAACAGATCCCCACCGGGCAGGCGCTCCCGGTGACCGCGGTGCGCAGCCGGATCCACCACTCCCCCGACCACCATCGCGCCACCGTGGCGCTGCACTCGTTCAAGACCTTCGTCGCCGAGATCATCGCGGCCTACCACGCCGAGCTGGGGCTGCCCGGACTGCCGGCCACCCCGTCGGAGTTCCGGACCTGGGCCTACCCCTCGGGCGGGCGGGATGCAGACACCGTCGAGGGCCGAGCCGATCGCCCCAGCTACGTGACGATGCTCAACCGGCTCCGCGCCATGCAGGCCTCGTTCCCCACCTACGAGCGCGACCTGACCGGCGAGGAGCGCATTGTCGAGCTGGCGGAGCTGCGCCCGTTCGTCGCCTACCCGACCAACGCGCAGGAGCAGGCCCCGGACCCGATCCGGCGGCAGTACCTGGCCGTCCGGGACGTCCGCATCGAGTGCCCGTTCCCGCACGTCCAGGTCGAGCGCCTCGGCATCGTCGACCTCCCCGGGCTCGGCGAGGTCGCGGTCCGTGCCGACCAGCACCACGTGAATGGCCTGCAGAACGAGGTCGACGTGGTACTGCTGGTCAAGCGGCCGGTGGAGGGCATGGCGTACTGGGGTGAGGCGGACGCCCGCGCGCTCGACCTCATCGACTCCGCGCGCGGCTTCGTCGGCAAGCGCGACTTCGTCTTCCTCGTCATCAACCGCGGCGCCACCCCGGCACCGCTGGTCACGGCGCTGCGCGACCACATTCGCGGGCAGGTCAACAGCGGGCTCGCCGATCAGTTCTTCCGCGTGCTGGAGACCGACGCCGCCGACCCGGCCGACGTGGCCGCGCGCGTGCTCGACCCGGTGCTCACCCACCTCGCCGACCGCCTGCCGATCATGGACGCCGACGTGCTCGCCGGCACCCGGGCCGAGTTCCGCGCTGTCGCGAGCCGGATCGGGGTGGCGGTCGAGGATCTCGGGACCGCCCTGTCCGCGGTCCCGGGATCGACCGGGACCACGGCGGAGGACCTCGACCTGCGGGCCCGGCGGCTGCGTCAGGACCTGGCGGGGGCGCTCGTCGGCCTCGTCACCGAGCTGCGCCAGCAGGCGCGCAACGCCGTCGAGGACAGCGGCTACGTGGCGGCGGTCGACGCCGCCTACCACAAGACCCGGGAGTGGATCAACTCGGGTCTCGGCGTCGGGCAGCAGGCCTGGCAGGAGGACGGCCTGCGGGTCATGCGGGTCGACAAGGGCGGCGGCGGGTACGCTGGCGACGAGCTCAACCGGGTGCGGGTGGAGATCAGCAACTGTTTCGAGGGCATCGACGACTTCTTCTCCGTCCGGATCAACGCCCTGTGGCGCCAGGTCGGCGAGATCCTCGCGTCGAACCTCGGCACGCTGCTCGACGGGTCGGACGGCGAGGCGGCGATCCGCCGGTTCGCCGATCTGCTCGACGGCGCCTCCCAACCCTGCCCCCGGCTGAGCGGGGCCGTGCGGGCGCTGCTCGGCATCAGGCTCGAGTACCGCTCCCAGCTGCATCCCCGGGTGCGGGCCGAGCTCGACGGGCTCGCCCTCGAGCTCCCGAACCCGCGGACCGGCGAGCTGGAGACCCAGATCACCGTGTCCGTCGACGAGGCCGGGGTCGAGACGCTCTACCACCACATCATCCGGGCCGCCGAGCAGGCCGCGCACCGCACCAGGAAGGCTCTGCTGCTGATGGAGGGCGTCACGCCGGCGCTGGTCCTGCACGCCGCCGCCGAACAGTTCGAGGACACCCTCATCCGTTCCGGAGACTCCGAACGGGAGTTCGCCCGCCTGGCCCGGTCCTATCGGGACGAGATCTGGTCCGGTGTGTTCGGTGAGATCGACGCGGCGAACGCCCGCGTCGCCAGGGTGGTCCGGGCGCGCGCCGCGGTCCTGGCGAGCCTGGCCGCCACCCCCTGGAGGCAGGCATGAGCGACGACGGCAGGCTCCGGTTCCGGATCGGGATGGTCGGGCCGTCGCGGGTGGGCAAGACCTCGCTCATCACGGCCCTGCTGCGGGACAGCCAGCAGCTGCTCCAGGGCACGCCGGTGTCGATGAAACCACTGGGCACCCCCACCGAGCGGCGCATCGCCCAGCATCGCCGGGAGCTCGACGGATCGCTGCTGGCCGGCGAGTTCACCCCGGGCACGCTGGCCGGCAACCAGGACGACTTCACCTTCCATCTCCTGCTCGACCCGGGGGTGCCCGACGCCGGCATCGAGCTGCAACTGCTCGACTACCCCGGCGGCTGGCTCGACCCGGACCGGCGGCTGCATCACCACAACGCCGACTGGGAACGCTGCCGGGGATTCCTGCGCCAGTCCAGCGTACTGATCGTCCCGATCGACGCCGCCGTCCTGATGGAACCGCTGGTCACCAGCCACCTGCGCGCGGTCCCCACGATCCTCACCACCGACCAGGTCGGTGCCACGGTGCGCGAGTGGCTCAAGGAGCGCAACCTCCGTCCCGACGAGCCCGGACTGTTGCTGCTGTGCCCCGTGAAGTGCGAGTCGTACTTCGCCGACAACGGTGGGCGGCGCGACGAGTCGGAGAAGCTGCTGGCGATGGTCCGCCGGGTCTACGCGGAGACGATCGAGGCCGTCCCCCAGGAGGCGCCGCACGTGCGCACCGTCTACTGCCCGGTGGACACGATCGGTTGCGTGGAGATCCTGCGGGCGGACTGGGCACCCGATCCCCGGGAGCCGGGCCAGTGGGCATTCACCGCCCACTACGGCGTGCGGCAGCCGGGCCGGCAGCTCATCAAGGGCGCCAACGATGTCCTGGGGGCGCTGTGCCGCCATCTCGTCGGGGCGCGACACCAGGTCGAGGAGCAGAGCGCGACGAGCAAGCAGTCCGAGGCGGAGCAGGCCAGGGCATTCGCCGACCGGAAGGAAGGGTTCTTCCGCAACATCTGGCTGGTGCTCAACGGGGAACGCCAGCTGCGCCGGGACGCCGCGTCAGGCATCGAGCAGGAAGCGGTTGGCGCGGCGGCGCGGGTGGCGGCCCTCACCCGGATCGTGGAAGACCTGGCGCGGCGCGAGTCGGGCGACCGCGTCCGTCAGTGGTGATCCTGTGCTGATCTTCGTGCAGACCCGCGGTGAGGCGCGCGCCGCCGACTACGGCTTCCTGGGCGTCGAGCCCGACGAGCCGTGGTGGCGCACCTACCGCGAGCACACGAGCTTCGAGCTGCCGACGCTGCTTCTGCACTCCTCGGGCCAGTCGTGGTGGGCCTTCCTCAGCGGGATCCGGTCCGCGCGCCGGGACGCGGTCGGCACGACGGTGCGGTTCACCGTGGCCCTGGAGGGCGACTGCGCCGACGACGAGGACCAGGCCGTCGCCCTCGTTCTCCTGCACCGCTGGCTGGCCGACGTCACGACCGGCACCCGATCCGTCGGCGCCGCGCTCGACGAGGCGTTCCCCGGTCCCGACGTCGAGCGCCTGCTGACCTGCCGGAGCGAGGAGGACGGCGCGGAGACGCGTCGGCGTACCCTCGGCGCGCTGCGGGCGCTACCCGCGCCGGCGGAGGAGGCCGGCGGGCCGGACGAGCCCGCGGACCTGCCCGAGCGGTGGGTCGGGCGGCTGGACGCCCCGCACCTGCCCGCGGCACTGCTGCGTCAGACGGCCGAGCTGCTCTCCGGCGTCCCGGGCCGGGCCCTGGTCCTCAACCTGATCGGCTCCCGGGCCGATGCCGAGGCCCTGGTCGAGGACGACACCACCCTGGCGGTCCTCGTCGACGACGACGGGGGCCTCGGGGAGACCGCGGAGGGACTGCACCCAAAAAAAGCACCGGCGCCGTCCGGGACCATGTCCGGGGAAGCGGCGCAACCGACGAGGAGCCGCTGGTCCACCTCGGTTCGGTGGTTGGCGGCAGCGTGGTATCGAGCGTGGCATCGGCTGCGGCGCCGGCTCAGCTAGCCGAAGACCCCGCCCTGGCCCTCGAGATCACGGTGATCGACAGCGGTGGGAACGAACAGCGGATCGCCGTGCACGGCCGATGGCGCGCGCAGCGGCCGTGGCTCGTCTCCGACCTGACCGAGCCCGGTGCGGCGACGCGTGGCCGGCTGCCCGTGACGGGCTCCGTGTCGGCGAGGCTCGGGACGGTGCTCGGGTTCCAGGCCCCCTTCGTCAGCGCGTTCGAGCTCGATCTCGTGACCGGGGAGAACCGGCTGCTGGTCGAGGCCGACGGCCTGTCGCCCCTGGACTGGATCCCCGGGCTGAGAGTGCCGGGACGCCTCGTCTCGGGGTCCGACGGCACGCCCGTCGACGCCGTCACCGTGTCGATCAGCCTGCAGCAGGTGGTGGAGGGGCTCTTCGGTGTGCTGGAGGCAGCGCGGCGCGCGGGCCCTGACATCCTGGACATCTGAGCGCTCCCGCGTGATGAACCCCGACCGATCGCCCGGTACTCTCGAACGTCATGTCCACCGCCGAGCCCGCCATCGATCATCCGGCGTTGTCGCGTCGCCGTGAGCTCGGTGCGACCAGCGCGCGGTCGCTGCTGCTCACCGTGCTCGGCGAGTTCGTGCTGCCGCACAACGAGCCGGTGTGGACCAAAGTGCTCCTCGACGTGCTCGACGGTCTCGGCGTGGAGCCCAAGTCCGCGCGTCAGGCGCTGGCCCGCACAGCGGCCGAGGGCCTGCTCACGTCCGACCGGACCGGGCGGCGGGTCCGCTGGTCACTCACCGAATCCGGCCGGCGGTTGCTCTCCGACGGCGCGGCCCGCATCTACGGCTTCGGCGCCGCCGCACCACCGTGGGACGGCCGCTGGCTGGTCCTGCTGATCAGCGTGCCCGAGGCGCGCCGCCAGCTGCGGCACCGACTGCGCACCCGCCTGGCGTGGGCCGGGCTGGGCTCGCCCGCCCCCGGCGTGTGGCTCTCCCCCGACCCGGCCAAGCAGGACGAGGTGACCGGCGTGGTGGCCGACCTGAAGCTGGCCGACGTCACCAGCTCCTTCGTCGGCACCTTCGGCACCATCGGCGAGCAGGCCGCACTCGTCGCACAGGCCTGGGACCTCGCCGGGGTGAAGACCGCCTACGAGGACTTTCTCGTCACGTTCTCCGACGCGGGACCGTCCGACCCCACCGACGTGCTGGCCCACCAGATCCACCTCGTGCACGCCTGGCGCCGGTTCCCGTTCCTCGACCCGAAGCTCCCCGGCGAGCTGCTGCCCCAGCAGTGGGCCGGCGCCCGGGCCGCGGAGCTGTTCGAGACCCTGCACGGCCGGTGGGACGACGCGGCACAGCAACACTGGCGGCGGTTGGTGAGCAGCATCCGCTGAGCGTTCAGGTCCAGAGATCGGCTGCCGGCAGGGCAACCAGGCGATCACCGAACGGCAGCCGTCGGGTACCGGTGTGCAGCACGATCCCAGCGACGAACTCGCTGTACTCCGCAGAACGTCGATCCCCTCTTCCGCACTTCGTCGTCGCTGTACTCCGCAGAACGTTGGCCCTTCTCCCGCGCTTCGTTCCTTGATCAACCCGCCGGGACGCCGACGCACTTCCGCAATAGCTGCCGCGGTGGACCGGTCATAGCGGCGGCGCCGCCACGGCGATCAAGAGCACATCGTTGCTCCTGGAGATCAACTGAACACGGTTTCCCCTTGATTGACGCGATCTGAGCACGACCAGGTCGTTGACGATCGGTGCTACCCGGTCGTCACGGCGTTGTCCCTACCGAAGATGAAGCCACAGCTCGGGCGGTCGGACGGCGTGCCCACCGCCCGAGACCCGCGCGAAGGATCCGGCGCGGATCGGCCTCGGGCCGAAACCCGCTCGCCCGGGCCGCCCAGCACGGCGCACAATCCTCGCTCGTGCCCACCGACGCCCTCCCGACCGGCTGGCGGGCCCGGCTGGCCGGGCTCCGGCTGGACCTCACCCCGTTGCGCACCTCGCGCGACTTCCGGCTGCTGTTCGTGGCGGGGTTCGTGTTCTGGCTGGGCGTGATGGTCAGCTACGTCGCGGTTCCCTTCCAGCTCTACGCGCTGACCGGCTCGAACTTCGCCGTGGGGCTGTTCGGCCTGATCCAGATCGTGCCGCTGATGGCGGCCGGGCTCTACGGCGGCGCGCTGGCCGACCGGCTGGACCGGCGACGGGTACTCGTGGTCACCGGGCTCGCGCAGATCCTGGGGACGGCCGGGCTGTTGCTGAACGCGCTCAGCACCCGGCCGTCGGTGATCGCGATCTACGCGATCGGGGTGGCGCTGATCGTCGCGCAGTCGTTGCAACGGCCCAGCCTGGAGGCGCTGACGCCACGGGTGGTGGCGCACGAGGAGCTCCCGGCCGCGGTCGCGCTGTCCTCGGTGGGTGCCCAGGTGGGCGCCCTGGCCGGGCCCGCGATCGGCGGGCTGGTCCTGGTGTGGGCGGGTACGCCGTGGGCGTTCGGGGTGACGCTGGTCGGAATGACCGGGGCCACGGCACTGTTCGTCGCCCTGCGTCCATACCCGCAGCTGGAACCGGTTGTCGCAGCGGGAGGCACCTTGCGCGAGATCGGCGAGGGTGTGGTCTATGCCGTGCGCCGCCGTGACCTGCTCGGCACCTACGTCGTCGACATGGTGGCAATGTTCCTGGCCATGCCGATGGTGCTGTTCCCGGCGCTGGCGCTCGACGTGCTCGACCAGCCCGCGCTGCTGGGCCTGCTGTACTCCGCGGGAGTGGTCGGGTCACTGCTGGCCACGGCGACGAGCGGCTGGACCGCGCGGGTGCACCGGCAGGGCCGGGCGGTGGTGCTGGCGGCGGGGGCGTGGGGTGCGTCGGTGGCGGTCGCCGGGTTGACGAGCTGGGCGTGGCTGGTGCTGCTGATGTTCACCCTCGCCGGGGCGTTCGACATGATCAGCGGGCTGTTCCGCGGCATCATCTGGAACCAGACGATCCCCGACTCGCACCGTGGACGGCTCGCCGGGATCGAGATGCTGTCGTACTCACTCGGCCCGCTCGGCGGCGAGGCGCGGGCCGGGCTGGTGGCCGACGCCACCTCGGTGCGCACGGCGATCGTCAGCGGTGGGGTGCTGTGCGTGGCCGGGGTCGGGGCGACGGCCGCGGGGCTGCGCGAGTTCTGGCGCTACGACGCGAGCACCGACGTGCACGCCGTCCGCGAGCGCGAGCTGCGCGCCGCGCGGGCCGCGGCCGCCGCCGATCCGACACCCCCGAACGCACAGCGCTGACGTCCGGGATCCCAAGCGGGGCCTCGGTGCCGATGTGTCGACTCAACCCGCGGCTGCGGTCGCCGGCGTCTCCTGCTGGGCCAGCACCCGGCGATAGATCATCTCGAACCGGTCGAGCGTGCCCCCGACAGCGTGCTTCGCGGCGATCTCGCGGCTCACCGCGCCCATCCGACGCCGCAGCACCTCATCGGAGAGCAGCGAGGCCAGCCCGGCCGTGAGCTCGGCGACGGCACCGGGGGTGTAGAGCCATCCGTTGCGGCCGGGGCGCACCAGGTGCGGCAGGGCCATCGCGTCGGCCGCGACCACCGGCGTCCCCGCGGCCATCGCTTCGAGGGTGGCCAGGCTCTGCAGCTCGGCGACGCCCGGCATGCAGAACACGGCGGCCCGCCCGTACGCCGCCAGCAGGTCGTCCTCGCTCACGAACCCGCGGAACCGAACCCGCTCGCCGAGCCCGAGCCGGTCGGCGAGGACGGTCCAGTGGCCCCGACACGTGCCGTCGCCGATGATCTCGAGTTCGGCGGGCAGCGTCGCGGGCAGCGCGGCGAACCCGCGCAGGAGCTCGCCCACCCGCTTCTCCTGGTCCAGCCGCCCGACGAACAGCACGGTCGGCACCACGCCGTCGGCACCCGCGAGGCCCCGGTAGCGGTCGGTGTCGATGCCGCACGACACGGCCAGCGCATCGGGCAGCCCGACCGAGACGGCGAGCAGCTCCACGGCCCGCGGTGTCGGCGCGGTGACCACGTCGGCACGCCGGTACACCCGGGAGAGGTCGCGCCACGCCAGCCAGGCCGCGGCCGCCTGCAGCCAGGCCGGCACCCGGGCGTGCCCGTACAGGTTCTCCGGCATGAAATGATTGGTGGCGACCAGCGCCCGGCCCGTCTGCTCCGCGGCCACCGCGAGCCCGCGGCCGACCGAGAAGTGCGCCTGCACGTGGACGACGTCCGGATCGACCTCGCGCAACACGTCGGCGGTGGCCGCAGCGGTATGCCACGGCAGGCTGACCCGGAAGTCGGGGTGCAGCGGATAGCGGTGCGAGCGGATCCGGTGCACCGTCACCTGGCCGTCCCGCTCCACGCGGGAAGGCCCGTCGGGCGACGGCGCGACGACATGCACGGTGTGCCCGCGCTCGTCGAGGCCCGCGGCGAGCCGCTCGGCGAACCGGGCGGCGCCGTTGACGTCCGGGGGGTAGGTGTCGGCGCCGATCATGATGCGCAGCGGGTCCACGGGGAGGTCCTCTCGGTTCGAGCCGGCAGGGGTCGGGTTCACCGGACCGGCAGCGGGCGGCGCGGCGCCCGATCCGGGCCGGGGCGGGAACGGGGGGCAGCGGCCAGACCCGCCCGCCCCTGGTGGCGAGTCAGCATGAGCACGCCGGTTACGGCAGCCGCGGTGCAGGCTGCCAGCAGAAGCGCGGTGTCGACGGGCGTCGCGGCGCCCTCGCCGAGCAGCACCGCCCCCAGCACGACGGCGACGATCGGGTCGACGACGGTCAGGCAGGCGATGACCCCTTCCGGCGGTCCGGCGGCGAACCCCTGCTGCACGAGCCAGCCGCCGACCAGCAGCGCGACGCCGACCCCGGTCGCGGTGGCGATCACCTCCGGCCCGGCAAAGCCGCCGGTGACCCGCTGGTCGGCGAGGTGCAGGGACAGGGCCCGCAGCAGCGCCGACACCAGCCCGAACGCGACGGCGCCGGCCGTCGCGCAGGCCACGCTGCGCATCCACCCCGAACCCAGCGCCCCGATCACGGCCAACACGAGCACCAGGGCGGTGGCCGAGGCGGTGGCGACCAGGGTCGCGCCGTCGGGTACGGGGGCGTGCACCGCGGTGCGGGCAGTGACCGCCACGAATGCCACTACCCCGGTGACGCTGAGCGCCACTCCGGCGAGCACGGTGCCGGCCGGTCGACGCCGGGTCCGTTGCACGACCAGCAGCACCGCGAACGGCACCGCAAGCACCCCGATCGGCTGCACCACCGACAGCGGCGCGAGCACTAGGGCAGCGGCGTGCAGCCCGGCCCCGCCGCCGGCGAGGGCGAACCCGGCCAGCCAGCCCGGCCGTCGCACCAGGGAGCGCAACCCGCGCAGGGTCAGCGCGTCGCCGGGGCCGGGGCCGGTCACCGCGTCGACAGCGCGGTGCTGCAGGACCGCGGCGCCGGCGAAGCAGACCGCGCCCACGACGGCCAGCGCGATCGCCACGCCGGTCACGCCGCCTCCGCGATCTCGATGCCGACCCGGCAGCTGGTCAGCGGGATCGGCTGGTGGGCAGCGGCTCGTCGGGCAGCCCGGGCCGTCGCCAGCAGCACCACGATCAGGACCGCGTTCAGGATTCGCTCCACCGCACCGAGCAGGGCGTACGCCGGTGTGCCCAGGATCACCGGCAGGTGGGCGATCAGGAAGGTGCAGCTGAGCAGCCCGGCGCCGCCGGACCACCAAGCCAACCCGGTGGCCGACGCCGCCCAGCTCGCCGACACCCGGGCCCGTCGCGCGATCAGCCAGCCAATCAACGGCAGGGCGGCGAACACCCAGGCACCCGCGTAGCGGTGCAGGGTGGCGGCCAGATCGGGCGTGGTACCCGGTGCGTTGGTCGGGAAGACGGCCACGACCACCAGCGCGGCGCTCCAGCTCACCAGGAGAACGGCCGGGCGCCTCGGGCGGGGCAGACCGGCCCGGGCCAGCGCGGCGGCCACCACCAACCCCGCGACGGCGAGGGCCACCGCGCTCAGCCCGAGGAGCGCGTATCCGCCGGGCGCGACCACGTAGTCACTGAGCGTGTGCCGGATCGGGTCGACCGCGGTTCGCCCCCCAGCGGACCCGGCGACGTGCAGGAGGCCGACCGGCACCACGGCGACGAGGACGCACCCGGCGACGGTGGAGACTGCCGAGTGCGCGACGGACCCGGGGTGTGGCTCGGGTCCACCGATGGTCGTCATGGTCCTCACGCTGGCAGCCGGGAACGGTCCGAACATCAGGATCTCCCCCGGGACGACCCAGGGCATCCCCCGAACACCCTGGTCAGGGCAGTGTTCGTCGGATCGTCACCGGCCGGCCGCCGGTCCGTCGTCGCGCGGTGGCATCCGCGCCGCTGCTCAGCCGGGCGGGACCGGTCCGTCGTCGGGCGGCGGGTCCGCTCGCTCGACCTGCTCGGGCAGCAGCGGCGCCAGGACGAGCTCGATCGGGATGGCGCCGGCCGGGGCGGCGTGCACCGCGCGGACGCCCGCGCGCGCGGCGATTCCGTCGAGACCGGCCCGATCGGCGCGGACCACGACGGCGAGCACGCAGCGGCACGCCGGGTCGGCGAGCACCGCCGCTTCGGCCGCGGCGAGCGCTGCCTGGCGTCCGGTGAGTCGAGCAGCCCCTGCG
>JBOHEO010000151.1:0-14120 GCA_050701055.1 Pseudonocardia sp. | reverse complement strand
CCCACCGACACACCCGCCGTGCAGACCGTCACCTATGAGATCGTCCTGCACCCGCTCGCCCCCCGGTCCCCGACGTGACCATGATGATCACATAGCCCAAGTGATCATTTAAAGAAGTGGCATTGGCGGGGGCCTCGCCAAGGAAGTAGGGTTTGAACGGTGCCATGCCCGCGTTGATCAGCAGCAGCGTCGGGTCGTCTGCGATCAGCGATGCCGACGGGACCACAGCGTGTCCCCGCTGCTCGAAGAAACGAAGAGCACGGCTACTGATCTCTGCCGACTGCATGGGTTGCCTTCCAGAGGGCTAGGTCGTTTGAACACGGACCACGGCAGGAGCGAACCCGGCGGCACCGTTGCAAGGTCGTGGTCCCAACCATGGTAGGCGGGCCGACCAAGCCGTTTCCGACGGGTGACGTCGACCGGAGATGAGCTGCTGACCACCGCGAGCACTGCCCAGGCGGTACCTGGGCATGCGACTATCGTCACGCACCGTAGCTCACCAGGCAGCGGAAGGTACATTCATGTGCAGTCAGCGAGTGGCCTGCTCGGCCATGGTCAAGTTGACCGGCATCGAGTATCAGCGCCTCGACGCGCAACCGGACGGTGCGCACCAGTTGCAGCGGGAACTACGGTGCGAGTTCGAGTCACACCACGATGGCCCGCATTGCGCCCTTGCTCAGCAGCTGGAGACGATGCCTGGTGGCTACGCTGGGACAACACCGATCTCCGGGAACTCGCAATCCACGAGCACTGCCCTTTCCACGCGGTCGATGGTGACCACGACGCCGAGCCATGCATCCGCATCGGCGATCACGGCGGAGCTCACTCGTTTGAGCGGAGCGCGAAGCCGTGAACGCGTGACCCGACTGTCCTACTCGCCCCGCCGGTCAGCGGGCCACTGACCGGGCCACTGACCGGGCCACCAGCCGGTCAGTCAGCGTGCCGTATGGCGGCGGCGTTTCCGCAGTTCACCGGGCCTTTGCGGCGGTGCGCGCATCGCCCGACATGTAGAGATCCAACGTCAATCAACCTGGTCACGGGTGCTACGCGGGGTGTGCGCCGGTCGGCGACCGTAGCCCACGCGCGCGGCGCGCGGCGGGGTGGACTGTGGTCACAGCCTGGTCACGGTTCGCTGGGCTGGTGTCCAAAATCGGTCGAAAAATCGGCCTTCAGTGGTGCGGGGTTTCCTGGCGCGATAGAAGGGACGGGTTGATCATGGTCAGCTTTCGCCGAGGATGGGCACAGTGCGGCGGTGTCACGCACACAGGCGCATTTTAGTCACGTTTTGGTTACCACCTTGGATTTTGGGCTCGAAATCCGGAGTTCAGGGGTGCCGGGGATCTCCTGGCTCCTCCGGGTGGAAGCGGTGGTGACGCTTCTATAGATGTCAAGGGGGTGTCGGGGCTTTCCTCCTCTTGATGGTGAGTCGGTCGTGATGGCACTCGGATGATCACATGCGGGGCCTGTGTTGCTCAGCGACCCGGCAGGTTGGGGAGCAGTAGCGGCGGGGTTGGCCGCGGCGTCGTGGCGGGATGTGGAAGGTGTGGTGGCACGGCCAGCGCTCGCAGCGCTGGATGGTGCAGCGGGGGTGGTCGGGGCAGGGGCCGGGTGGCCGGGTGGGGCTGTAACGATATTTGCTGTGTTCGCTCGTCACGCGGTCTCGGTGGTGGTGCTCGCGGCGGCGGGGGTCACCGCGGCATAGACCTTCCGGGCGCCGTAGCGGCCACCCGACAGGGCGTGCACCCGCCTGACCTCGATGCGCACCCGCTCATCACCGCTCGCGCGCGCCGACGGGGCCCGGTCGCGGGCGGCGTCGTAGGTGCTCGGGGCGATCGTGGCGCCGTGCTCGGTGAGCACCCGGCAGATCCGCTCAACCCCGAACCCCTCACGGTGACCATCGATGAACACGGTCACCACCGCAGCCGCGGGTCCAGCGCCCGCGCGAAGAAACTCGACGCCGCCACGAGGATCTCGTTGGCCCGGCGGAGCTCCCCGACCCCGGCCCGCAACACCTTGACCTCCGCGGTATCACCGGTCGTGATCCCGGACGCCTGACCGGTGTCGATACGCGACTGCTTGATCCAGCCCCGCAACGTGTCGGGCACGACCCCGACCCGCGGACCGATCCGATTCACCACAGCGTTGAGCAACAACGACGGATCCTCCGTCATCGCCTCCGCGACCATCCACTGCGCACGCTCACGCAACTCACTGAGGTACTTCCGGGGAGCTGGCACTGATCCACCTTCTCGTGGGTTCAGAACCTCCACGAAACCCGGGGCGGTTCACCAGTCTTGCGTGTCCCACTGCGTGACAATCGAACCGGATCGCCGCACCCACCCCGGGACGCCCATGGACGCCGCGCCCACGATGACCTGTCGGTGATGCGCCTACGCTCGCCGGGTGTTCGGACGAACAGCCGTGCCACCCCTTTCCGTGGCCCACCGCGCGACCATTCCCCCGTTTCATGTCATGGACGTCTGGGCCGCCGCCGGTGAGCGCCAGCGCACCCACGGCGACCTGGTCAACCTCTCGGCCGGGCAGCCGTCCACGCCGGCGCCCGCGGCGGTACGTGCGGCGGCCGCGGTGGCGCTGGAGCGCGACGTCCTCGGCTACACGGTCGCGCTGGGCATTCCCGAGCTGCGGGCCGCGATCGCCGGTCACTACGGCCGCAGATACGGGCTCGACGTCGCGGCGGAGCAGGTCGTGGTGACCACCGGCTCGTCCGGGGGTTTCCTGCTCGCGTTCCTCGCCGCGTTCGACGCCGGCGACCGGGTGGCGATGGCCCGACCCGGTTATCCCTGTTACCGCAACATCCTCGCGGCCCTGGGTTGCGAGGTCGTCGAGCTGGTGTGCGGGCCGGAGAACCGCTACCAGCCGACCGTCGCGATGCTCGAGGCACTCGACGAGCCGGTGAAGGGTCTCGTCGTCGCCAGCCCGGCGAACCCGACGGGCACGGTGCTGCACCCCGGCGAGTTGCAGGCGCTGGCTGCCCACTGCGAGCACACCGGCGTCCAGCTGGTCAGCGACGAGATCTACCACGGCATCTCCTATCCCGGCACTCCCGCCACGTCGAGCGCGTGGGCGACCTCGCGCGAGGCGATCGTCGTCAACTCGTTCTCGAAGTACTTCTCCATGACCGGCTGGCGGCTGGGCTGGCTGCTCGTGCCGCCGCGGCTGCTGCGCGCGATGGACTGCCTCGCCGGCAACTTCACCGTCTGCCCGCCGGCGCTGCCGCAGCGGGCCGCGCTCGGCGCTTTCGTCAAGGAGAGCTATGCCGAGGCGGACGGCCACGTCGCGCGGTATGCGGTGAATCGCGCGCTGTTGCTGGAGGGCCTGCCGCGGCTGGGGGTCGGGCGCCTGGCGCCGGCGGACGGGGCCTTCTACGTCTACGCCGACGTGTCACACCTTGCGGCGGATTCCATGGCGCTGACCTACCGGCTGCTCGCCGAGACGGGTGTCGCGGTGGCTCCCGGGATCGACTTCGATCCGGTCGACGGCGCCCGCTGGATCCGGCTGTGCTGCGCCGGCGCGACCGGTGACGTCGCGGAGGGTCTGCGCCGGCTGGAGGCCTGGGTCGCCCGCGGCGCCCCAGGACGGTTCTAGCGACCAAGGATCGCCAGCTAGCGTTGTGCCCAACCACAGGCCCATACGAGTGTGAGAGGGAACCTCCACATGGCTGACGAGCCAGCGACCGAGACCGCCGCCCTGACCTACCCCGGTGGCGAGCACCCGATGAAGATCAACGTAGCGAGCGAGGGCGCGGATGCCGTCAACGTCGCCAAGCTGCTGCCGGAGACCGGGATGGTCGCCTTCGATCCCGGCTTCGGCAACACCGCGGCGTGCGCGTCCGGTATCACCTACATCGACGGTGACGCCGGGATCCTGCGCTACCGCGGCTACCCGATCGACCAGCTCGCCGAGAAGTCGACGTTCCTCGAGACCAGCTACCTGTTGATCTACGGTGAGCTCCCCACGGCATCCGAGCTGAACGCATTCACCACCAAGATCAGCCGGCACACGCTGCTGCACGAGGACCTCAAGCGGTTCTTCGACGGCTTCCCGCGCGACGCGCACCCGATGCCGGTGCTGTCGAGCGCGGTCAGCGCCCTCTCCACCTTCTACCAGGACAGCCTCGACCCCTTCGACGAGGACGCGGTGGAGCTGTCGACGATCCGGCTGCTGGCCAAGGTGCCCACGATCGCCGCGTACGCCTACAAGAAGTCCATCGGCCAGCCGTTCCTCTACCCGGACAACTCGCTCGGCCTGGTCGAGAACTTCATGCGGATGACGTTCGGGCTCCCGGCCGAGCCCTACGACATCGACCCGGACCTCGCCCGCGCGCTCGAGGTGCTGCTCATCCTGCATGCCGACCATGAGCAGAACTGCTCGACGTCGACGGTGCGGCTGGTCGGCTCCTCGCACGCCAACCTGTTCGCCAGCATCTCCGCCGGGGTCAATGCGCTCTTCGGGCCCCTGCACGGCGGCGCCAACCAGGCGGTGCTGGAGATGCTGACGCGGATTCGGGAGGTCGATGAGGGCAACGTCGACCGGTTCATCGAGCGGGTCAAGCGGAAGGAGAAGGGTGTCCGCCTGATGGGCTTCGGCCACCGGGTCTACAAGAACTACGACCCCCGCGCCGCGATCGTCAAGCAGAGCGCCGACGAGGTGCTCAAGAAGCTCGGCGTCACCGACCCGCTGCTCGACGTCGCGAAGGCCCTCGAAGAGCGGGCGCTCGCCGACGACTACTTCATCGAGCGCAAGCTCTACCCGAACGTCGACTTCTACACCGGGGTGATCTACCGGGCGATGGGCTTCCCCACGAAGATGTTCACGGTGCTGTTCGCGCTCGGCCGGCTCCCGGGCTGGATCGCGCACTGGCGGGAGATGATGGACGACCCGCAGAACAAGATCGGCCGGCCGCGCCAGCTCTACGTCGGCCCCACCGAACGCCCGTACGCGCTGATGACCGACCGCTGACAGCCGCCCGGGCGGCGACGCACCTGGGCGGCTAGCGTCGCGGCCCATGCCCGATTCCGCTGTCGTCTGGCTGCGGCGCGACCTCCGCGTGCGTGACCAGCCCACCTTCCTCGCCGCGGTAGAGGTCGCCGAGCAGGCACTCGCGCTGTTCGTGCTCGACCCGGCGCTGCTCGACCCGTCCGGCCCGGCACGGCGCACGTTCCTGTACCGATGCCTGCGCGCGCTGGATGAGTCCCTCGGCGGGCGGTTGCTCGTCGTCCGCGGCGACCCGGCCGAGGTGGTGGCCCGGGTGGCGGCGAGGATCGGGGCGTCGACGGTCCACGTGGCCGCCGACTTCGGGCCCTACGGGACGCGCCGCGACGAGGCCGTCGAGCGGGCACTGGCCGCGGACGGTCGTGAGCTCGTCCGCACGGGGTCGCCCTACGCGGTGGCTCCCGGCCGGGTCCGCAAGGCCGATGGCGACCCGTACACGGTCTTCACCCCGTTCCGCCGGGCGTGGGCGAGCCACGGCTGGCGGGCGCCCGCGGACACCGACGCGGGCACCGTCCCCTGGATGGACCCGGGTGACGGGGGCGGTGGTGCGGTCGAGATTCCCGGCGACGAGCGCGTGGAGGCTGAGCTGCCCGAGGCGGGGGAGCGGGCCGCGCTCGCCCGCTGGACGGCTTTCCTCGACGGCGCCGTGGACGGCTACGACGCCGCCCGCGACCGGCCCGACCGGCCCGGGACGTCGCGGATGTCGCCGTACCTGAAGTACGGCAGCATCCACCCGCGCACGATGCTCGTCGACCTCGCGCCGCATCGGTCGCCCGCGGCCGAGACCTTCCGCACGGAGCTCGCCTGGCGGGAGTTCTACGCCGACGTGCTGCACCACCGGCCGGACTCAGCGCGCCGCAACTACGACCGGGCGTTCGACGCGCTCCCCGTCGCATCCGGGCGGGACGCGCAGGAGAGGTTCGCGGCCTGGTGCGAGGGCCGCACGGGCTATCCGATCGTCGACGCCGGGATGCGCCAGCTGCGCGCGCAGGCCTGGATGCACAACCGGGTGCGCATGATCGTCGCGAGCTTCCTGACGAAGGATCTGCACCTGCCGTGGTGGTGGGGCGCGCGGCACTTCATGCGGCTGCTCGTGGACGGCGACCTCGCCTCCAACCAGCACGGATGGCAGTGGACGGCAGGTAGCGGCACCGACGCCGCGCCCTACTTCCGGGTGTTCAACCCGATCACCCAAGGTGAGCGGTTCGACCCGGATGGCGACTACGTGCGTCGCTTCGTCCCCGAACTGGCCGGGATTGCCGGCAATCAGGTGCACCAGCCGTGGGCCGCGCCCGGGGGCCTCCCCGCGGGATACCCGGAGCGGATCGTGGACCACCAGCAGGAACGGCTGGAGGCACTGGCCCGCTACGAGCAGATCAAGGCCACCCGCGCGAAGCGCTGATCGTCCTCGAGGGCTCGCGGAGAAGAGGTACGTGCAGCCTCAAGCCGAGTCGGTGGCCTTGTAGCGCTACCATTGCTACAGAGAGCTACACTCTGCAACGTGCCCGAAACGATCGGCCAGCGGCAGCTGCGCAACGACAATGCCGAGATCATGCGTCGGGTCGAGGCGGGGGAGAGCTTCATCGTCACCCGCAACGGCAGGCCGGTCGCCGACCTGGTACCGCACGGGTCTGGCCTGAAGCAGCCGGAGCGGCGATTGACGCTGGGCGAACTCCAGGAGCTCCGCCGCGGGATGCCTCGGATCGACGTCGAGCAGTGGTACGCCGACCGTGCGGCGGATGACTTGATCTTCGGTGACGACCGCATCGAGTACTGACGGTGCAGTCGGCTTATTTACTGGACACGTCTGCGTTGATTGATCTCGAGTTCCTGGAGCTGGGCGGGTATGCGGACGGGCTTCCGCTCCTGAGCGCCATCACCGTGGGGGAGTTGGCCTTCGGGCTCGAGCTTGGAGACGCGGCGCAGCAATCCGCTCGCGCCGTCTACGTGGTGAGTAGTGCTGGTCAGATCCGCTGTGTGGACATCTTCGCTTGCGCTGCCAGCACAGTGGCGGACCAGTCCAGGAACTCGGCAACCTCCGGCTTATCCGAGTATCGGGCGAGCTCTGCTCGGACTGTGTTGATGCGGGCGTCGATCCGGGCGGAGTTGACCTCGCCCGCACCCACGATGGCCTGCACGGCTGTCGATACGGCTTCCTCAATGCTCCGCTGCCCGACCAGCACCTCGGCGCGACACGCCAGGTACAGGGCACGGTTGCGCTGATACTCGGGACGGACCGTGGCGAGGGCGTCGCGGCTGCAGCGTTCCGCCAGTGGCAGCTTTCCCAGGTTCTGCGCAGCGCGCATCGCGTGCCAGGCGAGGTCGGCTTCGTCCCACCAGACGAGCCAGGGCGGGTCCTCGTCGCGTCGTCCAGCACCGAGTAGCGTCCCGGCCCGGTTCAATGCCTGGCCGCTGGCCCGCTCGTCCCCATCTTGGGCATGACCGAGCGCCTCCCACGCCAGCAGTACTGAGTGCAGCCGTGGAGTCCCCCACTGTTTCGCGGCCTGCTGCGCAGCCTGGGCAGCCTCGATCGCCTCCGTTGGCCGCCCCAGCTCGCTGGCCTGCTGCGACATCGAACCCAGGACGACGACCGACACCCGATCGTCACCGACTTGCCGCGCCGCGTGTAGTGCTTCGAGCCAACAGTACCGGGCCTCGGCAGGCCGCCCAGCGTCGAAAGCCAGCCAACCAAGGTGTTCGGTCAACTGCCCAGCGAGGGTATGCAACGCCTCACCGGTTGACGGACCGTAACTGGCGCGGTGCAGGACTCGACGCAGCCGCCGCAACGATCGCAGCGCCAGCTCGTAGTTCCCACCGGCGCCGCCGTACTGGTCGTCCAGCTCATAGAGCCGCAACAGGCTGCGCTGCCAGGCTGTCACATCCTCGCGCCCGAGCCGGGAAGCGCCGGACTCCACCGACCCAACGACAGCACCGGCACCAGCACCGAATAGCGAGACGAGGAACTCGAACCGGTCCACGGGATCCTCTCCTCTCTTCGACGATTCCTTCACTGTAAGACTGTGGCCAGCCAGAAGGCACCCCACGACCGGCAGCACGAGCTCCGGGTCACCTGGGGCGGGAGTCTCCCGGGCGATGGCCTCGATTGCCGTAACTCGGCACCGAGAAATGCCGCAACGACACATGCGGCGTCAGCTCCTTTGGCGGTCGTCCCATAGAACCACTCCCGGTACCGGGTTCCGGACAATGTCGCTGTCCGGAACCACCCCATCGAATTCTGTCTTTGCTGCGGTATCAATAGCTCACGAGTAGTGAGCGTGATCATACCACCATCAGCCGCTGGATCAAGGATCCTTCCACCCCGTGAGAGGAGCATATTTCCCGTGAATGCCAGCCCAGCTTCCAGCGAGGTGGCCCTGATTGAGCGCACGTTGGTGCTTTGCAAGCCGGATGCAGTGGCTCGGGGCATGGTCGGCCGGGTGGTTAAGAGGTTTGAGGATGCACTGTTGACCACGGTGGGCATGAAGATGGTGTGGCCGACACCGGAGTTGATCGGCCGCCGCTACCGCGACGTCACCGAGCGCCACAACGTGGCGGTCTATGAGGCGACCGTGCAGTTCATGTGCTCCGGGCCAGTGGTCGCCCTGGTGTTGGAAGCCGTCGGGGTTCACCGGCCCCCTGGCCAATCCTCAGCGCAACGACACCCGGCTGGCCGAGTCGGACTGCTGGAACACGATCGTCAGCGAGGCCGAGGATCTGGCGCGCGACGGCTTCACGGTGTGGATCTTCCACTACCGCGCTCTACCAGGCCCGGCGCTCGCGACCCACGGGCTGCGACTGGTCACCACGATCAAGCCCTACCGGGACTCCGCCGCGGCGACCACGAACCCGAAGCGACGGCGCACCGTCTGACACCCGCCCACGTACCCGCAGGTTCTGGCGCTCGCACGCCCCCCGGCTCGTCGACCGCCTGATCACCACCGGAGGGGTCCACCGCGGCGCACCCTCCGCGCAGCAACGGAAATCCGGCCGACAGAAGCCAAAATTCTTGCTGCAGCGCGGAGGGCGGGCACGTTCGCAGCGATCATCGCGTCCTGGCCGAAGATCCACGGGCGCACACTGAGTGGCCTGTGCCGGAAGTTCGGTGGGGTAAGTGCCGCCCAGCCGCCGCATCCGCTCAGGATCATGGAGACCGGAGCGGGCTCCGCGCCGGGCAACCGCTGCGACACCACCCCGTATCTCCGGCGCAGGCCGCTAAGGTTCGGCAACACCTGTGGAAGGGAACCCATGATGACTGACGACCCGACTCCACGACGCCGACGCCGACGCCGCTGGCCCGTGATCGTCTCGCTGCTGGGTGTGCTCGCCTGGTACGTGCGGTCGCGCAGAGCATGCGCTGCTGGATCCGACGGCGGTTTGCCGATCTCTCGGCCGGTGCCTGTTGCCCAGCCGGTGCCTGCTGCCCAGCCGGTGCCTGTTGCGAGCGTGGCCCCGGTGCCGCTGAAGGAGTCGGCCGCACGGCCGAAGGAGTCGTCCGCGCCGCCGGAGAAGTCGTCCGCGCCACCCGAGGAGCCGGCCGCACAGCCGCAGCCGCTGCTCACCCCGGCCGCGATGGCGATCGACCCGCAGCCCTCCGGTGCAGGCTCGAGCCCGGCGCCGCCTGACGGTTCATCCCCCGGCCCGGAGTACACGATCAAGGGTAAAGCCGGGTCCATGCTCTTCCACCCGCCGTCGAGCCCCTATTACAAGCGCATCAAGGCCGAGATCTGGTTCCGCACCCCGGAGGACGCCCGAGCGGCCGGGTTCACCGAGTGGACCCCGCGCAAGCGCGCCTCCCGGTAGTCCCCGCGGCATCGAGTCCACGGCGGATGTGTCGCGGCTCGGGTCGTCGTTCAGGACGTGGTACCGATTCATACGAGGCGACCGGCGCCGATGATGGCGAGGTCGTGGTCGAAGCTCGTCACGGCGAGCAGCATGCCTCGCCCAAGCGGGGTGCGACCAGCGTCCGGCCTAGCGAACCAGGGCCGGAGAAGTTCTTCGGGGGTTCGGTCGGGTGAGGGGACGCCTGGAGGTGGTGCGGGGATCCGGTGGGCGGAAGGTGCCGAGCGCTTGATCGCTGTTGGGAACCGTCAGCCGTGCTAAATGCGGATCTGGGTTCCCAATCGATGATCACGACATCACCGGCCGCGCAGTGACCTGTGAAGATCAGCGTGTCGGTACGGGGAGCCGCACGGGATGCGGCGCTGTGCTCCCGTTCGACGATCATGAAGCTGGCGGCGCAATCCGGACCCGACGAACTCCTGCCGTGCTGCGGCGCTGCACTAGCCGAGGCCAGGGGTCGAGATGCCGTATCCGCGGATCTTGCGGTAGATCGTGGCGCGGGACATCCCCAGGTGGCGGGCGGCTTCGGCCTTGTTGCCGTCGGTGTCCAGCAGCGCGTCGACGATCGCGTCGCACTCGATCGACTCCAGCGGGGTGAGCACCCGGCGGGTGATCGCCCGGCACTCCGGTGGCAGGTCGCGCAGGCCCACCACGCCGGTGCGGCGCTTGGCGACGATCTTGCGCAGCACCTGGTAGAGCTGCTCGACGTTGCCCGGCCAGCGGTTGCGCATGAGCACGCGCATGGCTTCGGCCGAGCAGCTGAGGTCGGAGCCGCGGGTGAGGCGGGCGATCAGGTAGGGCACCAGATCGGCGACGTCTTCGACGTGATGGCGCAGCGGTGGCACCTCGACGGTGCGGGGGAAGGCATCGAACAGGTCGGTGAGGTCGGTCCCGCGGCTGTGCCCGCGCGTGACGGTGGCGACGAGCCACGGGCGTTCGGGGCAGGTGGACTCCCGGTGCGGCTCGAGCACGTCGCAGAGCGCCTGCACGCCTTCGGATGAGAGCCGATCGACGTGGCTGAGCACGACCGTGCCGCCACTGCCGTTCTCCAGCTCCGCGGCCACCTCGGCGATCCAGCGGGGCCCGTAGCCGTCGGCGTCGAGCAGGCGCAGGTGCGCGGCCGGGGTGCGGCGCTGATGGGTGGCGCGCGCCAGGGTGGTCTTGCCGGTGCCCGGCTCACCCTCCAGGACGAGCCATTCGTGGCTCTGGAAGTGCCGGTCGACGGCTTGGTAGCACTTCGTCCACAGCGCTCCGGACCCGACCGCGGCCGGTAACCCGGGCAGGGCCGCCGCATGCGCCACGATGCGCGGCGCACTGCGGACCTCGCCCCGGACGAGCTGAACCTGGAGGACTCCGCCGCGCGAATCGCCCTCGGACCAGCTCGGCCGGCACTGAACCTTGGCGATGGCGCCACTGGGCAGGTCGATCATCAACTGGTGGCGACGCCCGGAGCTCAGCGCATCGACAGCCTCGGCCAGCAGTGGGACCTGGTCGCCGGGATCGAGCAGCTCGCGGGCCCGGTCGTTCATCATCAGCAGGTCGTCGCTGATCGCGAACACCGCTCCGCGGTTGCGTTGACAGGTGGCCAGGTAGTCGTTGAGGAGAGCGAGCTCGCGGCGCCCGGACTGCACGAGCAGCGAGTCCTCGATCCGCCGCGCGATCGTGGCGGCGATGCCGACCATCATGAGATTCGCCTCGTGCCGCCAGCAGGTGAGGTCGACGACTCCCAGGACCTTGCCCGTGACCGGATGCCGGATCGGCGCGCCCGCGCAGGCCATGTCCTCCAGGTGCTCCACGTAGTGCTCGTGGCCGAACACCGCCGCCGGCCCACGGCCTTCCAGGGCGGTGCCGATGCCGTTGGTGCCGACATAGCGCTCGGCGTAGCTGAAACCGGGTGCGAGCCAGATGTGGTCCAGGTGCTGGGCGAGGGCGGAGTCGCCGGTGCGCCGCTCCAGCACGACGCCATCGTGGTCGGTGAGGATGACGCTGATCGGTTCGGTGGCGAACTGGTCCGCAATCTCGGCGATGATGGGGCGGGCCGTGCGCAGGAGCAGCGAGTCGCGGTCGGAGTCGGTCTCGTAGGGCAGGTCGAGATGGTCGGCGTCGACGTCCCAGTGCCGGGACCGGGTCCACGACGCGAGGATCGGTTCGCGGACCACGCCGGGTTCCACCGGATCGTCGACCAGGAACGAGGTGCGGGCCCGGGCCAGTCGCTCCGGGCCGACACCCGGAAGGCGGACTGATCCGCCCGGGCGGCCGTCGGTGGCTTCTCGGGCGTGGCGGAACTCGTCCTGATGGACCAACCGGTTGCCCTCCTCGGAGCATCTGCGGTCCGCGCTGGCGCGACAGCCGGTATTGATCCTGGACGGTACAGCCAGGACGACCCCGAGGATAGATGCGAGGCGTCAACCGGAGGTCGTCTCAAATTGAGACCTCCATCCTCAGCCCGGAGAGGTGTGATTCGCAGCACGAGACAGGTTGGTCCGGGCCCGCGCACCCAGGCCGGCAGGTCTCGGGTCCACCTCCGCAAGCCGGCGACGCCCGCGTCCGTGCCGGCTCATGCATCCGCCACCCACCGTGAGGAGTTGACGTGAGTCGGCAGAGTCTCGCAAAGGCTCACCAGAAGATCCAGGAACTTGCCTGGGAGCCGCAGTACCACGAGCCGTACCTCAAGTACGGAACCGACTACACCTTCAGGAAGTCCAAGCTGAAGGACCCGCTCAAGCAGGTCCTGCGGTCCTACTTCCCCATGCAGGAGGAGAAGGACCACCGCGTCTATGGGGCCTCCGACGGCGCCATCCGCGGCAACATGTTCCGCCAGGTTCAGGAGCGTTGGCTGGAGTGGCAGAAGCTCTTCCTGTCGATCATCCCGTTGCCGGAGATCTCGGCCGCGCGCTCGATGCCGATGCTGTTCCACGTGGTTCCGAACCCGGAGCTGCACAACGGCCAGGCGATCCAGATGATCGACGAGGTTCGGCACAGCACGATCCAGCAGAACCTCAAGCGCCTGTACATGAACAACTACATCGACCCGGCGGGCTTCAACAACAGCCTGCGGAACTTCCACAACGATTACTGCGGCACCATCGGCCGTCAGTTCGCTGAGGGGTTCATCACCGGTGACGCGATCACCGCGGCCAGCATCTACCTGACGATCGTCGCCGAGACGGCGTTCACGAACACGTTGTTCGTGGCCATGCCGGCCGAGGCCGCAGCCAACGGCGACTACCTGCTGCCCACGGTGTTCCACTCGGTGCAGTCCGACGAGTCGCGCCACATCTCCAACGGCTACGCCACCCTGCTGATGGCACTGTCGGACGAGGACAACCGCCAGCTGCTCGAGCGCGACCTGCGCTACGCGTGGTGGAACAACCACCGCGTGGTCGACGCCGCCATCGGCACGTTCATCGAGTACGGCACGAAGGACCGCCGCAAGGACCGCGAGTCCTACGCCGAGATGTGGCGTCGGTGGATCTACGACGACTACTACCGCTCGTACCTGGTCCCGCTCGAGAAGTACGGCCTGGTGATCCCGCACGACCTGATCGAAGAGTCCTGGAACCAGATCTGGAACAAGGGCTACGTCCACGAGGTCGCACAGTTCTTCTGCACCGGTTGGTTCGCCAACTACTGGCGGATGGACGGCATGACCGACACGGATTTCGAGTGGTTCGAGTACAAGTACCCGGGCTGGTACGACAAGTACGGCGCCTGGTGGGAGAACTACAACCGGCTCGCCACCCCGAACGGGCATCACCCGATCGTGTTCGAGCCGGTGGACTACGTGTACCCGCAGCGCTGCTGGACGTGCATGGTGCCGTGCCTGGTCCGTGCGGACATCGTTACCGCCGAGGTCGACGGCCACCACCGCACGTACTGCCACGAGGTCTGCCGGTGGACCGACGTCGAGGCATTCCAGCCGACCTACCAGGGTCGCGAGACCCCGAACATGGGTCACCTGGTCGGCAAGCGCGAGTGGGAGACGCTGTACCACGGCTGGAACATCGCCGATGTGGTCTCCGATATGGGCTACGTGCGCGACGACGGCAACACGATGACGGCGCAGCCGCACCTGAATCTGGATCCCAGCAAGATGTGGACCCTGGATCACATGCGGAAGTGCCCGCCGCTGCAGAGCCCGAACGTCCTGTTCAACGAGATGGACGACGCTGGTCGCGCCGCCTTCATCGAGGACTACCGGCAGCAGGGCCCGGCCGGCCGGCCGGCACCCGCCAGCGCCTGAGCGCGGGTCGGGCGAGGGGGGAGGG
>JBOHEO010000150.1:0-14160 GCA_050701055.1 Pseudonocardia sp. | reverse complement strand
CCAGCCGCCGGTGTCGACCAGGGTGAACCGCCGGCCGTTCCACAGCGCGTCGTAGGCGACCCGGTCGCGGGTGACGCCGGGGATGTCCTGCACCACCGCCTCGCGGCGCCCGAGCAGCCGGTTCACCAGCGTCGACTTGCCGACGTTCGGCCGGCCGACGACAGCCAGTACCGGCGTCGCGACCAGGTCCTCGGGCTCGGCGCCATCCGCACCCGGCAACCCGTCGGCGTCGGTGAACTCCTCGGGGTCGATCCCGAGCCGCGCCATCGTGGCGGCGTCGTCCTGTGCACTCACACGTCCTCCTCGCTGATGCTCTTCGGCCGCGTTCGCGCCACTGCCGCATCTGATGGTGAGCTCGCTCACGCCCTGCTCCGTATCTCATCGAGTTCTCGGACCATCCCGGCCAGCTCGGCCCGGACGATCTCGGTAGCGGCGACGAGGCCGGCCCGGCCACCGCCACCGGGGATAGCGAGCGGCTCTCCCACCAGCACATCGATCCGCGACCGCCACCGCCTGCCCGAACCGCCCGGGCGTCGGGTGCCCCGGCAGACCACCGGCAGCACCACCGCACCCGTCGTGCGGGCCAGCCACGCCGCCCCGTGCTGGGCCGCCGCGACATCGCCACTGCCGCGCGTGCCCTCGGGAAACACCCCGACCGCGCCGCCACCGCGGAGCACCGCCATCGCGGCCCGCAGCGACCCCGGGTTGGGTTCGCCGCGGCGCACCGCGAGCTGCCCGATCCGCCGCAACCCCCAACCCGCGAGCCCGCGGAACATCTCCTGCTTCACCAGGAACACCATCCGGCGCCCCAGCAGTCCGAACAGGAGCGGCCCGTCCAGCATGGCGCTGTGGTTGGCCACCAACACTACGGGGCCGGCCGCCGGGATCCGATCGCGGTGGTGCACCCGGACCCGGAACCCGGGCCGGAAGAGCCACGTGCCGACCCAGCGGCCCAGGTCGTGCAGCCACGGCCAGGCGCCCGGCGGCAGATCGCTCACCGCAGCAGGCCCCGCTCACCGATCAGCCGCAAGAGCTCGGAGAGCACGGCATCGACGCTGAGGTCGTCGGTGTCGACGATCAACGCGTCCGGCGCGGCGTGCAGCGGCGATGTGGCACGGGTGGAGTCGAGCCGGTCCCGGCGGCGGACGTCGGCGAGCACTGCGGTGAGGTCTCCGTCGCGGCCGGCCCGGCGATTCTGCGCGCCCCGCCGCACGGCCCGGACCTCCTCGGACGCGGTCAGATACACCTTGAGCGGCGCATCGGGGGTGACGACGCTGCCGATGTCGCGACCCTCCACCACGATGCCGCCGTCCTCCAGCGCCACGGCGATCAACCGACGCTGCCGCGCCACGAGCTCGGCGCGCACCGCCGGTTGCGCGGACACGGCGCTGACCGCGCACGTCACCTCCGGACCGCGGATCTCGGCTTCGACGTCCTCGCCGGCCAGCAGGATCCCCGGTCGCCCGGGATCGGTGACGGACTCCAGCTCAGCAGCGGTGGCGACGGCGACGACCTCGGCGTCGGAACTTCGCTCGTCGAGCCCGGCGCGCAGCACGGCGAGGGTGACCGCCCGGTACATCGCCCCGGTGTCGAGGTAAGCGGCAGCGCACTCGCCGGCCAGCCGCCGGGACACGGTGGACTTGCCGGTGCCCGACGGCCCGTCCATCGCGACCACACCGTGCAGCCTGCCGGTCACCGCCCGATCCCCTTCCCAGGCCCGGCGGCCCGCTCGCCGCCCACGTCCCGACCATCATGCCGTGCGCGGCGCACGCGCCGGCCAGCACCCGACCGTCAGGCCTGGGCCGGGCCGGCACTCCGATCCGCTGAACCCGCATCCTCCACGACGAGATCGGCGGCCTTCTCCCCGATCATCATGCAGGTGATGTTCGGGTTGACGGCCGGCAGGAACGGCATCACCGACGCGTCCGCGACCCTCAGGCCCCGCACCCCCCTGACCCGTAACCGCGGGTCGACCACCGCAGCACCGTCGTCGAACGCTCCCATCCGCGCCGTGCCCGCCGGATGGTAGACGGTGTTGTGGGTCTTCAGGACATAGTCGACGAGCTCGTCGTCGCGCATCGCGTCGGGGCCCGGTGCCAGCTCGCGGGCGATCCACTCCCGCAACGCCGGCTGCGCGCCGATCCGTCGCGCGAGCGTGATCCCATACACCATCACCCGCAGGTCGTGGCCGTCGGCGTCGGTGAAATACCGCGGGTCGACCCGCGCGCGGTCCCGGAAGTCCCTGCTGCGCAGCCGCACCGTGCCGCGGGAGCGGCCGCGGGTGACGTTCGGGGTGAGGCAGAAGCCGTTCGACGTCGTCGGGTACCCCCAGCGCAGCGTGTTCAGGTCGAACGGCACGCTGCCGTAGTGCATCATCAGGTCCGGCCGGTCCAGGCCGGCCGCGGTGCGGGTGAACAGCCCGACCTCCCACCACTGCGTCGACCGGGTGACCATCGGGCGGGCGGCTTCCCACATCACGAGTCCCTCGACGTGATCGTCCAGGTTGGACCCGACGCCGGGTGCATCCACCAGGACGTCGACGCCGAGCTCGCGCAGGTGCCCGGCCGGGCCGACGCCGGAGAGCATGAGCAGCTTCGGGGTGTCGATCGCCCCGGCGCAGAGGATCACCTCGCACCGGGCGCGCACCGATGCGTACCGGAATGTCGCGGAGTCGAGGTAGTCCACCCCGGTGGCGCGGCGGTCGGCGTCGACGAGCACCTGCTTGGCCCACGCACCGGTGCGCAGCACCAGGTTCGGCCGGGTCCCCGTGATCGGGTGCAGGTAGGCGCGCGAGGACGACATCCGGACGTTGCCCGCGTCGGCGTTGATCTGGAAGAAGCCGGCACCCTCGGTGACCGTGACGCCCTGGTTGAAACCCACCGTGGGCAGGCCCACTGCCGCCGCGGCCTCCAGGACGGCAACACCACACGGGTCGTCCGGCGGGATCTGACGCAGGGTGACCGGCCCCGACCGGCCGCGGCCGTGGTGGGCGGGGCCGTGCCATGGCCCGTCGCCCGTCTCCAGCCGCGCGATCAGCGGCCAGCACTCGTCGGCGCTCCAGCCCGCGCACCCCATCGACGCCCACTCGTCGAGGTCCTCCCGGGGCGTCCAGAAGGCGATGCACGAGTTGTGCGACGAGCAGCCGCCGAGCACCTTCGCCCGGGAGTGGCGCACGAAGCTGTTGCCCCGTTCCTGCGGCTCGATCGGGTAGTCCCAGTCGTAGCCGGACCCGAGCAGGTGCATCCAGCCCGCCAGCCGAAGGATCCTGTCGTCGTCCACATCGGACGGGCCGGCCTCCAGCAGGCAGACCGTGACCGCCGGGTCCTCGGACAGCCGGGCCGCAAGAACGCATCCCGAGGACCCGCCGCCGACGATGACGTAGTCGAACGTCTCGTGCGGTCCGGTCACGTCGCGCTCGTGCTCATGACCTGCCCCCGGCTGTAGGCCGCCCTGTCCCGCGGTACCCAACACCGAGATCGAGAACGTGTCAACGACCCCGTGATTATCGGCTCGGAACGCCGGACCGTACCGCAGGCGGCAAGGCGTTCCCGGACACCGATCAACCCGTACCGATCACCGCGGGACTGATCATCCAGAGGCCAGCCTACTGCGGCAGGTCCGTCCGCAGCGCCGCCGCCCCACGCAGGTACACATGTCGCAGGTCCGCCCGGGACCGCTCGGTCTCGACGTGCGCGAGCAGCCGCAACGTCCGCGGCAACGCACCGGGCACCGAGATCTCCGACGCACACAACAGCGGCACGTCGGTCAGCCCGAGCAACCGCGCGGCGTACGCCGGAAACTCCGCGCTGAGGTCGGGCGTGGCGGTGAAGACGATCGAGATGATGTCCTCGGCGACCAACCCGTTGCGCTCCAGCACAGCGGTGATCAGCTCCGCCGATCCGTCGAGGATGTGCTCGCGTGAATCGGCGTCGACCTGGATCGCCCCACGCACCGCCCGCACGGCCACCGCCGCTACAGCCCGACCGATCGGTACAACGAGCCGACCTCCGGACGGGTCAGCGGCCGGATCCGCCCGGGCCGCTGCTCGCCGAGCCGGACGTCGCCGATCGCCGTGCGCACCAATCGCTGCACCGGGTGCCCGACCTCGTCCATCAACCGCCGCACAACATGCTTGCGACCCTCGTGCAACACCAGTTCGACCATGGACCGCCCGGCATGGGAGTCGACCATCCGGAAGGAGTCGACGGCGACGGGCCCGTCCTCGAGGTCGACCCCGGCGCGCAACCGGCGCCCGAGGTCCCGTGGCACCTGGCCGATCACCTCGGCCAGGTAGGTCTTCGCCACCTCGAACGACGGGTGCATCAGGCGGTGCCCGAGGTCGCCGTCGTTGGTGAGCAGCAGCAGGCCCTCGGTATCGGCGTCGAGGCGCCCGACGTGGAACAGCCTGGCGCGCGGAGCGGCCGGGGAACGCCCGTCGCCGTCGCCCCGCTCGGTCACCAGGTCGCCCACGCACGGCCGATCCCGATCATCGGCCATCGTGGAGAGCATCCCGCGGGGTTTGTTCAGGGCGAGGTGGACGAGGTCCTCGCGCACCATGACCCGCGAGCCGTCCACATGCACGACGGCCCTCTCGGGGTCGACCCGACGGCCCATCTCGCGGACCACCTTGCCGTCCACGCTGACCCGACCGGCCGCGATCAGCTCCTCCGCGACGCGCCGAGAGGCCACTCCGGCCTGGGCCAGGACTTTCTGCAGCCGAATGCCATCGGGCTGTCGACCGGTCTCGCCGTTCATCGGCTCGAGCGTACTGTCGACCGCCGACCGCAACGCCTGTACCCGTGGTTTCGCGATATCGGACACTCGCGGCGGCACCCACCGGGGGGTCATCGCAATCGGCACGCACCCATCACAGCTCGTCGATCGCGTCCACACCGGGCAGCAGCGGCGCCAGCGGCGGCAGCTCGTCCAACGCGGCGAGCCCGAGCCGTTCCAGGAAGAGCTCGGTGGTACAGAACTGCGTGCCCTGGGAGGTCGGATCGATCCCGGCCTCCTCGACCAGCCCCCGCGCGAGCAAGGTGCGCAGCACCCCGTCGCAGTTCACCCCGCGCACGGCCGCCACCCGGGCTCGGGTGACGGGCTGGCGGTAAGCGACGACGGCAAGGGTCTCCAACGCCGCGCGGGTGAGCTTGGCGCGCTGGCCGCCGAGCAGCAGCCGTTCCACGAAGGGCGCGTAGGCGTCTCGGGTGTAGAACCGCCAACCCGCGCCAACCCGTCGCAGATCGATGCCCCGATCCCCGCGCCGGTATCCGTCCGCGAGCGCGGCCAGCCGGAGGGCGACGCGGGTGGACGGTTGGCCGAGTGCGGCCGCGAGCTGCTCCTCCTCGGTGGGGGCGTCGACCACCAGCAGCAACGCCTCCAGCGCGGCGTCGAGCGCGGCGTCGGTGGTCAGGTCCGGCAGGTCGACCCGGGCCTCTGCCGCCTCTGCACGGGCCCTGGCTGCGGCCGTCACGGCGTCCACCGCACCGTGAGCTCGCCGAACGGCTCCGGCTGGTCCAGCTCGACCTCCGCCGTGCGGTAGAGATCGAGCACGGCAAGGAAGCGCGCCACCACCTCCAGCGGGCCGGCGCAGTCCGCGGTGAGCGTCGCGAAGCTCGCCACGCCGAGCTCGGCCAGCCGTCCGCGCAGCAACGTGGTGTGCTCGACGACCGACACCTGGGCAACATGCAGATGGTCGAGACCCACGGTGAGTTCGTCCCGTCCGCCCAGCGGCTTGGGCCGGAACACCGCCGCGGCCAGGTCGGCGAACGTGCCCGCGTCGACCCCGAGCAACACCTCCGGCAGCAACACCGCGAACCGCTCCTCAAGCGCCACCGAGCGCGGGAACCGGCGCATCGCCCCGGCCTCCAGCTCCACGAACACCGCCGCGACCTCCTTGTAGGCCCGGTACTGGAGGAGTCGCGCGAACAGCAGGTCGCGCGCTTCGAGCAGCGCGGCGTTCTCGGCGTCCTCGGCGTCCGCCGGATCGGCGTCGGGCAGCAACCGGGCCGCCTTCAGGTCCAGCAGGGTGGCCGCGACGACGAGGAACGCGGTGGTCTCGTCGAGATCTGCGTCATCACCCAGAGACGCGAGGTGCGCGATGAAGTCGTCGGTGACGGTGTGCAGCGCCATCTCGGTGATGTCCAGCTCGCGGGAGCCGATCAGCTGGAGCAGCAGGTCGAACGGGCCGGTGAAGTTGTGCAGCCGCACCGTGAAGCGCGGCCGCGCGGGAATCAGCGGATCGTTCGCGACCAGCGTCACCGCGCGATGACCTCGCGGGCCAGCAGGCGGTATGCCTCCGCACCGTTGGACGTGGGCGCCCAGGCCGTGATCGGTTCACCGGCGACGGTGGACTCGGGGAAGCGCACCGTGCGGTTGATCACCGCCTCGAAGACCAGGCCGTCGAACGCCTCGATGACGCGTTGACGTACTTCCCGGGTGTGCAGCGTGCGCGGGTCGAACATCGTGGCGAGGATGCCGAGGATCTGCAGATCGGGGTTCAGCCGGTCCTGCACCTTCTCGATGGTGTCCATCAGCAGCGCCACCCCGCGCAGGCTGAAGAACTCGCACGCCAGCGGGATGAGCACCGCGTCGGCACAGGCCAGGGCGTTGATCGTGAGCAGGCCGAGCGAGGGTTGGCAGTCGATCAGCACGATGTCGTAGCGGTCCAGGATCGGCTTGATGGCTCGGCCCAGAGCCTGCTCACGGCCGACCTCGGTGACCAGCTGCACCTCAGCGGCGGAGAGGTCGATGTTGCTGGGCAACAGGTCCATACCCGTGACGACGCTCTCCCGGATCACGTCGTCGATCTCCACCCCGCGCCCCATCAGCAGGTTGTAGACGGTGGCCTCCAGCTCGTGGGCAGGCTGGCCGAGTCCGACCGACAGGGCTCCCTGCGGGTCGAAGTCGACGATGAGAACCTTGCGCCCGTACTCGGCGAGCGCCGCGCCGAGGTTGATCGTGGACGTCGTCTTGCCGACGCCACCCTTCTGGTTGGCGACTGCGATCACCCGCGCTGGACCATGCTCGGTGAGCGGAGCCGGAACGGGTGCGGTCACTCGGTAACTTCCCCCGGAGTCGGCGAGGCCGGGCTCGTCGGGCTCGTCGCCGAGCGACTCCGGTCGTGGGTCGCAGGGCCGCGGTGTCTCCAATGCGGGCTCCGGTCTCTCGCGGACGGCCTCCCGGCGGCCATGACGCGCAGACTAGGAGGCATCCCGGGCGGGCGGCAACGCGCCCCGCCGTAGCGCATCGCCCGAATCGGTCAGCGGCCGACATTCGGCAACTGATGGTACCTGATGATCACGGAAGGGCCTCAGTTGGGCTCGATCGTCACGCTGCCGGCGACAGTGCGCGCCGTGATCCTGCGGTCGGCACCCGGGTCCTGATCGACGCCCACCTTGACCCGGCCGGCGACCGTGCCCGCATCGATGCGGTAGGGCCCGGATGGCAGCGCGATGCGCACGTTGCCGGCCTTGGACTGGGCGTCGACGGTCTGCGGTGCGTCCGCGAACTCCAGATCGATGGACCCGGCCTTCGCCTCGACCCGGACGTCGGTCGCTCGCAACCCGGTGGCGCTGACGCTGCCGGCGGCACTGCTGAGCCGCTGGGTACCGCGCAGGTCACGGACCTCGACACCACCGGCGGCGACGCTGGCCTCGACAGCGGCCGTCGCCGGCAGCGTCACGGTGAAGTCGGTCGAGCACTGCTCTCCGTTGAGCCGGGGACAGCGCGAGGTGACCCGCAGCGTGTCGCCCTCGACGGTCTGGGTGACCTCGGGCCGTGCGTCCCCGGACCAGCGCAGGACGCTGGTCACCTCGGATGCATCGTCGGACCCGGGCAGGATCTCGATGTTGCCGGCGTCGCTGTCGACGGCGAGCCGGCTGACCGCCGGGTACGTCTCGGTGGAGGTCTCGGTGGTTCGATCGCCTTCGCTGCTGGTGGAGGCGGCCGAGCCGCCGTCGGCGCCCGAGGACCCGTACGCCGTGCCCGATTCGCCGTCCGCACCCGCCGCCCCGACCGACCTCGAGCCGTCACAGCCGGCGAGCATCGACACGACCACCAGAACAGCGAAGGTCCCCAGCGCGCGTATGACCATGCGGGCGA
The DNA here is from genome assembly GCA_050701055.1 of Pseudonocardia sp. GTDB lineage: Bacteria > Actinomycetota > Actinomycetes > Mycobacteriales > Pseudonocardiaceae > Pseudonocardia. The sequence continues at coordinate 6,060 of JBOHEO010000150.1, read as the reverse complement.
CCGTACTGCCGCTGACGCCTACCGGCCACCACAAAGCGGAAACGCCACCCGAACCGTCTGGGGGATCCGGCGTGCGAGGTTCCGCCGATATCGCCAGGGTCAGTCGCGGGCCCGCGGATGGGCCAGCGCGTACACCTCGCGCAGCGCGTCGACGGTGACCTGGGTGTAGATCTGCGTCGTGGTGACCGACGCGTGCCCGAGCAGCTCCTGCACCACCCGCACGTCCGCGCCACCGGCCAGGAGGTGGGTGGCGAAGCAGTGCCGCAGGGTGTGCGGGGAGACCTCGACACCGATCCCGGCCACCTCCGCGGCGGCGCGCAAGGCGTGCCAGGCGCTCTGCCGGGACAGCCGGGCACCCCGGGAGTTGAGCAGCAGCGCAGCCGTGCCCCGGCCACGCGCGGCCAGTACCGGACGGACCCGCACCCGGTAGGCCTCCACGGCCGCGAGCGCGGGGCGTCCGACCGGCACGATCCGATGCTGACCGCCCTTGCCCCGCAACAGCACGGTGCGGCCGGCGACGTCGAGATCGTCGAGATCGATATCGAGCGCCTCGGAGATCCGCGCGCCGGTGGAGTACAGCAGCTCGAGCAGGGCGCGATCGCGCAGCGGACCCGGCCCGTCACCGATGCACCCGGCGAGAAGCTGCTCGACCTGGTCGACCGGCAGCGCTTTCGGCAGCCGGCTCGGCAGCGCCGGAGGGGCGACCTCGCGGGCCACGTCGTCGACGACCAGCCCGTCGCGGCACGCGAACCGGTGCAGCCCCCGCACGGCCGCCAACGCCCGCGCCACCGAGGAGGGGGCCAGCGGCACCGGATGGGCGGGCGAGGGGCTGCGCAGCGCCGCGACGAATCCGGCCACGTCGGTCTCGCGGACCGCGTCGAGGTCGTCGATCCCCTGCTCGATCAGGTGGCCGAGGTAGCGGCGCAGGTCGCCGGTGTAGGAGCGTAGGGTGTTGGCCGCGCTGCCCCGCTCCACCGCGAGGTGGTGCAGAAACGCGTCGACGACATCAACCGGCCGGACTCGCACAGCGCCCATGCTGCCCGACCCCGCCGGCCCACCCGCTCCGACCCGCCCGGATCAGGTCAGGGCGGGGATGACCTCGCGTTCGAACAGGTCGATGCCGGAGCGGTCGTAGGCGGCCTCGGGGAAGTAGAAGATGCCGTAGGTCATGCCCTGGTCGCGTAGCGCGGTGAGCTTCTCGACGATCTGCTCCGGGGTGCCACACGCGGGCAGTCCCCGGAAGTCACCGAGCTGCGCCTCCGCTCGTTCCTCTCCCACGATCGGTGCCAGCCGCGCCTTCAGGTCGTGGCGCCGCTGCTCGACGTCCGCCTCGGTCGACCCGATCGCCACGTTGTAGTTGGCCGAGCGGATGATCGCGTCGAAGTCGGTGCCGACGGTCGTGCAATACTCCCGCAACAACGCGGACTTGCGGGTGAACTCCTCCAGCGTGCCGTCGAAGTTGGTGTACCGGGCATACTTGGCGGCGATCTTCAATGTCACCTTCTCCCCACCACCCGCGATCCACAGTGGAATACTGCCGGGCTGCAGCGGCTGGGGCGCGACGACGGCCCGCTCCACCTGGTAGTACTTCCCGGTGAAGGTCACGCCGCCCTCAGTCCAGGCCTGCCGCATGATCTGCACGCCCTCGTCGAGCATGCCCAGGCGCTCCCGGGGCGGCGGGAAGCCGTAGCCGTAGGCCCGCCACTCGTTCTCGTACCAGCCCGCGCCGATGCCCATCTCGATCCGCCCACCGGAGATGACATCGCAGGTGGCGGCCACCTTTGCCAGGTATACCGGGTTGCGGTAGCTCATGCAGGTGCACATCTGGCCCAGCCGCACCCGGTCGGTGACCGCGCCGAACGCCGACATCAACGTCCAGGCCTCGTGGGTGGCCTCCGAGGTGGGCTTGGGCACGGTGTGGAAGTGGTCATAGACCCAGATCGACTCCCACGGACCTGCATCGGCGTGCTGCGCCAGACCCTTCATCGTCTCCCACTGATCAGCGGGCTCGATGCCCACGAGGTCCAGCCGCCACCCCTGCGGTACGAACAGTCCGAAGCGCATGGTACGACCCTAACCAGGCACGGCGGCCATTGCAGGGGCTGGCGCACCCGTTCACGAACGCGACCCGTACGCGGGTACCGTCAGTGTCGTGACGTCCCCGGAGCGGCGCCCCATCCGAGTGGGTCACGACGAACGGGAGCGGGCGGTTCGGGCCCTCGGCGAGCACTTCGCGAAGGGCAGGCTCGACATGGACGAGTACGAGAACCGCTGCACGCGGGCCTACGCAGCCCGCACCACCGCCGATCTGGACGCCCTGTTCGACGAGCTCCCGAACCCGTTCACGCCGGCGCCGCATCCCGCCCACCCCTACCCGGCCCAGTCCCACCCCACCCAGCCGCACGCGGCGCAACCGCACACCGCGCAGCCCTACCCGGCAGCGTCCTTCGGCCGGGAGCCATGACGGGCCTGCCGTAATCCGACAAGTCGAAGATCGTCGCGGGTGTGCTGCAGCTGGTGTTGCCGTTCGGCGTCAGACGGTTCTACTCCGGGCATACCGGCATTGCGGTCGCGCAGCTACTCGTCACGCTCTTCACCTTCGGTCTGGGCGCCATCTGGGCGTTCATCGACGGCATTGTGCTGCACGCCGGTCGGCCGATGGACCCGTACGGTCGCCCGTTGCGGGACTACATCGTCGAACCTAGCTGATCTGTCCGGTCGGAATCCGGCTCCCGCGGCCACTGATTGGTGCTGGACGATCAGCTTCGGGTGTCCCGCGCCGTGCCCGGGTCTGCCCGCGCATGACCGCGCACGGCGCGGCGCCAGGTCAGCCCGAGACGCGGTGGGCGAATCGGGTCGGACGGTCCTGCCAGGGCGCATCGGCGGGGCGGGCGACAGCGCCGGGGATGGACGCGAGCGCATGCGCCGCCAGCACCGCGGCCGTGGTGACGGCGTTGACGACCGTTCCCGCGAACACCATCCGCACCGCGACCGCCAGGGTCACCCAGCGGGTGGCCAGGTCGGCCTCCTCGTCGTCGCCCGGCTCGGGCCGGCCGACCTCGGTGAGCCCGCGCGCGAGGTAGACCCGCACCGACTCGTCGGAGAACCCGGGCGAGGGCACCACATCCACCAGCACCGACCATTCGGTGGCCGCCAGCCCGGCTTCCTCGGCCAGCTCGCGTTTCGCCGTCTCCAGCGGATCCTCACCGGCCACATCAAGCAGACCCGCCGGCAGCTCCCAGAGCCGGCGCCGCACGGCGTGGCGGTACTGGCGGATCATCATCAGCCGACCCTCGGGGTCGAGCGCGGCGATCGCGACGGCACCGGCATGCTCCACCACCTCGCGCACCGCAACCCGCCCACCGGGCATCTCCACCCGGTCCGCCCGTAGCGCCATGATCCTTCCGCTGTGCACGTCCCGCGAGGAGCGCACCGGGAAGTCGTGCCGTCCGGGTGTCATGACCGCACCGCGCCGACCGGCCCGTTGACCGACGCGCCGACCGGCCCGTTGACCGCGGCCCGTTCCCGCGCCGGCAGCTCGACCAGCAACCGGTCGGCGGCCCGGTAGCGCAGCGCCGCGGCGACGAACGCGGCGAACAGCGGGTGCGGCCGGGTAGGGCGGCTCTTCAACTCCGGGTGGGCCTGGGTGCCGACGAAGAACGGGTGCACCTCGACCGGGAGCTCCATGAACTCCACCAGGGCGCCGTCGGGTGAGGTGCCGCCGATCACGAGCCCGGCCGCCTCCAACCGTTCCCGGTAGGCGTTGTTGACCTCGTACCGGTGCCGATGGCGCTCGGTAACCTGCGCCGTACCATAGGCGCGACCGACGACACTCCCCGCGCGCAGCACCGCCGGATAGGACCCGAGCCGCATCGTGCCACCCATGTCGCGCTCCCCGGCCACCACGTCCACCTGGCCTGCCATCGTGGAGATCACCGGGTGTGGCGCGCGGGGGTCGAACTCGCTGGAGTTGGCCCCCTCCAGCCCGGCGAGCGAGCGCGCCGCCTCGATCACCATGCACTGCAGACCCAGGCACAGCCCGAACATCGGGATCCCGCGGGTGCGGGCGTGCCGGATCGCCCCGACCTTGCCCTCGATGCCCCGAACCCCGAACCCACCGGGCACGAGCACCCCGTCGACGCCGTCGAGCGCCGCGGCCGCGCCAGCCGGGGTGTCGCACTCGTCCGAGGCCACCCAGGCGATCTCCACCCGCGCCCGGTGGGCGAACCCGCCCGCCCGCAGCGCCTCGGTCACCGACAGGTACGCGTCGGGCAGGTCGACGTACTTGCCGACCAGCGCGATCCGCACGGTCTCGTCAGGGTGGTGCACCCGGTCGAGCAGGTCACCCCAGACCGCCCAGTCGACATCCCGGAACGGCAGGCCGAGGCGACGCACGACGTAGGCGTCCAGCCCCTCCCGGTGCAGCACGCGGGGGATGTCGTAGATCGACGGCGCATCGGGCGCGGCGGCGATGCCGTCGAGGTCGACGTCGCACATGAGGCTGATCTTGCGCTTCATCCCGTCGGGGATCTGCCGGTCGGCGCGCAGGACGAGCGCGTCGGGCTGGATGCCGATGTTGCGCAGCGCCGCCACGGAGTGCTGGGTGGGTTTGGTCTTCAGCTCGCCGGACGGGGCAAGGAAGGGCACCAGCGACACGTGCAGGAAGAAGCAGTTGTCCCGGCCGACGTCGTGGCGCACCTGGCGCGCGGCCTCCAGGAACGGCAACGACTCGATGTCGCCGACGGTGCCGCCCACCTCCGTGATCACGACGTCGGGTGCGTTACCCGACGCGTCGGACTCGGCGAGCGCGAGAATCCGCTCTTTGATCTCGTTGGTGATGTGCGGGATGACCTGCACGGTGTCGCCGAGATACTCCCCGCGCCGCTCCTTGGCGATCACCGCAGAGTAGACCTGACCGGTGGTGACGTTGGCCCGGCCGCGCAGGTTCCGGTCGAGGAAGCGCTCGTAGTGCCCGACGTCGAGATCGGTCTCGGCCCCGTCCTCGGTGACGAAGACCTCGCCGTGCTGGAACGGGTTCATCGTGCCCGGGTCGACGTTGAGGTACGGGTCGAGCTTCTGCATCGTGACCCGCAGACCGCGGGAGGTGAGGAGTTGCCCGAGGCTCGACGCCGTCAGGCCTTTGCCCAGCGAGGACGCGACCCCGCCGGTGACGAACAGATGACGCGTCGCGCGAGGCTGCACGGGTCTTCAGGGTACAAGACACGGCGCAGATCACCCCGCGTCCCCGCGTTTCGAGCCGGTGACGAAATCCCCGACCCGCGACGTGGGCACATCTCGCGGTTCGGGTTGCGATCAGGCGGCCGGCGACGCACCGTCGGCGGCGGTCGACGCCGTTCCGTAGTGGCCCGCTCGGCCGTCGAGTTGTTCACGCAGGGCCAACACGGCCGAGACTCGGCCGGACCCGGTCTGCACGTCGTCCACCGTGGAGAGCACCGCGGTCAACGCCGGGTCGGCCCTGGCCACCCCCACCGGACCGGTCGCATCCGCCGATCCCGCCCGCCCGGCGAGCACCACCCCGGCTCCGACCCGATCCAGCTGCGCGGCAAGCCTGGCGGTGACGGCGGCGGCGTCACCGGCGTCGACGCCGGGTAGCGCCCCACCGGCGAGCACGAGCACGATTTTCGCCGGATCCGGCGGATCCCCTGGTCGGACGAACCCGCCCGCGGCCAGGCCGCCCAGCACGGCCCGGGCCTGCTCGGGGGTGACCCGTGGGCCGGCGGCCGGCGTACCGAGCAGCACCGCACCGAGCAGGCCGCCGGCCAGGCTGCCGGTGTCCGCGGCGGCCGGGAGCTGTGCGCCGGTCGGGAGCAACGCCACGATGAGCTCGCGGAGCTGTCCGGCCCGCGCCGGATCACCGACCGCCTCGGTCAGCGCGACCTCCCCGGTGAGCGTCGCCCCGGCCTCGCGCAGCAGTGCCGCGACCCCGTCGCGGTCCGCGGCGTCGGCGCCGGCGGTGACGAGGACGACCGGTTGACCCGCCAGCACCCCCCGCACCGCCGCCGGACCGATCCGCGTGGCGAACTCGTCGGCGCCGCGCTG
>JBOHEO010000149.1:0-14331 GCA_050701055.1 Pseudonocardia sp. | reverse complement strand
GACACGCGCGACAACACTCGTACTATTGATCATCGCCAGCAGCCCGGTGCGATCGGATTCTGTCAACATCAGCATATTAAATCAACGAGATAAAGTCAGAACAGTTACGCGACACTAGGACTTCCGGCGGGAAAGGGACATATGCAAACCCGATCTGAGATAGGACAGTGCTTATTCTGATGATCAAGGAACAGTCGGGCCGCGACGAGGTCCCGTTCTGGTTCGATCCGCTGTGCCCCTGGGCGTGGATCACCTCGCGCTGGCTTCTGGAGGTCGAGCAGGTTCGACCAGTGCGCGCCGATTGGCGGATCATGTCGCTGGCTTACCTGAACCTCGTCCAGCGCGAGGGCAAGGGCCTCAGCGAGGATTACCGGGAGCTGATGACGAAGGCGTGGGGTCCGGTGCGGGTCTGCGCAGCGGCTGCTGAGCACGGTGGCAGCGGCGTCCTCGGACCGCTGTACACCGCCATCGGCACCCGGCTGCACAACCAAAACGTCGCGACGATCCCACCGTCATCACAGAGGCTCTCGCGGTGGTGGGCCTGCCCGATTCGCTCGCTGCGGCCGCCACCAGTACGGAGTTCGATCAGCTCATCACGGACTCGCACGACGAGGCGTTCAACGAGGTCGGTCTCGATGTCGGTACGCCCGTTCTCCGCATCGGCGGCACGGCCCTGTTCGGCCCTGTGGTCACGCCAGCCCCCCGAGGTGAAGCTGCCGGACGACTCTGGGACGGCCTGGTCATGGTCGCCGGCACGGACGGCTTCTTCGAGCTCAAGCGGAGCCGTGCCCGGAAACCGTCCTTCGAGTGAGTCGTCACCCGCCACACGTCCGACATCGGCTGAGGACTGCGGCCGTCAAGGCTCCCGCGTTCGGCTCGACAAGGCCGCGACCAACCAACGACCGCAGAGCCTCGTCCGGTCCGGACCGTGATCCGGCGCCGCTGCCGACCGGGAGCGTTCAAAGAGGCCCAGTCAACCGATCCGGGCCGGCGCGCTGACCGCTCGCGCGATGCGGGGCCCGACAAGGCGCTCGGCCACGGCGAGCGGATACCAGGCAGCACCCGTCACCTCGGACTCCTGAATGTCCCCCACGTACGCCTGCGCCGTCGTGAAGGAGTACCCGACGTCGAGGTGGAAATGCTCCGGCTCGTCCTTCAACGGTCGTGTCGGAACCCTGCCGTACTCGATGTAGATGGGGGTCTGCGACGCTAGGAAGACCTTGCCGGGGTCAAGACCGGTCTCCTCCGCCAACTCGCGCACTGCCGCGTCGATCAGCGTGGTGTCGGTCGGCTCGAGGTGGCCTCCAGGCTGCAACGTGATCCCGTATGCGCGGTGCTCGACAAGCAGGATCTCGGCGTCGTTGCGGACCAGGAGCGCGCCGACAGTCACGTGCATCGGGAAGGTCCGCCGCGAGGCGAAATTCGCTCCTTGACGCAGCAGTTGCATCGGCTCGGACAGCTGCTCGGCCTCGTCGGGGTAGCGCTCGAGGTAGGCGGAAAACGCGCTCGAGATGTCCGCGTCACTGATCGCCATGGGTCGCCCCCACACCAGCCCGAGAGCGCAACTCTCCGGGACTTCCCGCTCGGATGTGAGCGACGAGACGCGACATAGTCAGCTCCGTAGAAAGCGCATGGCGTACGAGGAGTTCCGTACTCTATAAGCTGGGCGTGAGCCGGTGCACGCATGCCACGCCGGGCAACAAGCGGCAGGTCTCCGAGTAGGTTCGTTCAGGGCGTGCCACCAGGCCGACTGATCGTGCACCAGCGGCTGGAGTCAGCGATCGGCGACCGAGTGCTCGACCGCCAAACGGCGCACGTGTGCACGGAGGCGGTCGCGGTCCTGGGGAAACGTGCTCTCCCACTTCTAGTCCAGGTCGAACCACCTCGGCGGCTGGCCCCGTTCTCCACCGAGCGGCGCGTCGCGGTCGATGACGGCGGCATAGGACAGGCCCAGCGTCGGCGACCAGTCAGCGCGGTACGAGCGCACCGAGACGGTGGCCGGAACCGGCAGCAGCTCGGCCCACCGGGCTGGCAACCCCAGCGATCCCAGTAGCACCGGGACACGCATCGCGCGACCGCACACGTCGATCACCATCACCTGGTGAGCGATTCCCGGTGACCATCCAGACCGCCGACTCACCAACCCAGGGCAGGAGACCGGTCAACCATGAGCCAGATGCCCTGGCTCCTCCGGACCTCCGCGGGCGCCCCGGCATCAGGGAGGCCCGACCAAGGTGAGCAAGACCGGACCCGACAGACCAGGTCAGCGTTGGACCTGCACGCCATGATGGCGCAGCGGTTCCCGCTGGTTCCGCACACCAAGCCGGTATGCCGGGGGCTGGAGGTCCGCGTCGCCCGCGTCCGCCACCTGGCCGACCTGGCCGCCCAGCGCACCGATGACTCGCTCGTCCGCGCGGGCGAGGCACACAACCTGACCGCGTTGATCCTCAGTGATTGCGGCCTACCCGGTCTCGCCCGGAACCTGTGCTGGCGGCAGTTCGAGATCTTCCGCACCGCCCGGTCTCTCGACGCCGCGACGGCGAAACTGGCCTTGCAGCCTCTGATCAACCTCGGCCGTCTGCTCATCCGCGACGGAGCCGGCACCACCGCATACCAACTGCTCGCGGCCTTGTTCGAAGCGGTCACATCCCAGATGGATATGGATGCCGTGATCGACGGAAGGAAGGTCCGTGTCGGTCACCTCATCGGCCCTGGTGACGATCACCGTGAAGTCATCCGATGGCTGTGGTCGGTCCTGCTCTCCGACGGCACCCGGGCCCTGACCCGGGCAGGCCGATGGGCCCAGGCATTCTCCCACGCCCAGCAGCACAACGGCATCGGTGAACGACTTCTGGACGGCCGCCAAGTCGCGATCCTCACCCACGCCGCAGATCACGACTTCGACGCCGCCCGCAGCATGCTGGCCCACACCCTCACCCCCACCGCGTGGGAGGAAGCAGTCGCCGCCTGCCTGGCCATCCTGTGCCGCAGACTGGCCGACCCCCAAGCCGACCCCGACATCACCGAGATGGTGGACCACTATCTGCGGCTCGAACCGGCACCTGAGCACACCGTCTTCCGGGTCGTCTCGGACTCTGTGTTCTCGATCTTGCCGCTGACGTCGACGAAACCCCGCGGATCGCCAACGTGATCGTCCGCGATGCCCTGGAATCCACCGACGCCTACGCCGCTCACGCCGCACTGTCACACCAGACGTGCCATACGCATACAGCCCCTGGGAACTCCCGGGCACTGACCGACATCGTCCGGGCCTCCGGCCTGGGACGCGGAACAATTCCCGCTGACATACTCGACGATCTCATGGGCTCGGTGAGAACCAGCGAAGCATCCATAGCACACGCGTTAGCGGCGCAGACCCCATGAGTACGGAGTCGGTACTGGAAGACGAGAACGTACGCCAGGCACACCAAGCCAAGGCAATCCCGAGCGTCCGAGCAGCAGAGCCCCACTGGCCCATTGGCATGGCCCCCGGTTCTGGGCCAAGCTGGCTGGGATCGTCGCTCACATTGATCAGGTCGTCGACCGCAAGCACTGGCATCGTTCGTTCGTGTCCGGGCGGGCGTGGCTACCGTCCCTGTGCATGACGACTCCTGTGGCGGACCGGCCGCGCACGGCCTTGGCACTGGTCGCTGAGGCAGTCGCCCGATTGCGGTCGACCGATCCGGCCGACACGGCGGGCCTCGTTACTCGCAGCGTGGCACGGCTTCGGCACTGCCGAAGCCGCAGGCGGCTTCCTGGCTCTCGACGATCTGGATGATGCTGTGCTGGCCCGAAACACCCGTCCGGTGCTGGCGGCCATGGCCGCGCGATCGTCTACCACGACCCGGACCAGGGCGCCGCTGCGAAGCCTGCCGGACGGCCAGACCGTGACACACAGGTGGGACCATCACGGTGGAAGAGATCGGCATGGGTGCGAGCCCCGATGGCGCTCCGCCGGGATGGGACTTCCCCCGGGATCACAGCGACGCCATCCAGGGCGTGCGGGCCCACTGGAGTGGGCAGGACGGACCCCGCCTCGCCGACCGCTTCGCGGCCACCGGCTACGCCCGTGCCGTGACACGACGCCCGACGCCACCGAGATCTTCCGAGACCTCCGCAACCCGAAGGCCGCGCGCGACCTCGACCAAGCCCTCGACTGCGGCCATCGGGCACTGGACATCCTGGCACGGGTGACTTCGGCACGTGCTGAGAACTACCTGCGAGCCATCACCACCGCCTTGACGCCCTGGGCCGCCGATGCCCGGGTCCGCGACTTCACCGAGCATCTGGACCAGCGACTCACCCATTAGGGGACATCCCTCGCATGACGATCGACGCACCGTTGCCCACTGAGCTGCGGCACTGGGTGACCCACCACCTGCCCGGTCTCGACACCGTCGTGGACGTCTCCTGGCTTCGCGGCTACTCCAGAGTCTGGCGTGTGGCCTCGGGCACGGACGAGGCCTACGTGAAGCTGGGTTTCTCCGAGAAGGACTACGCGCGCGAGGTGCACGCCCACGAGCACGCAGCCCGCTTCGCACCCCACGAGGTTCCCCGCCTGCTGGCTGCGGATCCCGGCCTGCGGGCCATCATGACCTCCCCGGTGCCGGGACTGGTCGTCCGTGGGCTCCCCCTTACCGTCGAGGTCGAAACCCGGGTGCACGAACTCGCTGGTCGGCTGCTGCGGCGGTGGCACGGTCTCCCCGAACCGATCACAGAGCAGGCCCGCGATGCGATCAGGGCGTCGGTGGCCGACAGGCGGACGAGGCCGCAACGTGTCTGGACGGCACCGCCGACCACCTCACCGACACCCAGCGCGCCCTGGTGCAGCAGGTGGTCCTTGAGTTGCCTCGTCTTGCCGAGAATCTCCCGGTCGTCTACCGGCACGGCGACTACTCGCCCCGCAACTGGTTGTGGGACGCCCAGCACGGCACTCACAGCTTGATCGACTTTGAGCAGGCCGGCCCCGGCATCGCCGTGGAAGATTGCGTGTGGCTGCACGGCGCGGTCTGGCCCACGCGCCCAGACCTCAAGACAGCTTTCCTCTCCGGCTACGGACGCGAGCTGTCCACCGTCGAGCAGCAGGCTCTGCCCCTGCTCACCGCCAGGCTGGCCGTTTCCTACCTCACCACGGGCATCACCAAGCAGGATCCCGTGCTCATCGACCGCGGCCGAACCGCCCTCGAACACCTAGCCAACACCTCCGGGTGACCAGCCGATGCGGGTTGCGATCGAGAACATCCGGGCGCTCATGGCCGACGCGTGCCGAGCTGCGGCCGTCCCCGAGGACGACATCGAGGTCGTCGTCGAGCACTATCTGGCCGGCGAGCTGCGAGGAAAGTCCTCTCACGGTGTGGCGAAATCCTGCTTCGAGCCGCGGTACTTCGCGCACCGGGAGGGCGTTCCTCCTGTGGTGCGTGAGTACGGCGCCCTAGCCGTCGTCGACGCGCGCCGTGAGATCGGCCCGGGCAGCGGCGTGGCTCAACGTCGGCTTCCTGCTGGCCTCGCTCATCGGCGCGGGCTTCGTCCCCGCCACGGCGGAGCACCGGGCGCAGCTCAGCTTCCCCGAGTGGTCAGCCGCCGGGACCGCGGCCGTCGACACCTTCGTCGCGGCCCTGGCCCGTCGTCGAGCCGGGCAGGCAACCAACTGCCCTCAACCGCGCAGAGCGGAACGCAGCAGCACGCGCTCACCGCGCATCGGTGGCTCCGCTTCCGAGGCGGCCCCTGAACCACCCTGCGACCACGTTCTCTGGTGCCTCACCGCCGTCTCGCTGACCCAGTTCCCCTGCTGGGCATCGCCGCGAACACGTCCCGCGCCGAGGCCGCCGTCGCGGGCGGCCGGACCCCGGTGCTGGGCGTCAATCCTGTTTCGTTCGCCCTTCCGACGCTGGGCGAGCCGCTGTCGGCGGACATGTCCACCACGCTGGCGCCGATGGGCGTGTTGTGGGAGTGCCGACGTGCCAGACAGCCGCTGCCGGCCGGGTGCTTCGTCGACGCCGATGGTCGGCTCACTGACGACCCCGACCGCGCCGTCTCGGCGGTCGTGTTCGGTGAGCACCGCGGCTTCGCCATCTCGCTGCTCCTGCAGGCCCTCACCGGCAGCTTGTTCGGCTTCCCGATGGGCAGCGAGGTGACCGACACCTGGACCGCCGGCTACACGTTCATCGCCCTCGATCCCACCTACGCCAACCCCGACGGACAGGTTGCCGCCGCCAACAGCCGCCTCGTCGCACAGTTGCGTGCCGCCCAGGACACCGACGGCGACGCACTACGCCTTCCCGGCGAGCACGCCCGCGCCCGCGCCGCAGCCGCCCTGGCTGGCGGCACCGTCGAGCTTTCCGAGCACGTTCTGCGCCGTCTGCGTGCCCGTGCCGACGGCGACTTCACCTCCGACTGACCCGGGAGTCTCACCATGCTGAAATTCCACTGGTTCTTGCCTACGGCCAGCGACGGCCGCTCCCTGACGGTGGGTACGCGCGGCACGCACGGCCCGGGCCACGACGCAGTAGCCGCCGACTCGGGTGCCGACCGATTCCGTGCCCCCGACATCCGCTACCTGACCCAGATCGCCCACGCCGCCGAGCACATGGGCTTTGACGCGATCCTCACCCCGACGGGCACCTGGTGCGAGGACGCCTGGCTGACCTGCGCTGTGCTCGCTCAGGAAACCGAGCGGCTGCGCTTCCTGGTCGCGTTCCGGCCCGGCTTCATCTCTCCCACCCTGGCAGCGCAGATGGCCGCCACCTTCCAGCGGATCTCCCACGGCCGGCTGCTGCTGAACGTCGTCACCGGCGGCGAGGCCGACGAGCAGGCCCGCTTCGGCGACCACCTGACCAAGGCGGCGCTACGCGCGCTGCGGTGAGTTCCTCACCGTGCTGCGTGGAGCCTGGTCCGGCGAGCCGTTCACCTTCACGGGCGAGCACTACGACGTGCGGGGCGCCACCGTGATGGCGCCACCGGACCCGATACCTCAGCTGTACTTCGGCGGCTCGTCGGCGGAAGCGGCCCCGGTCGCGGCCCGGCAGGTGGACACCTACCTCACGTGGGGCGAGCCGCCCGAGCAGGTCGCGCAGAAGCTGGACTGGATTCGCGGCCTGGCCGCCGAGCAGGGCCGCACGCTGCGGTTCGGCATCCGGTTCCACGTCGTGGCCCGGGACACTTCCGCGCAGGCGTGGGCGGCTGCCGAGCGGCTGCTGGCTGGGATCGACAGCGAGCACGTCGCCCGCGTCCAGACGACGCTGGCCGCCAGCCAGTCCACCGGCCAGGCCCGGATGAGCAGCCTGCACGCCGCCTAGCGCACCAGCGCGCGGATGTTCGACCTGCAGATCTACCCCAACGTGTGGGCCGGGGTGGGCCTGCTACGCGGCGGCGCCGGCACCGCGCTGGTCGGCTCCCACCACGAGGTCGCCGACCGCATCGCCGAGTACGCGGCTCTCGGAATCGACGAGTTCATCCTCTCCGGCTTCCCGCACCTCGAGGAAACGTACTGGGTCGGCGAAGGCGTCCTGCCCCGGCTCACGCACCTCGGGCAGGTGGAGCAGCGGTGACGACAAACCTTCTGCTGATCGGCGTCGGCCCGCACACCCGCCTCAACCACCTCCCCGCGCTCGCGGCCAGCCAGGACACGGGCCTGGCCGGCACGGTGACCGGCATCGACCTGGCTGCCGTAGCGCAACAGCCGGTAGCCTACGGGCCGCCACGCCGCCCCCGCGTGCTTCCGGTGATCGGTGTGGAGCCGTTCCCCGCATCGTGTGCGAGCCCTCCGGCGGCGGTGCGCGCTGTCCTGGACGAGGTGGTTGTCCGCGAGCGGATCGGTGCCGTCATCGTGGCGACCGAGCCGTCCATGCACGTGCCCTATGTCCTGTGGGCGCTGGAGCGCGGCTTGAGCGTACTGCTGGACAAGCCACTCAGTGTCCACGCCAGAGCCTCGGTGAATCCCGCGGCTGCGACCGCGATCGCGGAGGACTACGACACGCTCACGCACGCCTACCACAAGGCCCGCCTGCGCGACCCCGCAGTGGTGGTGAGCGTCATGAGCCAGCGCCGCTACCACCCGGCGTTCCAGCGGATGCGGGACCTGATCGCCGAGGTGGCCGACGAGACGAACTGCCCAGTCACCTCGATCCAGTCCTTCCACGGCGACGGGCAGTGGCACCTTCCGGACGAACTGGTCGACCTGACCTACCACGGTTACCAGCACGGGTACGGGAAAGCCGCCCACTCCGGCTACCACCTCTTCGACATCGTGCCCTGGCTGATTGCCGCCGGCGAGCGACCCGGCAAGGAACTGGACGAGGTGGAGGTGCACACGCACATCACCCGCCCCGCCGACACCCTCGCCCAGGTCACCGTGGCCGACCACGAGGCGCTGTTCCCGGGCTTCGCCGCACGCAACCCCTACAGCCAAGCCGAACTCCAGCAGTTGACACGCGCGTTCGGCGAGGTGGACGCCTTCTCATCGATGGCGTACCGCAGCGGCGGGCGAACTATGACGCTGGGCAGCATCAACCTGGCGCACCACACCTTCTCCCAGCGCGGGAACCTCAAGCCCGCGCTCGCCAGCCTCTACAAGGGCAACGGCCGTATCGGGCAGGAAACCCCACATCATCCAGCAGGGCCCCTTCCAGGCCCTCCACTTCCACTGCCTACAGACACTGCACGACGACACCGGGAGTGGACCCTGCGGCGGTCGGCGGCGCGGACCACGTCGCCGTCCACGTCTTCCGCAACAACCACCTACACCCCCGGTGGGAGAGGCACACCACCCTCGGCTTCGCCGACCTGACCAGCTGCTGCGGGCCCGATGCCACACTGCCCACCCAGAGGTCTTCCCAACACCGGGCCATGACCGAGTTCCTGCTGTACCTGGGTGGTCAACTTCCGCGGCGGCAGATGGCCTCCGACCTGACCGACCACCGCAGCCCCACCCGGCTGATGGCAGGCGCCTACCTCTCGATGGCCCAGCGACGCACCGGCGGCAGCCCTGCCGCCACCCTCGACTTCCGCGCAGCCCCGGCCAGCCGGCAGCAGGCCCCTCATCGCACTGGAGTCAACACGGTGACCACCGCCTCCACCACGCCATGCCTCCAACCGACGCCGGGCCCCGGCGACCTCCTCGGCCCCCACCTGCCCGACGTCCTCGCCGCCTGCACCCAGCACACCGGACCGGTCATCCACATCGAGCGCACCACCGGCGGCAACGTCAGTCACGTCTTCCGCGTCCATGGCGAGACTGGCCGTATCGTCCTCAAGATCCGCGGTACCCGCTTCTCCAACATCCCCACGATGAGCACCGACCCGGCACTGATCGCCGACGAGCACCGCGCCCTCCAGGTCTACGGGCAGGCACTGCCCGAATTCTTCCCCAAGGTCCTGGCCTTCCTGCCCAGCGCGCATGCCATGGTGATGACCGACGTCTTCCCCGACGGCCGCACCTGGCACGAGCACCTGGACCAGCGCCCGGCCACGACCAGCGAGGCGACCCGCCTCGGCCGGGCCCTGGCCCGCGTGCACCACGCCACCGCCGCCGTACGCACCCCGATCCGATCGCAAGGCGACGACTGGTTCCGCGAGCACACCTTCGACTTCTGCCTGCGCCCCAGCAGGCACCCAGCATTGCTCCACGCGTGCGCAGAGCTGGCCACGCTGCCCGGCCAGCAGCTGGTCCTCGGCGACGTCGCTCCGAAGAACCTCAGCCTCGCCGCCGACCGCGTCGCCTTCGTCGACCTCGACAACGTCCACCGCAACGCGCCCCTCTACGACGTCGCCTACCTACTCGCGCACGTCCTGCTACACCACCTGCGCTGGCCGGCCGATGCGCCCGCCCTCACCGCCGCGCTGCTGGATGCCTACGCCGACGCCACGCCCGAGCTCACCCGGCACTGGGCGGACGACCCGCTCATGGCGACCGTCGCCGCCAGCGTGATCCTCTACCGGCTGGCCACCCGCATCACCCCGTACCCCCCGACCGCATCACCAGTCGTGCGCGAGCAGTACCACG
Organism: Pseudonocardia sp.; assembly: GCA_050701055.1. Lineage (GTDB taxonomy): Bacteria > Actinomycetota > Actinomycetes > Mycobacteriales > Pseudonocardiaceae > Pseudonocardia. The sequence goes on along the minus strand of JBOHEO010000149.1, from coordinate 4,331 downwards.
GCCAGGTCATAGGCCTGCTGAACACCGGCGCGTTCACCGTGCCAGACCTACTGGACATCACCGAACAGGCCCCAACATGAACGCCCCCGTCCACCAGACACCCGACCTGGAAGACCAGAACACGGCCGCCGTACTGCGCGCCCGTGGCTTCCCGGTTACCGACATCCAGTCCCTGGCCCGCGACCAGAAGCCCTTTGCCCGGCGCACCGTCCCCTGGAAAAGCGTCCTCGCCCCCGGCGTGAGCCTCACAGCCCGGACGGTGGAGCTCGGCGACGGATTCACCAACACCTTCACCCTTACCGTCGACCTCGACCGGGCACGATGCCAGGCCGCCAGTTCCCCAACCGGATTCCACCTGCGCGACCTCGTCCACGACGATGCCGTCGCCACTGTCAACGGCTCCTTCTCCTACATCTCCGACGACCCCGCCTATCAGCCGGCCGAGCCCTGCCTCGACCTCGCCTGCCGCGACGGCCAGATCGCCAGCCTGCCCACCGCCACCAAACCCGCCCTCCTCATACAGCAGGGGCGACCGCTGGTGCGTACCCTTACCGCCACCGGCACTCTGACCATCGCAGGCCGCAGCCATACCTGGACCGGCTCCAAGCACCCGCAGCCGCCCGACCAGCCCGGACACCTCACGGTCTACGGCACCGCCAACTGCCGCGTCCGCTACCGCGACAACGCCCGCACCGGATTCCTCCGCGACGTCGACCCCGCCACCAACACCACCCCGCACACCCCCGACGCCCTCGACTGCACCATCACCGCAACCGCCGACGGACTGAGGATCACCGCCGTGCAGCCGGGCGGCGGCACGGACCTGTTCGCCGGCGGCTTCATCCTGCGGGCGCACGGCCCCTGGCCCAGCCACCTGGTCCACGGCGCACCCATCCACGTGACCAGCATCGACACCCTGCGAACCGAAGACCTACAGTCCGCGCTGTCGCTCGGACCGTCCACCGTCGACGCCGCCGCGGGCCGCACCCAGTTCTGGGACCAGAGTCTGGGCACCTCCCCGTTCCGACCCACCGCCCGCTACGCCCGCACCCTGCTCGCTCTCCACGACAACAAGCTCCACCTCCAGGTCCTCGACGGTGCGCCCCTGACCAGCACCTTCCAAGGCCCCACACCCCAAGAGACCGCCGACCTGTGCGCCGAAGCCGGGCTGGACCCCACCCAGGTCTTCCATCTCGACGGCGGCCAGACCTCCAAGATCGCGTACACCCGAGAACACCAAGACCCTGACGTCGTCGGCAGTCTGCACTACCTCCAGTGGCCTACCACTGACGCCGCCCCGTTCCGCTGGCGCGGCCTCGACGGCCGCCTGCTACACAGCGCCTTGGTGATCACCGTTCCCGAGAAGTCGAGATGAACGTCCTCATCGTGGTCGCCCACCCCGACGACGCCGAGATCGCGATGGGCATGCGGATCCGCTGGTATACGGAAAACGGCGCCCACGTCCGTGTGCACTGCTTCACCACCGGATCTCCCGCCCCGAACGGCAGCGACGTGCGCCGACAGGAGTGCCTTGCCGCGGGCACCGTGCTCGGCGTCGAGAACTACACCTTCTCCGAGATCCCCGACACCCGTTTCACCGACCACCGCGGCGACATCAACGCCGAACTCTTCCGCGTGTTCGGAGGCGGCCGGCCCGACATCGTCTACACCCACTACCCGAAGGACCAGCACCTCGACCACACGGCCACCGCCCACGAAGTCACCGCCGTCGCCCTGCGCGAAGCGGCAAACCTGACCTACTTCCGCTCCCCCTACAGCCTCGGCTTCGACCCGACCATGATCTTCATGGGCACATCGGAACTACTCAAAGCAAAAAGGCCGCCCTCGAGTGCTTCACATCCCAGCAGCAGCTCGACATGACTGCCTTCACGAAACTGGCTCAGGTAGTCCACCGCCAGCACGTGCACTACCGAGTCGTCGAACGCCTCCCACCGCACGCCATCACCGCGGAACTCTTCACGATCGCGCGCCGAGTAGAAATCGCCACAGATGGTTAGAAATCGCCACAGATGGTGCGGTCGCGATTCCCGGTCATCGGGAGACGCGGTAACCGTTCTTCGTCTCCAGGCCGGACAGCACGGTGCGGGGCGGCAGGCTCACCCCGGCCCACGCCTCCGCACGGGACTGCGTGAAGAGGCCGACGACCACGGCGGGGTCGATCTGCCGGCCCTCATCCAGCCGCAGGTGGACACCGTCGGCAATGTCGACGTACCGCATCTCGTGCGAGCCGTTGCCAGCATGGAGACGAACCCGCACTGGCGGTGGCTCTGGCTGACCAGCCGGTCCCCGCAGCGTCGCAGCGCCCACGATCGGGTCATCTCGGAGGGAACGGTCGCTGACTCTCTGCACCGCCGGTAGCGCGGTCGCGGGGATGGTCCAGCGGGCCGGGTGCAGGATGGAGCGGCCCCGCCGGACTCGTGGCAGGAACGGCAGGCCGCGGGCGTGCCCCCAGTCGAACCGGGCGCATGGCGCCGTCCATGCCGTCCAGATCTCCGTGAGGAACCGGATGAGCGGCTGCTGGGTGGTCGGCAGGCGCACGCAGTTGATCAGACGCGACCTCCTCGGCCACGACGGGCTGTTCCAGCGTGCTGAACGACCGCCAGGCCCACGACCTCGCTGAGACGGTGAACGCCTGCGCGCTGGGACGCCGCGCCATCCCCGCACCGCTGCAAGCCGATCTCTCGGCTGCCCTCGACACCGCTGAAGCGGTACTCACCCGCACCCTCAAGCACCACCCGGCCAGCACCCAACCGACACGATAAACACCCCGAAACAACGATCATGCGGCGCTGGCCGGTGCTGCGCGGCACAGTCGGCCGAGTGAAGGTCGGGCCACTGCGCCACTGCGCCACCGGGCCACTGCGCCACGGCGGCCACGTGGTGGGTCAGCGGCCGGCGGTCACCACCGTCAGCGCCTCCCGGCGATCGATGGGAGCGGCGGGCGCGGGTTGGGCGTCGGCGTGTGAGGTGAAACCGCGCAGCCGCAGGCTGTTGGCCACCACGAACACCGAGCTGAACGCCATCGCCGCCCCGGCGATCATGGGGGTGAGCAGGCCGGCGGCGGCCAGGGGGAGGGCGGCGAGGTTGTAGGCGAACGCCCAGAACAGGTTGGCCTTGATCGTGGCGAGGGTGCGCCGGGACAGCCGGATCGCATCGGCCACCGCGCGGAGGTCACCCCGGACCAGGGTGATGTCACCGGCCTCGATCGCGACGTCGGTGCCGGTGCCCATCGCCAGACCCAGGTCGGCCTGGGCGAGCGCGGCGGCGTCGTTGACACCGTCACCGACCATCGCGACGACCTTGCCCTCGCCCTGGAGACGGGTGATCACGGCGACCTTGCCGGCGGGCAGCACCTCGGCGATCACCGTGCCGATGTTCGGACCCGCAAGCGATCCTTCGGTGCCGATCCCCACCTGCGCGGCGACGCTGCGGGCAACCGCGGTGTTGTCGCCGGTGAGCAGCACTGGGGTGAGCCCGAGCGCCCGGAGCTGGGCGATGGCCTGCGCCGAGGTGGGCTTGACCGTGTCGGCGGCGACGAGCACGGCGCGGGCGGTGCCGTCGACGGCCACGGCGATCGCGGTGCGGCCCTGGGCCTGCGCGGCGGCCTGGACCGCGACCAGCTCGGGGGTGAGCGGCTGGGCCCGCTCCTCCAGCAGCGACGACCGTCCGACGAGCACCGCGTGGCCGTCGACGACGCCCTGCACGCCGAGGCCTGCGAGGTTGGTGAACCCCTCAACGGCGGGCAGTTCGCCGATCCGGTCCTGGGCAGCGCGGGTGATCGCGGCGGCGATGGGGTGCTCGGATGCCTTCTCGACCGCCCCGGCCAGCCGGAGAACCTCGGCCTCGGCCATCCCGTCAACGCAGATCTCGACCAGTGACATCTGCCCGGTGGTGACGGTGCCGGTCTTGTCCAGTACGACGGTGTCGATCCGGCGGGTGGACTCCAGCACCTCGGGGCCCTTGATCAGAATTCCCAGCTGGGCGCCGCGACCGGTGCCGACCAGCAGTGCCGTGGGTGTGGCCAGGCCCAACGCGCACGGGCAGGCAATGATCAACACGGCGACCGTGGCGGTGAACGCCGCCGCGGCCCCGACGCCGGCGCCGAGCCAGAACCCGAGGGTGCCGGCGGCCAGCAGGATGACGATCGGCACGAACACCCCGGAGACGCGATCGGCCAGCCGCTGCACCGCCGCCTTGCCGTTCTGGGCGTCCTCGACGAGCCGGGCCATCTGGGCGAGCTGGGTGTCGGCACCGATCCGGGTGGCCCGCACGACCAGGCGCCCCCCGGCGTTCACGGTGGCCCCGGCGAC
>JBOHEO010000148.1:0-14389 GCA_050701055.1 Pseudonocardia sp. | reverse complement strand
CACATCACGTTGCGCGAGCTGCTCACGCAGCTCCTCAACCGACCGCGTCCCAGGCACCGCCAGAGCATCATCACCTCCGACACAAAGATCAAGCCGACACGCCGAGCACGGGGACCTGACCAGTTACGCCGTCTTCATGGAATGGCGGGCGCTACGGTTCGATTAACGCGGATTTCCCGACCAAGATCGACGATGCACCGAGCGGGCAGGAGCTCTTGGCCGGCGTCGCTGCGTGTGGCAAGCTGACTTCCGGTCATAGATCGCGGGAGGGGGCGAGAACCTGACGGGCCAGCATCATGGGCATTCCAGACGACCGCGTTGGTCGCCGAGCCGTTGATCGCCGCTTCGTGATGAGTTCGCCGCGATCTTCTTGGAGGTCATGGACCCGATGCCGGGCGACTATTCTTGGGTTCTGGGAGCCGCCAGTGCCGAGGAGATCCAACACAACGCGGCCGAGGTCGTGCAGCTGGGCGTCGAGTTCAAGCAGCGCCCTCCTTTGCTGCAGGGGCGGAAACTCAACCGCGCCGCAATAGAAAGTGTATCGCGAGTCACCGATGAGGGAACTCCTCTGGAGGTTCTCGTTGAATGGCTGCGGTCAGTGGTTTTTCCCGGGTCCCTGAACTTCGGTTCGCCCACGTTCTTGGCCCATCCCGACAACGGGTCCTCGACAGCTGGGGTGCTGGGCGACATCGCCAGTGCCTTCCTCAGCCAGAACCTCTCATCGATCGACTACTCGCCGGTCGCGACGCCGCTGGAGCAGCAGTTGCTCGCCCAGTTGCGTGAGGTCGTCGGCTACCCGTCCGCCGACGGCTCGGATGCCCAGGCGGCCGGGGGCGGCATCGTCTTCGGTGGTTCGCAGGCGAACTACTCTGGCCTGCTGGCGGCGCGCGAGCACCTGCGGCGTCAGCTTGCTGGCCAGGGAAGACGATTCGACCCCCGGCGGGCCCGGGTGCTGGCCAATCGGCCGTACAGCCACTTCTCCCTGCGACGGAGTCTGCACCTGCTGGGACTGGGCAACGCCGATCTGACCGACGAGGAACTTGCGGCTGAGGGCCTGGAACGGGAGAGCCTTCGCGAGGTCGGCGTCGACGGTCTGCGCACGGACCCGAGCGACCTGGATCGGCAGATCATGGCTGTGTGCGAGCGCGGAGAGGACGTCATGGCCGTGTTCGCGGTCGCCGGTGACAGCCGGTTCATGACCTTCGACGACCTCGAGGCGGTGTGCGACGTCGCGGAACGGCACGATGTCTGGGTGCACGTCGACGCCTGCGAGGGCGGGCAAGTGCTGTTCAGCCCGCGGACGCGGCACCGGATGCGCGGCGTCGAGCGATCGCACTCGATATCCATCGATCCGCACAAGGTGCTGCTCGTGCCGTACAACGTCAGTGCCTTCTTCCTCCGTGACCCGAGGTGGCTCGGCTACTTCGCGACGAACCCCACCACCCTCATCAACCAGGAGGAGGACTCGCTCGGGGGCACCGCACCCGGCATCAACTCGAAGGGGTTCATCTCCCTCAAGCTCATCATGATGTTGCGACATTGGGGTTGGAGGCGTCTGGCCGAGGAGATCGACCGCCGCCACGACATGGCGCTGCATGCGGCGCGACTGATCGACGCCCATCCGAGGCTATGGCTGCTCAATCCCGAGGTCGAGCACAATGCGGTGGGCTTCGCCTACGTCCCGACGGTGTCGACCGACCTGGACATGGTCAACAGCGTGAACCGGGAGATTCACCGGATGCTGAACCAGACCACGCCCTACTTCATCCACGCGTTCCCGTCGCGGGACGGGCACGGAATCATCTCTCCCGGCCACGGCTCCGTCTACGCGCTCCGGATGATGTACGGCAACCCGCTCGGAGGACCGGCCGAGATCACCGGGGCCATCGAGGCCATCGTCGCGTTGGGTGACAGGCTGATCGAGCTGCGGGGCGCGGCGTGAGCGGCCCGGCCGTCTCGGTCGTTCTCCCGGTGCACAACCACGAGCGGACACTGCCGCACGCCGTTGAGAGTGTGCTCGGCCAGACCTTCACCGACATCGAACTGATCGTCGTTGATGACGGGTCCACTGACGACAGCGGCCGGACGGCACAGGACTACGCCGATCTCGACATCAGGGTCCGGGTCGTGCGCAACGAGGTGAACAGCCGTTTCGGCGCCGTGCCCTGGGAGAGCCGCAACGACGGCCTGGCGGTGGCCCGCGGCCGGTACGCCGCATACCTGGACGCCGACAACACGTGGCGGCCAGGCTACCTCGCGCGAATGACAGCCACGCTGGAAGAGCGACCCGGCGCCATGCTCGCCGTGGCGCAGTCGTGCAACCACCACCCGGTGGAACGGATGGCCGCGCACATGACGGCAGACCTTCGACCGGCGACAGCCACCGGCCGTGAGTGGGTGGTCTACGGGATTGACCGTGTCCGGCCCGAGGAGCTGGGCCGCTCCCAGTACATCGACACCAACGAGATGGTCCACCGCATGTCGGTCTTCGAGGCACTCGGAGAGCGCTGGCGGATCCGGCACCCGCGTGCCCCGTGGGTCAATGCCAACCTGGGCGGGCACGCTCCGTGGCGCCGGCACAACGACCTCGATCTCGCCGAGCGGATCATCCGGGGGTTCGGCGTCCCGGCCGTCGCCCTGGTGCCAGAGGTCCTCGTCGACTACTACTACCCCGAAGCCGCCCGGCCACGCTCGACGGGGCCGGGCGTTCGACCTACGGGCCCGTTGAATGCGCCTGCTGACCCTTCCTGAACCCGGCGTGCTTGCCTGGGAGGAGGTGCCTACCCCGGCACCCGGCGCCGGGGAGGTCGCGGTCGCCGTCACGCACGTGGGTATCTGCGGCTCCGATGTGGAGGTGTTCCGCGGCCACCGGCCCGCTCACCTCCGTCACGGTCGGCCGGTGCTCGGACACGAGGTGTGCGGCGTGATCGACGAGGTCGGCGACCTCGTCCGCGGGCCGGAGGTCGGAGACGTGGTGACGTGCATCGAGGGCTGGGGAGCCTTCGCCGACCGGGTGATCACGACGCCGACCACCCTGCTGCGCCTGCCGCGGCGGATCGATCCCGCCGACGGGTGCCTGGCCGAGATGTTGCCCGGAGTCACGATGGCGGCCTGGTGTACCGGCATCACTCGTTCGCACCGCGTTCTCGTGGTGGGTCAAGGGTTGAGCGGGCTGCTCCTCACCCGCCTGGTGCATCTGCACGGCTGCGCCCACCTCACCGTCGTCGATCCGCACGAGGGCCGCCTCGACCTCGCCCGGGAGTTCGGCGCTGACGTCACCGTGCTTGGCACCGTGGAGGCTCTGGCCGTGAGCGGATCCGGATCCGGCGACTACGACGTCGCGATCCTGGCCACGCCGGTCAACGTCGTCGACGCGGTGGTTCCGCTGATGCGCCCGCGGTCGCGGATCGTGATGTACGGCGGGTTGGAGAGCGACGCCACCCTGGACGTCATGGCGCTTCATCAGCGGAGCATCTCGCTGGTCAAGGAGTCCGAGGGCATCAACGGGATCGTCGAGGCGCGCCGACTCTGGGCAGCCGCCACCGGTCTGGCCGCCGACGGAGTCCTGCCGCTCCATCGGCTGCGCACCCACACGCTGGGATTCGACGAGGTCGAGAAGGCGTTCCGCATCCGCATGGAGGACCCGGCAGCGCTGCACGTCGTCTGCGTCCACCCGGAGGCCGGAGCATGACCACCGACACCGCCGCTGCGATGGCCCGCACCTACGTCACCAGCCCGTTCGCCAAGGTCGTCGACGCCGGCGGCACCGACTCGCCCCCCCCGCCATGACGAGATGAGCGCCATCTTGCGCGGGCTGAGCAAGCCAGACGCCGCTGAGCGCGCTGCTTTCCGGGCCGCTGTCCGCGACGCGTGGGCCGTCGACCCCGACGTGCTCGCCGACTACCTGCGATCCTGCACGGAGTCGCATGCTCTGCGGTACTACGAGTACCACCTCGTCACAGCGAGGGCGTCGTGAGCGAGGGCGCGGGGAAGAGCGCCGTGTCCTTCGGGTCCGGCCCGACGATGCTGCCGCCCAGCGTGCTCGAGCAGGTGCGCGCCGATCTCCTCGACTTCGCCGGGACCGGCCTGTCGGTTCTCGAGATTCCGCAGTCGGACCCTGCTGTCGTCGGGGTGTACGAGCAGGCAAAGGCCGACGTCCGCGAGCTGCTGGACGTGCCCGACGCCTACCGCGTGCTGTTCATGCACGCGGGAGCCTCGACCCATTTCGCGATGGTGCCCCTCAACCTGCTGCGGAGTCACTCGGCGGCCGATTACGTGAACACCGGCCTGTGGTCGTGCAAGGCCATCGACCAGGCTCGCGCCTACGCCGAGGTCCGGGTCGTCGGGGACGCCACGTCCACCGGGTTCACCCGGGTGCCGGAACCGGCCGGGCTGGCCCCCACCGCCGGCTCGGCCTACATGCACTACACCTACTGCGACTCCGTACAGGGACTGGAGTTTCCGGCCGTACCCTCGGCAAGCGACACCCCACTGGTGTGCGACGCCACGGCTTCGTTGTTCGCCCGCCCGGTGCCGATCGAGCGGCACGCCCTCGTCTACGCCTCCACCCAGAAGAACCTCGGCGCGACCGGGATGACCCTCGTGATCGTGCACGAGAGCATGCTCGGGCAGCCCTCGCTGTCTGTTCCCCTGGCGCTCGACTACACCCATCAGGCCACCTGCGACAGCCGCTTCACCACCCCGCCGATCTTCGCCTGGTACCTGGCCGGCCGGATGCTCGCCTGGATGCGTTCCCTGGGCGGGGTGGAGATCGTCGCCGGTCAGGTCCTGGGGCGGAGCCAGCGGCTCTACGCAGCCATCGACGGGTCGGGCTTCTATCATTCGCCCGTCGAGCCCGGGTCGCGCTCGCGCACCTCGATCCCCTTCGCGCCCGTCGATCCCGCGTTGACCGGCGTCTTCGTCGAGGAGGCACGCGCGGTCGGCATGGTGGGCCTACCCGGACACAGCTCAGTCGGAGGGTTGCGTGCCGGGCTGTTCGTCGCGACGCCGGATCCGGCGGTGGACGGCCTGATCGCTTTCATGTCGGACTTCGAGAGGCGGTACGGGTGAGTGTGAACGGCGTGCTGGGAACGGCGGTTGTCACCGGAGGCGTCGGATTCATCGGACGGCGTCTGGTGCACAGCCTTCTGGAACAGGGTCGGCGGGTACGGGCCATCGACCGCAGGCCAGGAGCCCCGGAGGGCTGTGAGCACGGGCTCGCGGACCTGGTCGACGACGACGTCACCGAGGCACTCGACGGTGACGTCGTGTTCCACCTGGCGGGCCGCCCAGGTGTCTGCGGGGACGACGCCGAGACCGAGAGGAAGCGGCTTCGTGACAACGTCGTCGCCACCGAACGGCCCGCGGTCCGCCTCATCGACGCACCGCGCCAGGACCCTACGCGACGCTCGCCGACACGACTCGCCTGCGCGGGCTCGTCGGCGGAGCCCTCTACACCGATCTCGTCGACGTGGTCGGCCGCTACCTCGCAGGCGACGTTTCCCCGATACCGAACCTCACGGAAGGACAGCTGACATGACGCTGGACGTACTCCTGGTTTCGCCTCCCTTCTGGGATCCCTACGCGCCGTCCGCCGCCAACCCGGCTCTCCTCGGTTACCTGCGCGGGCAGCAGTGCACCGGCGCGCAGATCGACCTCAACCAGGCCTACTTCCTCGACCGGCTCAGCGAGCTGGTCGAGGGCGCGCTGAGCGACATCGCCGACCCCGACACCCTGGCCGCGAAGGTACCGACGGAGCACCGCGTGGTCATGGGGCTCGACCGAGCGGCGCCGGACCTGTTGCAGCGGTGGGACATCCCCGAGGAGACGATGGCGCTGGAGGGGTATCGGGCGGCCATCGCCTCCTGGGACCGGCTCGACGCGCTCAACGTGATCGACGCGATCATGCACTACGGCTACTTCATTCGACACGAGCAGGCGATCGGGGGCGTGGGCATTGACCGCGCCGATCTCGACGACCCGGCCTGGGCGCCGATGCGGCGCATGGTCCACGAGATGCTGCTGCCCCGGCTCGAGCACGACCGTCCCGCCGTACTCGGTTTCTCGGTGCTGGGTGAGCAGCAGTTCGCCCCCACCCTCGCGATCACACACTGGGTGCGGGAGGCCGGTTTCGCGCCGCTGATCGTGTGGGGCGGCAGTCACGTACGGGCCATGCACTCGATGGCCCGCCACGACTCGGCGTGGTGGCGCAGGCTGCCCGACCTCCTCGTGCTGGGGGAGGGCGAGACGGCACTGACCACCCTCGCCCACCGGGCCCGCGAGGCGCAACGCTCCGGTGAACCCGACTGGGCCGCGCGGATGACGTTCGACCGCAGGCCGAACCAGCCCGACTTCGTGCCCGGCACGATCGCACAGCCGGTCGAACGGGTGCTGGTGACGTCCAAGCGCTACGAGGAGGTCGCCACTCTCTCGGCCTACGACTTCGACGGACTCGACCTGCACGGGTCCTATCTGATGCCGTGGCCCACCATCCCGTACCAGGGGTCGCGCGGCTGCCACTGGGGCCTGTGCGGATTCTGCGACCACGAGGAGGGCTACCGGCTGCACTACCGTCCGAAGGAGTCCGAGCAGGTGGTCGAGAACCTGCTGTCCTACCGGGAACGGTTCGGCATCGAGCATGTGCAGTTCGTCGATGAGGCGATCGAACCGGCCTGGCTGCACGACCTGAACAACGAGCTGGAGCACCGCTCGCTGGGTGGCGTCTTTCGTTGGTCGAACTACTCCAAGGTCTCGGTCGAACTGGATTCCACGTTGCTGAGACGGACCTACGCCAACGGCGGCCGGCTGATCCTCTTCGGCGTCGAGTCGTTCAACCAGCGGGTCCTCAACGTGGTGAAGAAGGGAATCCGTCGCAAGGATGCGCTGGCCACCATCCAGGCGACCCACGACGCTGGGATCCGATCGTGGATCTGGCTGATCGCCGGCCTACCCACCCAGACCCCCGAGGAACTGGCCGGCGACATCGCCGACCTGCAGTCGCTGGAGGGAATCGTCGACGCCGTGTCGGTCGGTCGGTACCGCATCTCGGAGAACTCCGACATCTACCGGGAGATGGCCAAGTACGGCATCGTCGAGGCGGACCTCGCGCACCCGATGGAGGTGCGTTACACCTCTGGAGAGGAAGCCGTCGACCACACCGAGATCGCTCGCCTCTACTACCAGGAGTACTACCCGCAGGCGATCGGGATGTCGCTCACCCACAACCGGTACCTGCTATTCGCCGACGCGCTGAAGCGGGAGAAGTCGGGGGCTCCGCGGTCACGTCCGGTGCGTCCGCGAGCGACGATCAGCAGGGCCACCCGCACCAACGAGGTGCTGGGCAACATCTGATCTCGCGCATCCCACTGTTCAAGGTCGCGATGTCGCCGCGGGCAACGGTCGACGTCGGCGAAGTACTGTCCTCCGGGTTCATCGGCCAGGGACACCGTGTTCCTCGAAGCGCTGGAGTCCCGGTGAGCAGGCCCTTTCACGTGGTCATCGTCAATCCCTACGGGTACGAGCTCTTCGAACCGGCCGCGCGGGCCTCCCACGTCTACGGCGGTGCCGAGGTCCAGCTGTACCACCTGGCGACGACTCTGGCCACACTGCCCGGCGTCCGGGTCTCGATGGTCGTCGAACGGGCACGCACCGGTCCGGTGCGCGACGAGATCGATGGTGTGGAGATGCGTTTCGTGCAGCCCACTCCGCTGCTGGACCGGATTCGCGGGTACCTGCCGATACCCTCGTGGCCGTACCTGGCGGCGCTCCTGCGCTCCGGCGCCGATGTCGTCGTCCAGCGGGGCGGGGCGGTGCTCACCGTGGACGCGGCGCTGGCCGCCGGGGTCACGCGCGTGCCGTTCGTGTTCATGGTGGCGCACGACTGGGACTGCTCACGCCAGCACGCCGCTGGCTGCCAGCGCATCACCGGGGCGAGCTACCTGTGGGCGCTGAGCCGTGCCGCCCTGGTGATCGCGCAGACCGACGACCAGACCCAGCTCCTGCGGCGCTGGCACGATATCGAGGCGCCTGTCCTGCGCAGCGGCCTGCCGGCCATCGAATCGACCGAGCGGCCGGACGGTGCAGACGGCCCGATCCTGTGGGTGGGGCGGTGCCTGGCCTGGAAACGCCCAGAGGCCTTCCTGGCCCTGGCCGAACTGCTGCCGCACCGGTGGTTCGTGATGGTCTGTCCGCCCTACGAGGGCGAGGAGGACCTGGCAGCGCGGGTCCGGACCCGCGCTGCGGCCCTGCCGAACCTCGAGTTCATCCCGTTCGTCCCCTTCCGTGACACGGCCGCCCTCTTCGCCGCCGCCGGGATCTTCGTCAACACCTCGGTCGCCGAGGGCTTTCCGAACACATTCCTGCAGGCCGCCCGCGCGGGCACCCCCATCGCGTCGCTGTCGGTCAACTCGGACGACGCCATCCGGCGCCGGGGCATCGGCGTCGTCGGCGAGGACTCGGTGCCGGTGCTGGCCGAGCGCGTCAACGCACTGCTGGCCGACCGGTCCGAATGGAAGAAGACGAGCGCCGCCGCCCGTCATTACTTCACCGCCAATCACGACCTGACCGCTGTCGTGGGTGTACTGGCCGGCCTGCTAAGGCAGGTCGTGGCGGCTCCGAGAACGGAGCGGGCACGCGACCGAACCTGAGACGGAGCCCGGCAGGGTTGGTATGTCGGCGGTGTTAGCATCCCTGCGTGTTCCTGTGCGCGTGCCGATTTAGTAGCCCCGGGACTGCTGCGGTCCCGGGGCGCTGAGACGCGACAGCGCTCCCGCCACGCCAGCAGCAGCCCCGGGGATGATCAACCTCCCTGGTTCCCCCGAGGGGCCTCCCTGGCTCCCTCCGAGGGGACTACGAGTGGGGCGTGATCCCGCGCCGACGGGCGCGGCCGCCCGGATTGAGAGATAACACCATGACGGTCGACGATGCCGCGGCGGAGACGCTTCAGCGGATAGGTCGGGTGCGCGACGAGGCACTCAACGACGTCGGATCCCGCGAGTCCGCCGAAACTCTGGCCGACCTGCGCCGCGAGTTCCTCGGCAAGTCGGGGTCGCTGCTGCTCGTGCGCCGGTCACTGGGCGCGCTGCCGCTGGAGCAGCGCAAGATCGTCGGGGCGGCGCTGAACGCGGCCATCGAGGAGGTCACCCAGCGCATCGACGCTCGCGAGGGGGAACTGCTGGATGCGGAGACGGCGCTGGAGCGCCCGCTCGACGTGTCGCTGCCGGGCCTTCCACCGGTGACCGGTGGCCTGCACCCCACGACACAGCTCATGTACGACCTCAACGACGCCTTTGCCGCGCTGAACTTCGAGGTCTACGAGGGCCCGGAGATCAGCTCGGAGCTCTTCGAGTTCGACTACATGAACTTTCCGAGGGAGCACCCGGCCCGGGAGAGCATGGACACGTTCTGGCTGAGCGGGATGGAGGGGCGGACGGGGGCCGAACGCCTATGCCTGCGCCCCCACCTGACCGGGGCCAGCGTCCGACACATGCTTGAGCACGAGCCACCACTGCGGTTCGTCTACCCCGGGCGGGTGTACCGCAACGAGACGCCGGACGCTCGCCATGAGCGGTCCTTCTTCCAGTACGAGGTGCTCCTGATCGATGAGGACGTGCCCTTCACGGCCGGCAAGTTCCTCGTCGACACCATCCTCGACACCGTGTTCGGCCGCCCGGTGCGGACCCGGATGCGCACCGGTTTCTTCCCGTTCGTGGAGCCGGGCTTCGAGATCGACATGGAGTGCCAGGTCTGCTTCGGTCGGGGCTGCCGCACCTGTCATCACGTGGGCTGGCTCGAGCTGATGCCCGGGGGCAGCCCGCACCCCAACGTGCTGCGCGCAGGGGGCCTCGATCCCGACCGCTGGACCGGCTTCTACGTCAACGTCGGCCTCGACCGCCTGGTGATGATGCGTTACGGCATCGACGACGTCCGCTTGATGCACGGCGCCGATCTTCGCTTCCTCACCCAGTTCGCCTAGGAGAGCCGACGATGAAGATCTCCTTGGAGTGGATCTCCGACTACGTTCGACTGCCGTCCTCGCTCACCCCGCGCGAACTCGCCGACGATCTCACGCTCAAGACGGTCGAGGTCGAGGAGATCGAGACGATCGACGGCGACGTCGTCTTCGAGATCGACAACAAGTCGCTGACCAACCGCCCGGATCTGTGGGGGCACTACGGCATCGCGCGCGAGTTCGCGGCCATCTACGGCCTACCGCTCGCACAGCTGCCTACGGTGTCACTGCCGGAGCAGGTCGAGGGGCTGATCGGTCCTATCGACACCATGCTCTGCCGGCGGTTCAGCGTGATCGAGCTCTCCGTCGACAACAGCCGTCCGACCCCGGAGACGGTGCGGCGCCGGCTCGCCCACATCGGCGAGTCCACCGTCAACCTGATGGTCGACCTCAGCAACTACGTGATGTTCACGGTCGGCCAGCCCAACCATGTCTGGGACGCCGGCCGGGTTCAGCTGCCGATGACCGCGACCACGAGCACGGAGCCCTTCGACCTGCACTTGGTGACGTCCGACGATATGAGGATCACTGGACCGGCGCCAGTGATCCGTGATGAGGTCGGCATTCTCGGGCTGGCAGGCATCATGGGCGGCGAAGAATCCTCGGTGCACAGCGATTCCACCCGTTTCCTCCTGGAGACGGCGACGTTCGACGCCCAATCGGTGCGCCGCACCTCCCAGCGTCTCGGTCTTCGCACCGAGGCCTCGGCGCGCTACGAGAAGGGCCTCGACACCCAACGGATCGATGTGTCGATCGGCGTGTTCCTCGGCATGCTGGCCGAACTGGCTCCGGAGGTCGTCGTCCACCGCTTCCAGGATGTGGTGGCGGAGGCGACGCCGTCCCGGCATGTGCACGTCGACCGGCCGTTCCTCGACAGCCGCATCGGTGTTCACCTCGAGGACGCCGAGATCTCGGGCACCCTCGGGGCACTCGGCTTCGGCGTCGAAGTGGATGAGACCGCCGTCGAGGTGGCGGTGCCGACCTGGCGCTCCACCGGCGACATCTCCCTGCCACACGACGTGCTGGAGGAACTGGCCCGGATCCACGGCTACGACCGCCTGCCCTCGTCGCAGGTCGCCGTCGTGCTCGCCCCCGTGCGGTCACTGAACCGTCGCCCACTCGACCGCAGTCTGCGGGAGGAACTCGCGCTGCGCGGCGGTCTGCAGGAGGTCATCACCTATCCATGGGTGCGCGACGAGCTGCTGGCCACGGCAGGGTTTCCGAAGGAGCGCACTGTCCTCTTCGAGGGCGCGACGGCGCCCGACCACAACGCGCTGCGGCCCGCCCTGCTGCCCAACCTGCTGGACGCCATCGCCTCGAACCTGCGGTACCGCAGCGCGTTCGGCATCTTCGAGTTGGGCATCGTGTTCACGGATGGGTCGCGTCGACCCCATCCCGGCGGCGGGGGTGAGGATCTGCCGACCATGCCCAAGAACCTCGCGCTGGCGCTGGTGGGCGTCGACGACGGTGCGACCCTCTTCCGCCGTGCGAAGGGACACCTGGAGGCGCTGCGGCGGCACTGCTTCCTCGACGATCTCGCGCTCGACGGTCCGAGCGAAGCGCTGTGGGCCGACCGGTCGGCGCGGCTCGGCATCATGGTCGGTACGCATCAGGCCGGCACCCTGGCCCTGCTGCAGCCTCGGCTCCTGCGCCTCGCCGGGATCCAGGGCGTGCACGTCGCCTACGCCGAGTTGGACATCACCCCGCTCACGGCCAAGGCTTCGCGGGAGAACCTCTTCCAGGCTCTCGCGGAGCTACCCGCCTCGGACTTCGATCTCTCGGTGCTGCTGGCGGACGGCATCCCGTGGGCGCGGGTCGAGGCCGTCGCCGGCACTGGCAACAAGCTGGTGGAGACCGTCACCTACGTGGGTGAGTACCGCTCGGCCGAACTCGGCGAGGATTTCCGTTCGCTTACCCTGAGGGTGAGGTTGCAGCCGCACGACGTGACCCTGACCCGGGACGACATCCTGCGCGTCCGCACCGACATCCTGCAGGCCTTGGAGAAGGAGTTCGGCGCGAAGCTGCGCTGAGCTTCAGTTCAGCAAAGAGGCGCGCAGATCGCCGTGAACATCCGGCGCCAGGTATACCCAGGTCTGGATGGTCACCCGGACACCGCCCTCGAACGGGAGGATGGCGTGCGGCCGGGTGGGATCCCAGATCACTAGGTCGCCGGGTTCGGCGCGAAACGTGACCTCAGGCGTGTCCTCGGGGATCTCGCCCGGCTGGAACAGGTACGAGCGGCCGGCCCTGCGGTACTCCGCGTCGAACTGCCAGATCGTGGTGCCGCCGCCGCTCGGTGGCATGCGCAGGTAGATGTTCGCCGTCAGACACTCCCTGCGGCCAGCGTCGGCGTGGACGGCGACGTCGGAGCGCTCCATGATCCGGCCCACCCCGGTGAGCAGAAGCTTGCCGTCACGCCGGGTGAGGCCGGCGCCGCCGGGCAGCACCTCATCGAGTTCCAGCCGCAGCTTGTCGACGGGCCCGAGTGCCGGTGCCACAGCCGCGCGCTGCCAGCGCAGAGCGCCGACGATTTCGTCCTGGTTGCTCGTCCCCTGAGAAGTGGTGTCGATGGGACCCACCCGGTCGGTGTCGGTCCGAGAAAAGTTCTCGGCGGTGCCGGAGCGCCCTGTCCAGCGGGCCTCGTAGTTGCGCCGGCTCTCGTGGCCAACGATCGCCTCGGCAAGCCGGTCGGCGACCGAAGCCTCGATGAACCCGGATCTGTAGAGGCCAGCTGCATCACCCGCGCGGACAGCGTTGATCGCCTCCAGCGACAGCGAGCCGCCGCGCAGCATCGACCAGAGCCGACTACCGCTCACGTGGAGCTTCCCGGGCTACGCATGTTCGGCTTCCATCCCGCGGCGAGCATGACTACTGGTACCACGACAAGGCAGTTCGTGACGCACCGCCGGACGAGGGCCTGTCCCGCCGCCATGAACAGCCGGTCTCGGCGCAGGCCCGCGATAGCGGCGTTGCGCTGGAGCCGGGCCACTTCCGTGAAGCGCCTGCTTCGTGAGCATGGTATGCGCAAGCAGCGGCCAAGACGTGCTGCCTGATAGATATCGGGACCATCCAGGTCATGAACGGGGTGCTGCGGCTATAAACAGGTGCTGCAATGGCTCCGGCTGAAGGCATGTCACCATTCTTCCGATGTGTACCTGCTCCCGATTCACGCCAGACCATAAGCCACTAAGCGATCATCAAGCGTACGGACGGCGCTGGTTTCCTGCCACGGCTGCAGACCAGCGCGGGCCTGCTGCAATTGCTTGATCAATCGGGCTGAACTATTTCCGGCCGCGATTTCCCCGGCAACACCGAGCAGCCGGGCCGCCTCGTCGACATCCTTCGACTGCATACGGGCTGTTCCCAGATATACGGCAGTAAGACCCACTCTCCGGGCGCACGTCCGATCACCGCTCTTGAGTGACCGCTCGGCGTAACCAACGGCGCGCTGCGGCTCATGCAGTTCAAGGTGACACAAGCAGCGCGTTGAGGTATGTAGACCCTGATCATAAAAGTAAACATAGCCCGGCTGGCGATCACCGATCATCGCGAGCGCTGTTTCGGCAGTGTCAAGGGCGGTCATGCATGATGCTGACTGTCCGTCGGCGGCATAGGCTCGCGCGGCGACGTCAGCCGCAAACGCCCGTACCGGCACATCGTCAGTACGCTTCGCCCACTCACCAGCCGCGACGGCATGGTCGATGCCGATACGCGGCTTACGTTGCCAGGTTGCCAGGTGACTCATATTACACAACACGAACGCACCCAGCTCGACGTTCCCCGCCTCGTGCGCCAGCGCACGGGCATCCTCGTAGAAGTACCACGCACTGTCGAACTCATTGAGGTCGAAGGAAAGCCAGCCGGCGTGGCGCGAAGCGCTGCTGAGCACTGAGAGCATCCGTGGCCGAAGCGGGTCAGGGCAATCGCGCAGCAACATCTTGACCAGATTGCGCTGGGCAAGCACGGTATCGAGGACAGCTTGCGGGCCGAGCGCGTCTTCCTGCCGTTGACAGCGCCACAAGATCGCTTCGATGTGCTCGATCGTTACGGCGTCAACCCGACTCGGCCTGCTGATTACCGAGGCGACGCGCTCCTGCTCTTCCGGGTCGATGGCCTGAAAGAGTGAGGCGATAGCGGCCGCATAGCCGAGAGTGCGCAGGGTACGTAACACATCGCGACGGTGCTTCATGTGCTTCATGGTATGAGCCCAACCAGTGAGAAACTGCACGAGCTGATCAAAAGTATCGCCGGGATCGTACTAAGAAGAAACTGGACTAGCGGACTGTCGTCACATTCCGATGTAGGCCAGTGAGGGGTCGCGGAAGAATCCCCGGATAATCTCTGGGAGCTGCTGAAGACGTTCCAGGGCGCGAGTAGCGC
>JBOHEO010000147.1:0-14444 GCA_050701055.1 Pseudonocardia sp. | reverse complement strand
AGCTGTAATGGGACCGATTGTGCAACTCGACAGTGCCGTCCTTGCCGGGGATCCACTCGTCACCGACGTAGTTGTCAACTCGCCGGTCATGTGGCATCGCGACCGATTCGGATCGATCCCACCTGATGAGTACGTCAGACCGGCCAGCATCGTCTTCCTGACGTACCTGCAGGATATGGACCCGACGATGGGTCAGCTGCGGGTGCTCCCCGGCTCGCATCGAAAGTCTTTCAGGATTGCCGCGGGCGATCTGTGGAGTGATCAAGAAGGAGAGCTCCGCATTGCACTTGCGGCGGGTGACACGGTGGCGCTGCACCACAACGTTCTCCACTCGGGTGGCAAGAATACACAGGATGTCGATCGAATGTTCTTCGGATTCATCTACAATGCGTCGATGCTCCGGCAGGAGGACAACTTCGATGGACCCAACTGCCAGGCTATGCGCGATAGCGCGCGCCGATGTCACGATCGGCGACTACTTCGGCTTCTCGGCGAGGATCCGCTGATATTCCCTCGTCAGAACAGTGGATTCACCAGTGATGAGGCCATCGACTGGGCCGCATGGCTCAGTGAAGATGAGACGTTCGCAGCGGAAGGTCGCCAACACGCAGATCTCGCCGAACGCATACGGCATCGACCTGTTGTTCCCTGACCAGGCGCCTCGACCATCCTGGAAGGTTTCGAGATGACGGTGATGGGTCCGCTCCTGGCCCGCCTGGGCACTCCAGGCTGGTGGGCTAGCAGGTCATCAGTGAACGGCCCATCGCTCACCAGGATAATGGCCAGCCGGCACCGCACGGTCGGGTCACAGCCCGATGGTGGCAGCAGGCGCGTGATCGCTGAGTTCGCCGGTCCGAGTCAGCGGCCCCGGTGCGGTGGGTGGCCTTGGGCGCAGTCGCTGCATCGGGCCGGGCCGACGACCACCCAGATCAGCTGTTTGCACTCGGCGCAGGCGAGCCGTCGTATCCGCACCCGGCCTTTCTTGATCAGTTCTTCTGGGCTCGCTACCAGGCGTCGCAGGATTCCGGTCATGGCCTCGACTACATCAGCTCGTCGGGCGGCGGGGGCCGGATCGGTCCTTCGAAAGAGCGGCGTAGCGACAGCATGGGCCGCGGGGCGGTGGCGTGGGTACGACAGGACCGTCTCGCGTCGGTTTCTCCTGGTGCGAACCCCGAGTCGACGCGCGGCACGCTCGCTGAACGTCCTTGACACCGTCCCCGGCCGGTTACCGTCATGGCTTGCACGTCATCCCTGTCGTCATCACCTCACGTCCAAGGAGCGGCATTGTCCACCGATCAGCGGGGCAACGTGGTATTGGGAAAGCTGCTGACCGAGCTCGGTTGGTCGCCCAGCCGGTTGGTCCTGGCTGTCAACGGTGTGCTCGGGCCCGGCTACGTCGGGCGCAGCACCGTCTCGGAGTGGCTGCACCACGACCGGCTGCCCCGCCACCCGCTGCCCACCGTGGTGGCACACCTGATCTCCGACACCCTCGACCGGGATGTCTCCATCGACGAGCTGTGGTCCGGCCGGGCCCAGCCCACCGAACTGTGGGTCCCCGCCGACACCGGGCTCCACCTGCCATGGACCGCGGCAGGTACCGTCGAGATGTTGGACGACTGGCTCCGCAACACCGGAGGCTCGATCAGGGTGGACCGCCGCTCCTTCCTCACCATCAGCGGGGCGGCGCTCACCGCGCCGGCCTGGGGATACGTCGATCACCTCGCCGGCACCCGGGGCGGTTCGTTGGCCATGCTGGCCGACGCCGGACGCGGCATCACCGTGACCCCCGCCATGGTGGACGTGGTGGCCGCCACCACCGCCGGGCTCCGGAATCTGGGCAACGCCGACGGCGGGCACGAGGACAACCTGCGGTTCGTGCACCACCACCTGACCTGGGTCGCCAAGCTGCTGCGCCGGTCCCGGTTCACCACCGCAGCGGTGGCCGACCGGCTGCTCGCCGAATGGGCCCAACTGGCCCAGCACGCCGCCTGGATGGCCCACGACGCAGGCCGACACGGCCTGGCCCAGCGATACTTCACCAGCGGGCTACACGCCGCACACACCGCCGGAGACCGCTCCGTAGGCGCCTACCTGCTGGCCGTCACCAGCCAGACGGCGGTGCACCGCGGTCGGCTGAACGACGGGATCGACCAGGCCCGCGCCGCCCGGGACGCGGTAGAGCTGGCCAACGCCGCGCACGAAGCCGCCCGGCCCACCCCCGCCGTGGTGCGCGCCATAGCGGCAAGCGCGTTCGCGCAGGCCCAAGCGGCGGTCGGCAACGCCCGCGGCTTCCACACCGCCGCCGACGAGGCCCGCACACTGCTCGACACCCCGGGCGCACTGGACAACCTGCCCCCGTACCTCGCCTGGTTCTGGCCGGGCAACTTGGAGCAATGTCTCGCCCAGGGCGCCCTCACCCTCGCCGCAGTCACCTCCCGCGACTGCCGCGGCCTGCTGGACAGCGCGGACGCGGCACTCAGCCGCACCGCCGCCGACGAGGCCGGCACACCCCGGCACACACTGTTCCAGGTGGGTATGTTGTCCCGGGCGCACGTCGCGGCCGACGACCTGGACCGGGCGGTACCCGCCGGACTGACCGCACTACGCCAGCTGCCCACGGTGCGTTCCCGCCGCTGCGCACTGATCCTGCACCGGCTGGAAGCCGACCTCGCCGCGCTACCACCCACCCGCCGACCCACCGCTATCCGATCACTCCACGACCAACTACGCGCCACCCACGCCGCCTAACCACCCACCCGCACAGTCATAGCGGGGGACGAACCACCGGCCATCCCGATCAGCCCGTCCGCCGCAACACCGCCAGGAACATCGCATCAGTGCCGTGCCGGTGCGGCCAGAGCTGCACGGTCGGGCCGTCGCCCAGATCCGGTACCCCGGGTAGCAGGGGTCTGGCGTCCACCTGCACGACATCGGCCCCCCGCACCACCCGGCCCACCACCCCGACCGTCTCACTCAGGTGCGGCGAGCACGTGACGTACGCGACCACGCCGCCCGGTCGCACATGCCGCAGCGCGGCGGTGAGCAACTCACGCTGCAGCTTGGCCAGACCCGCCACGTCCTCGGGGCGACGCCGCCAGCGCGCCTCGGGCCGGCGGCGCAACGCGCCCAACCCGGTGCAGGGGACGTCCAGGAGCACCCGGTCGAACACCCCGTCGGGCAGCGGCGCGTCCCGGCCGTCGGCGGTGTGCACGGTGACCGGCAGCCCGTCGACGGCGTGGCGGACCAGATCGGCGCGGTGTTCGTTGGACTCCACGGCGTCGAGCGCCGCACCGTCGAGCACCGCGAGCCCACCGAGCAGCACCGCCTTCCCACCGGGCCCCGCACACAGGTCCAGCCACCGACCGCCGTCGGGGCCGTGCAGCCCGGCCCGCGCGAGGGCGATCGCCACGAGCTGGCTGCCCTCGTCCTGCACGACGGCCAGCCCCTCGGAGATCGCGTCGAGCTCACCGATCTCGCCCGAGCCCGGGGGCAGGTGCACCCCGTAGGGCGAGTACGGCGCCGGGTCACCGCCGGTGAGGGCCGCAAGCTCCTCGGCGGTGATCTCACCGGGCCGGGCCAGCAGGTGCACCGTCGGGCGCGCATCGTCGGCGGCCAGGGCCGCGTCCACCTGGTCGGTGCGCCGCAGGGCGTCGACGAAGGCCTGCGCGATCCAACGGGGATGCGCGTGGGCGAACGCGGCGTGGCCCACCGGGTCGTCCTCGGCCGGCGGCGCCAGCTCGGCCACCCACCCGGCCTCGTCGCGCTCGCCGACCTTGCGCAGGATCGCGTTGACGAAACCGGCCGCCCGCGAGCCACCGTCGGCCCGCACCAGCTCGACGGTGGTGTCCACCGCGGCGTGCGCCGGGATCCGGGTGCGCAGCAGCTGGTAGGTGCCCAGCCGCAGCGCGTCGAGCAACGGCGCTTCGACGCGGATCAGCGGGCGGGCGGTGCAGGCCTCGATCACCGCATCCAGCAGGCCCTGCGCGCGCAGCGTGCCGTAGCCGAGCTCGGTGGCGAGGGCGGCGTCGCGGTCGTGCAGGCGGTGGCGGCGCAGGATGGACGGGAGCGCGAGGTTCGCGTACGCGTCGCGGACCCGCACGGCGGTGAGCAGCTCGAGGGCAGCCAGCCGCGGTGGATCCACCTCGGGCGGGCGCGGCGGCCCCACCCGACCCCGGGGCGGGCCGGCACCCCTCGGTCCGCTCGACCGGTCGCGCTGCGGCTGCGGGCGGCGCGGCCGGCGGGGCACCGTCACGAGCACACCTCCCCGGCCCCGATGCGGATCCCACGCGCCCAGTCCGGCGCCGGCATGGCGCGCCGGCCCACCGGGCGGACCTCGCCGAGCTCCACCGGCCCGGTCGCCGTGCCGGCCAGGACCCGGCGCTTCTCCACGGAGAGCTCGCCGGGCTTCAGCTCCGGGCCCTCGACGCCGGGCCGCACCGGACCCAGCCCCAGGCGCTCGCCGCGGAATTCCGTCCACGCCCCCGGCTCCGGTGTGACCGAGCGGACGAGCCGGTCCACCGCCGCTGCGGGCACCGTCCAGTCGACCCGGGCGCCGGCGACGGTGACCTTCGGGGCGAGCGAGACGCCGTCGACGGGTTGCGGCACGGCGCGAAGGGTGCCGTCGGCAATGCCGTCCATGGTCGCGCTCAGCAGCGCGGCCCCGGACACCGCGAGCCGGTGCAGCAGCTCCCCCGCCGTGTCGGTGGGCCCGATGGCCTCGGTGACCACACCGAACGTCGGCCCGGTGTCCAGGCCCTGTTCCAGCAGGAAGGTGGTGGCCCCGGTGATCGGGTCACCGTGGCGCACGGCGGCCTGCACCGGCGCCGCGCCGCGCCAGGCCGGGAGCAGCGAGAAGTGCAGGTTGACCCAGCCGTGCTGGGGAACGCCGAGCGCCGCCCGCGGCAGCAGCGCACCGTAGGCGACGACGGGACAGCAGTCCGGCGCCAGCTCGGCCAGCTGCCGCAGGAACTCCGGGTCCGACGGCCGGGCCGGGGTGAGGACCGGGATGCCCGCCTCGTCGGCGACGGCGCCGACCGCCGAGCGGGTGAGCCGCCGGCCCCGACCGGCGGGCGCGTCCGGGCGGGTGAGTACCGCGACGACGTCGTGGCGGGGCGAGTCGAGCAGCGCCCGCAGCGACGGCACGGCAGGCTCGGGCGTGCCGGCGAAGAGCAACCTCAGGCCTGCGGGCTCGACCCCGCTCACCGCGCCTTCCCGAACAGCGGGTGCGGGCTCGCCTTCACGATCGGCTCCGGACGCACGCGCTCCGGACGTACGCGCCCCGGTGAAGGGGAACCACCGGCCCCCGGGGAAAGGAAGTTCCCTTTCCCCGGGGAAAGGGAGGTACCGAACCACTGCGCGTCCCGGATCTGCGCCATCGCCTGCTTGCGCGTCTCGGGGTCGAGCCGGTCGATGAACAGCACGCCGTCGAGATGATCGGTCTCGTGCTGCACGCACCGGGCCAGAAGCTCGCTGCCCTCGATCATGACCGGCTCGCCGTGCATGTCGAACCCGCGGGCCACGACGTGCAGGTGCCGCCGGCAGTCCCAGATCATCCCCGGGATCGACAGGCAACCCTCCGGGCCGAGCTGTTCCTCCTCGCCAACGGTGTCGAAGGTCGGGTTGACGAGGTGGCCGGTGAACCCGTCGACGTCGTAGGCGAACACGCGCAGTCCGATGCCGATCTGCGGCGCGGCCAGCCCGGCGCCGCCCTCCTCGTGCATGGTGTCGGTGAGGTCGGCCACCAGCTTGCGCAGCTCGGTGTCGAACGTCGTGACCTCGATCGCGGGTGTGCGCAGCACCGGGTCGCCGAAGAGCCGGATGGGCTGGACGGACACGGATCTCCTTACGGCAGGGTCCGGGGACATGCCGGACGTCGGCGCGGCTTCACCCCGCGCGGCACACCCGACAGTGCTCGATCCTGCCACGCCGCCCGGACGATCTCGACCCGACCGACCGCCACCCCCAACCGCCACCCCCGGCCGTCGGTCCGGTGCCCCAACCGCCACCCCCGGCCGTCGGTCCCGCCGCACACATCGTCTGGCTTCGCACACATGTTGCCGCATGTGTGCGAAGCCAGACGATGTGTGCGAGCGAGGCGCGGCGGGTGGAGGATGCGCGGGGGGCGGGGGGTGGGGGGTGGGGTGGGGGTAGGGGTTTGAGGAACATCGGAACGAAAAACAGTGCTAAGCCCTGACGCTGCTGGTCAGCGAGCTGTCGACGCCATGCCTCAAAGATCCATCGTGATCTACGGCACAAAGGGCTTCAGGGGCGGGCTTACGGGCGGCTTTCGATTCTGGCGGTGAACGTGATGGCGTCGCCGCCTTCTCCACACCGGAAGCAGTGGAAGCTGCCGAAGGCAGGCCGCACGCGCAGCGCCGTTGAGTCGCAGAGGGGCAGGAGCCCTGCATCTGGGTCTCGCCCAGCGGCCGGAGCGTCGTGTGCCGGCCCACGACCTTGACGATCCGCTGCGGGTCGGGTGGCTCGGTGGCCGCCAGGGCCGTGGTGGGCATGGGTCGGACGGTAGGTGCCTGCGTCGACAATTGCGGTGGCCGGTCCTGGGTTCCCGAAGCCACGACGACCCCAGATAGCGAGAAGACGCTGGTCAACCCCCTGCCCGAGCCGGCCGAAGTGGACGACGCGATCTGGTGCGATCGCGCCGGTCTCGATGAGCGCTGCGGCCTCGTGGGCGTTGCGCACGAAGACCGGCACCTCTGGCGGTAGCCGGTGAAGGAGGCCGGGCTGGGACGCATGACCCCCGTACAACTCCCGGCGGTCGCGGTAGCGGCCCGCCTTCCGGAAGATCGCCACGCCGTAAGCGTGTTCACGGGTCACGTCCTCGTCGAACTCCAGACAGCTGCCTGTCTTCCGCCACACCGGATCCGCCACCGCGGCAAGGAGTTCATCGCTCTGGGCGGCGGAGACCTTCTGCCACCACGTGGTCGCGGCCTTGTGCTCGGCTTCCTCCTGCCGCCGGCGCTGCTGCTCGGCGGCTTCCTCCCGTTCCCGCCGTGCCTGGTCGTCGGTTTCGCGCCGCACTCGGGCCTGCTCGGCCTCGATCGCCCACTGGCGCCGGTACTCGGCGAGGCGCACAGCGGCTTCGGCTTCCTGGATCTGGAGCCGGCGCTCGGCTTCGGCCAGCCGTGCTCGCTCCTGCTCTGCCTCCTGCCGGGCACGGAGCTGTGCTGCCTCGCGCTCGCGTTCGGCCTGCTGGAGCTTCCACGCCTCCTGGCGTTGCCGCATCTGCTCGTGACGGTCTTGCGCGTCGACGCTGCGCGCGCTGGTCCAGATCCAGGGGCGCCGGACGAAGCCCCGACCGTCCCGAGCACGACCCTCTTGTAGCGCGGCAGGACCCTGTGGAAGTCGATCCGGCCGCGCAGCACCCAGCCCAGGACCTCGGGCAACGACGCAGTGGTGACCCGCCAGGAGCCCTCGCGGTAGTCGAACCCGGCCACGCCGTCCACCACCGTCCACGGCCCCGCATCCTCGTCGGGGCCGCAGACCTGGAGGGAGGGCACGACACCCATCCAGGACAGTCGGTTGGCCATGCCGACCCAGCACACCTCGATCCCGGCCTGGTGGTAGTGGTCGGTGCGCTCGTCGATGTCGGCGTCGGTGATCGGCGAGAGCTGGGCTTCCCAGGCGATGCGGCGGGTCCCGTCCTGCGAGCAGGCCAGCACGTCGGCGCGCCAACTGCTGTCGGGGGCCCGGACCTCCAGCTCGGCATGCCACCCGAGGTCGCGGATCGCGGTGGCCAGCTCCAGCTTGAGCAGGTGGTGCTCCAGCGACTCGTTGTCCCACGCGCACTCGGTGGGGCGGCCGGGGTTGTGGGCGAAGTAGCGCAGCTTGCGGGGTGAGACCTTGGCGTGCACGCCGTGCCCGCAGTCCGGACAGCGCAATGCGGGCCGGGGCCGGACCTTATGCACCTGCTCCCAGCTCAGGCCGGCACCGAGATCGGTCCGGGTGGCGTCGATGCGCCCGGCGTCGGGGTGGATCGCGGTGAAGGCCACGTCACCGGGCTCGCTCGGTCAGGCCGGCACCGGTCCCGGCAGCCGGGATCGCCTGGTGGGCGCGGTGTGCGTAGATCCGGTACGCCTTGCGTTCGGCGGCCGAGGCACCCTCGGCACCCGCCGCGGCCGCGGCGGCCAGCAGGTCGTGATGTATGTGCGGCGGCGCGGTGACGTGCAGGCTGTAGCCTTGGCCGCGCCGCACCCGTCGGCCCTGTCGCAGCACGTGCCGCGCCGCGTCTCCCAGGCCGTCGGTCTGCTGGAGGTGGCGGGCGATGGTGCCGGGCACCTCCAGCCGCACCACCTCCGGCTCGCTCACGGCAGTACCAGTGTTGCCGTACTGCGTTCCTTCGAGTGAACCGTGTTGCGAAAAATGAAACGTGTTGTGTAGAATGAAACGCATGGCGAAGCGCGACATGATCGACGATCTGGTGGACATCGTGCACCCGATGCCCGACCCGCTGCCGGACGACGCGGACGAGAACGAGGAAGCAGGCCACGACGCCTGGCGCGACGAGGTCCAGGACCAGCGGGCCGCGTTCGAGGAGAACATCCGGGACACCCAGGACAACGTCGACTTCTACTACGACCCGCTGCTGGCCGAGATCACGAGGGCGCGTCGGGAGATGCGGGAGGCCGAGGAGCGGATGCGGCTGCTCCTGGCCTACGCCCGCGAGTTCGTCGCACCACAGCCCTACCAGCTCAAGGACCTCGCCGCCGCCACGGGCATGTCGATCTCGGGCACCAGGTCGGCCTACGCCGTCGCCGAGATCGCCGACGTCGCCCAACGCCTGGCCCGCCAACCCCGCCCCCGCCCGACCCCCGCGACGACGCCGCCCGACCCGGCCACCGACCACACCGACTGAGAACAGGACTCGATCATGGGCAAGCAGCGCACCAGCAACGGCCGTGCCGCCAAACTCCGTCGCCGGGCGGTTCGCGCGGACAAGAACCGCCGTCGCGACAGCGGCCCGGCAGCACCGGACGACCTCGTGACCATCGGGCCGGTCCCCGACGGCCTCGACCTGACTGGCTGGCACACCCTCGACGACGACTTGGACGACCTCGACGACGCCGCGTTCACCGGACCGGACGACGCACTGCTGGACACCAGCGGCTGCCCGGTCACCGACTCGTGCGCCGGATGCGGCAACGCCAGTGGCCTGCACGCGGTCACCTCCGCGTTCGGCAAGCCCGGCGGCTTCGACGTCGCCTGCACCACCCTCTGCCACGCCTGCGACGGCCGGTCCTTCCTGCGCCTGCTCGACCCCGAGGCGTTCGACGAGGCCTTCGCCCGGCACACCGGCCACAGCAGGTGACGGCTACCAGGCCAGGACCGAGACGAGCGACTACTCGATCATCGACGCCTGGGAGCCACGCGGCGCGGACCGCGCCCTACCCTGGAGGCGTGACCGACACTGTGGATGGCCGTGCCGCGTTCCAGGTCCTCGTGCTGCCCTACCGGCAGACCGCGCAGGGCTTGGAGTACGGCCTGTTGCGGCGTGCCGACGCCGACTACTGGCAGGGTGTCGCCGGGGGCGGAGAAGCCGATGAGTCCCCGCTGCAAGCCGCTCGGCGGGAAACCGTCGAGGAGGCGGGGCTGGTCGGCGACCACGAGTTCGTCGCGCTGGACGCGCGTGCCACGATCCCGGTCGTCTACGTCACCGGGGAGTTCACGTGGGGCCCGGAGGTCCTGGTGATCCCGGAGTACGCGTTCGGTGTCCGCGTCCAGGACACCGATCTGGTGTTGTCGCACGAGCACACCCGGCACGGCTGGTTCAGCCTGGACGACGCGGCGAAGGCGGTGCGGTGGGACTCCAACCGCACCGCGCTGTGGGAACTCGACCACCGGATTCGCCACGGCATCGCTCACCGCGCGGCCTGAGCGACCAGCTCCGTCACCCCGTCACCAAGCACCCGCGCGGTATCGGTCCCCGCGTCGAACCGGGCGGCGCCGATCGAACCGGCGCACTTCCGTAGCCGCCGGCAGTGCTCCCGTGTGTGGTTCGCGTCCAGCCGTGCGTGTTCGTGCGGATCGTCGAGAAGACCGTCCGGCAGGTACGCCGAGCCCACGGCCGCCGTGATGGCGCCGGTGTCCAGCGGACGCCAGGTCGCCTGCCGGGCGTCGTCGAAGGTCACGTCGACGATGGCCGCCAGCGGCCCGCCGGATGACTGCGCCACGTCGAACGCCGCCGCGACGTCCGGTGCGGACAAGTGGATCCGGCTCGTCCCGTCGTCGAGCGCGCGGACGTTGTCGTCGAGCTTGGTCAGGGCGGGGAACAGGGCGATCGTGGGTGCGCGCAGGCCGATCGCCATCGGCAGCGTGCGGACCTCGGCCGGGCCGTCGGGGCTGAGGAACACCAGCGAGTTCGCCACCAACTCCACCGGGCCCGCCACCCCGGCCAGCAGGTGCAGCAGCGCGGTGGTCTTGCCGCTGCCGGTGCCGCCGAGCAGGCACACCGCGCCCGCCGGGGTCATCACGCACGCCGCGTGCAGCGGGATCCAGCCCGCCGCGAGCATGGTCCGGGCGGCGATACCGCGGACCAGTCGCAGCAGCACCGTCTCCGCAGTCGCTCCCGAGTCGCCCACCACGACGCAGCTCGCCCGCGGACTGTCCCTATCCCACAACAGATAGCCGGATCGGCGGTCGCGCGGGGTGCCGATGTGTTTGCCGACCAAGTGCACGCCGTGGGCGAGTCGATGCGGTTCGCCGACCCCGCCGGCTGGAGCGGTGACGTGGACGGCGTGGTCCAGACGCCGGGCCAGCCCGGGGTCGCGCACGATCCGGATGTCCTGGACCTCCTCCGCGGGGCACGGGTGTTCGGTGGTGCGCAGCGCGGGGGCAAGCCGCGCCGGCAGGGCGGTGGTCACCGCGACCTCGTCGCCCCGCAGCCGGAGCGTGGCCGGATCGCCGGTCACGGTAACCACCGCCGCATCACGGCACGCGGCGTTCGCCTCGGCGAGCAGCGTCGCCGGGTGTTCGGGCAAGGACATGCCCCCACCCTGCCCGAACCCGCCGACGAGGCGGAACCGGTTGCTCCGGTCGCCTGAACGGTGAGGAAATCGCTCCGCACTGTCGGGACTCTTGCCTAGGGTGATCGGAATGCCACGGACCGTGGCAAGTCGAGATGAAGGTGGGTGGCATGGCGGAACGGCCGATGTCCTTACGTGGCAGTGTCCGAACGGACCTGGCGGGGCGGTTCAACGAACTGGACGTGCTGCGCCGGCAGTGGCCGTTGTTCGCGGCCACCGTCGAGGACCAGGTGCTGCCTCCGTACGAGGTGCTCGTCCACCCGTCCAGCGGCTGCAACCTGCGCTGCCAGTGGTGCATCGGCGACCACGTGCCGCTGGAGATCTGGGACGACGACCACGACATGCTCACCCTCGTCGACGCGTCCAAGGAAGCCCCGACCGGCTCCCGGACACCCTCGGTGACCCCGCGGCGATGATGAAGCTGGCCCGTGACCTCGTCGGCTACCGCAAGACCGGCTCCTATCGGTCTGGCGGAACACGGCACACCCGCGAGTTCCGGGTCCACAACGTGTCTTTTTCCGGGCTGATCGGCGAGCCGCTGATCTCCCGCGTCGCGCTGATCCCCGCGATCGACTACCTCATCGACCACGACGTGCGGGTGGGGCTGTTCACCAACGGCGAGCTCATGGACGCCAAGGTCGTCGACGTGCTGGTCCGCTCGGCGTATGTGAACGTGAGCCTGGACGCCGCGAGCGCGGACACCTACGCGGAGCTGAAGTTCCGCGGGCACAAGGCGGGCGCGGTGAAGTTCGACCGCGCGGTGGCGAACCTCACCGCGCTGGCCGACCGGCGCCGCGCCGAGCACGCGGGCGTGGAGATCGGGGTGTCGTTCATCCTCTACCCGGAGAACTACCACGAGGTCCGCGACGTCGCGGTGCTGGCGAAAGCGGCCGGGGCGGACCGGTTGCGCCTCAAACGCGACATCTCCGGCGACCGCCTGCTCGACCCCACGCAGGTGGACCACGCGAACACGTTGATCGCCCGCATCCGCGACGAGGTCGTCGACGACACCTTCGAGCTGGTCGAGATCCACAAGCTCGACCACGAGGGGCCGCCGGTCCGGCAGTTCTCCACGTGCTCGATCACCGACATGTTCGCCGCGGTCGGCTCCGACGGGCACCTCTACCCCTGCAACTACCACCCGCGTCCCGGCGGCGCCAGCTACGGCTCCGCGATCGACACCTCGTTCGCGCAGGTGTGGGAAGGGGCCATGCGCGCCAAGCTGCGCGGTGAGCTGCCCTCGATCTGCCCGAAGGTGTGCGACCCGTTCAAGAACCGCGCCAACACCATGCTGCAACTGGGCAAGATGATCATCGCCGAGCACGGCCTGGACCACCTTGAACGCGACGTCGCCGAACTCGTCGGGGCCCGGATCTACGACACCGGCCACCGCCGCGACCACCACCGGTGACCCTGCCCGATCCGCGGCCGGTCACGGCCCCGACGACGGTGAAGTGGCCGGGTGAGCCCGGGACGGGCGGTTGGTACACCGACGCCGAGCACGCCGCACTGGCCACGGTGCTCGCCGAAATGCCGTCCTGGACCAGCGACTACCCGCGCGACCACCAGGAGGCGTTCGAGACCGCGTTCGCCGGCTACACCGGCGCCGGGTTCGCCGTCTGCCTCAACAGCGGCGGTACCGCCCTCGACATTGCGATGGCGTGCCTGGACGCCGAACCCGGCGGCGAGGTCATCTCGTGCGCGATCAACTTCCCCGGCACCCATCTCGCGGTCCTGGGCGCCGGGCTGCGCTTGGTGCTCGCCGAACCCGACCCTGCCACCCTCAACCTCGACCCCGCCGACGTGCCGCGGCGGATGACCGTACGAACCGTGGCGATCCTGGTCACCTGCATGAACGGCCAGGCCGCCGACCTCGCCGCCATCACCGCAGCCGCGGCCGCGCGAGCCACCGAACTGGGGATCGCTGCGCCGAGGGTGGTGGTCGACGCCGCCCGTGCGGCCGGTGCCACCACCCCGGCCGGGCCGCTCGGGTCCGGCGCGTGGCTGACGATGTTCAGCTTCCAGCGCAAGAAGGCGATGACCACCCTCGGCGAGGGCGGCATGCTCACCACCGACTGCGCGGCCACCGCGCACCGGATCCGCCAGATCCGGTCGTTCGGGCTCGGGCAGGTGTGGGGCAGCAGTTACCGCATGACCGAGTTCCAGGCCGCCGTCGGCCTGGTACAGCTCCGCCGGCTCGACGAGATGAACGACCGGCGCATCGACCTCGCCCGACGCCGCACCGCTCTGCTCGCCGACGCCCCCGGCGTGCGGACACCGACGGAGATCGTCGGGTACCGGCACGTCTACTACCTCTACAACCTGCTGCTCGACCCCGCCACACCGACCAGCGTGCGCGATCGGCTCCAGATCGTGCTGCGTGACGAGCACGGGATCGGCACGGTCGTCGCCAACCCGCCCACCTACCGCACGCATCCCCTGATCGTCGCCGCCACCGCCGAGCAAGGGCCGTTCCCGGTCGCCGAGGACGTGGCCGGACGGCTGCTGTGCCCGGCGCTGCACCCACTCATGACCGAGCAGGAGAACACCGTGATCGCCCGCGCCATCATCGCGTCCCTGGCCACCGTGGGCATCGGATGACTGCGATCGGCGCGGTCCTGGACCGCTACCCGCAGGTAGATCGCATCGTACGGGTGATCACCACCATGACCGGCGGCACCACCACCGCGCCCTGGCTCATCACCACCCCGCCGGGCGAGGTCGTGCTGCGCCGTCTGCCCGACCACCTCGATCCGGCGCGGGCCCGGTTCGCCGCCGCCGCGCACGACCACGCCGCCCGCGCCCTCGACATCGTCCCCGCGGTGTTGGCCAACGACGTCGGTGACCTCGTCACCGAGCACGCCGGCCACCGCTACCTCCTGGCTCACCGCGCCTCGGGAACCCCGCTCGGGCGGGACGTCCCCACGTCCGCGCACTGCTCCGAACTCGGCGCGGTCCTGGGACGGCTTCACGGCGGAACCGCGAGCCAGCAACACCCGATGCCGGTCAACGGGCAGAACTGCTGGTCAGACCATGATCAGGGTTTAGCGATGTTTTTCGTTCCGATGTTCCTCAAACCCCGGGTAGGCGGGGCGGGGCGGGGGCGGGGTCAGCCGATCTCCGCCGGGTCCAGCCGCACCCGCGCCGGATCGGGGGCCTTGCGGGCCGTGCGCACCGCCTGTGCCGCGGCCAACGCCGCGGCCAGTGCCCGCCCCTGCGCCCGCGGCACCCGCACCAGCGCCCGCTCCCGGACCACATCGGGATCATCACCGGGCCGACCGTCCAGCTCGACGGGCCCGAGCACCTCGACGTCCACCGGCAGCGCCGCGAGCACATCCGCCACCGCCGCGGCCGTGCCCTCGATCGCGGCCATCCGGACCGCGGGAGGGAACCCGACCTCCTCGCGCC
>JBOHEO010000146.1:0-14647 GCA_050701055.1 Pseudonocardia sp. | reverse complement strand
CCTTCAACCCTTCCAGTCCCCGCGTCTGATACGCCCGCCTCCATTCAAAGAAGGTCGACCGGCTCAATTTCAGTGCCACCATGATTGACTTCGCCGGCAGATCCTCGTCCAACATCCGCGCAAACTGAGCGCGGATCTCCGGTAGCGCCCGACGAGAAAGACGGCTCTGCTTCATGAGAGAACAGTAGCAGGATAACGCGGAGTCCGCTAGCCTAATTTCTTGTTAGTACTATGTCTCCGAGCAGTGAGGAAAACACCTGTGCAGACTGACCCATTCAACGTCGAACCGATAGCCACAGTCATAGGAGGAAGGATCGAGGCCTCTGATGATTTTTGGGGCGGAACGCGTTCAATAATCCGCATTGATCGAAGGCGTTTCAGTTCAGATTCAACAATTGGACTTGAGAGCTTTTCGCATCTTGAGGTGGTATTCCGATTCCACCTGACCGATCCCGCCGACCTGGACCTCGGCGCCCGACGGCCCCGAAATAACCCGGATTGGCCGGAGGTGGGAATTTTCGGCCATCGAAATATGCGTCGGGTCAACTGGCTCGGCGTCTCGCGCTGCACGCTTATCTCAATCGACGGCCTGGATCTGCACGTCGAAGACTTGGATGCAGTCGACGGTAGTCCAATTCTGGACATCAAGCCGTGGTTCAATCAGTTCGGCCCGCGCGGTGAAATTCAACAACCGGCATGGACGGACGAGATGCTGGAATCGTATTTCGCTCCACAACGAACTAGTTGACAGGGACTCGCGCCACGATTCATTGAGGCTTTATTCAGGGCCGGCAAGTCGATCTTCATAAAGCCTACTGACCTGCGGCGGTGCGAACCGTACGGGCGTCCTAAGTAGGCCGCCTTGAATCGCCGGTCCGGACAAACCTGTCACCGCGGGGGCCTCGCTCGCTTGTCCGTCGATGCTACGCGTGCCTCCCCTGGGGCGCTGTTGGGCGCCCCAGGGTGAGTCAGGCGCAGCGTCGTCCCGGGTTGACTGACGCCGAGATGCCCGAGCAGTTGGCCGGTAGACCCAGTGCCGCAACGCACGCCGGGCAGTCAGGGCCAGTGTCCGCCGTGCAGCTGCGGGGGCGCCGAACCACGCTACCTCAAAGTGTGGTCGGCTGAGTCTTGACAGGTATGGACGAACGTGTCGTTCGTTGCGAGCGGGATACCGCGGCACCTGCGCGGTCAGGGGGCGATTGCCAGGAACAGGAATGCTGCTGCGAGGATCAGGTGGACGCCGCCCTGCAGGCGCGTTGCGCGGCCGGGGACCACGGTCAGCACGCTCACGACGACCGTCATCGCGAGCAGCACCATCTGCGTCGACTCGAGGCCGAGCAGCAGCGGCCCGTCGAGCCAGATCGACGCGACCGCGACCGCGGGGATGGTCAACCCGATGCTCGCGATCGCCGACCCGTAGGCGAGGTTGAGGCTGATCTGGATCCGATCCCGACGAGCTGCCCGCACCGCGGCCAGGGTCTCCGGGAGCAGGACCAGCAGCGCGATCACCACCCCGACGAAGGAGGGCGGGAAGCCCACAGCGTCAACTCCGGCCTCGATCGCCGGGGACTCCACCTTCGCAAGCCCGACCACGGCGACGAGCGCCACCACGAGCAGGCCGAGACTCGTTACGGCCGCCCGCCCGCCCGGCGGCGGCGCGTGCTCCTCGACCTCACCGGTGCCCGCACCGGTCGTGTCTGCGGGGATGACCGGGAGGAAGAAGTCACGGTGGCGCACGGTCTGGGTGAGCACGAACATTCCGTACAGCGCCAGCGAGGCGATCGCGGCGAACGTCAGCTGTGCGGCTGAGAACTCCGGTCCGGGCTCGCTCGTGGTGAACGTGGGCAGCACCAGGCACAGCGTGGCCAGGGTGGTGACCGTCGCGAGCGCCGCGCCAGTGCCCTCGGCGTT
This sequence comes from Pseudonocardia sp., assembly GCA_050701055.1. GTDB lineage: Bacteria > Actinomycetota > Actinomycetes > Mycobacteriales > Pseudonocardiaceae > Pseudonocardia. Next base: position 12,736 of record JBOHEO010000146.1, on the reverse strand, counting down.
GAACAGCGTCACGCCGTGGCGCAGCGCACCCAGCAGCAACGAGATTCCGACGATGCCGTTGGTCGTGATCATGACAGCGGCGAAGACGGTGTCCCGGGCCAGCGACGCCGTCTCCGGCCCGCCGGCGGCGATGAGCGTGACGATCAACGCGACCTCGATCACCGTGACCGCGACCGCCAGCACCAGCGACCCGAACGGCTCACCCACCCGGTGGGCGACGACTTCGGCGTGGTGCACCGCCGCCAGCACCGCACCCGCAAGGACCGCGGCCACGACGACCACCAGCCCGGTCCCGAGATCACGTCCCCAGGTCAGGGCCAACGCCACGACCGCCAGCACCGGCACGACAGCGGCCCAGGACAGCAACGGGGCGCGGGAGCTCTCGACCACGAGCTCTACCTTGGCAGGAACCGGCCCTCGCCGTGCCCGGCGGCGGTCCGGACGACGCCCATCCCAGCGCGCCGCGGGCCCTACCTTGCGTCCATCACGTGGAACGGCGGGATCGCGGCGCGCCTCGCGACGGCTGGACCGGCTGCGTGCGTCGTCATGTCCTGAACGCAGGCGGGGCGGCCGGCCCACGGAGCCGGGAGGAGAGGAGCTCCGCGGCATCATCGAGAGGAACGGCGGTCTGCTCCCCGGACCGCATGTCACGCAGCGTGACCTCACGCCGCCGCCGCTCGTCCGGGCCGTAGATCACCGCGACCCGGGCACCCTGCTCATGAGCCCATTTCAGCTGCCTGGCCAGCTTCCCCGAGCTGCCGAGATAGACCCCGACACGCAGATCCTTCGCCCGAACGTCGTCGGCCAGCCGCAGGACCGCGTCCCCGGCACCCAGCACCGTGAGAGCGACGTCCAGACCGGGACGGCCCTGCTCACCCGCGGGTTGAACCGCGAGGATGCGCTCGACGCCGATGGAGCCACCGCATGCGGGCAGGTCGGGCCCACCCAGCCGGGCGATGAGACCGTCGTAACGGCCGCCTGAGGCGATGGAGCCAGGAAATCCGGCCGCGACGACCTCGAATATGGGGCCGGTGTAGTAGTCGAGTCCGCGGACCATCCGGGGGGTGAACACCACGCGGCCCGCCGGCAGGGCACCGGTCAGCTTCAGCAGCCCGTCCACCTCGTCGAGCCCTCGCCGCCCACGATCGGTTGCGTTGAGCTTGCTGCGCACGCGGTCGGTGTCCGCGGACGTGAGATCCGCAACCAGCCCCTCCGCCGCATCCGTGCCCAGCCCCCGGCTACGCAATCCCGCGCACACCATCTCCGCGGGAACCTTGTCGAGCTTGTCCAGACCGCCGAGAACGGACGCGCCGAACTCGGGCGTGACGCCGTACGCCTCCAGGAGGCCGTGCAGCGCCTGCCGGGAGTTGACGAGGAACTGGAAGTCGCGAACGCCGAGTGCTTCCAACCCGTCGTGGACGGCCCAGAGGATCTCCGCGTCCGCCAACCCGGACGCCGCGCCCACGGTATCGATATCGCATTGGGCGAACTCGCGGAACCGGCCACGCGCGGCCCGGTCGGCCCGCCATACCGGACCGATGACGTAGCGCTTGTACGGTGCTGGGAGCCGGCTTCCGTAGGTACCCACCACGCGGGCCAACGGCACGGTGTGGTCGTAGCGAAGCGCCAGGTCTGCCTCGCCGGTGGCCTCGTGCGCGCCGCGCTTGAGGATCTTGAATATCAGCGTGGAGGCGTCCTCACCGAGCTTGCCCGCGAAGACCTCCAGCCTCTCGAACGCCGGCGTTTCCAGCGGATCGAATCCGTAGCGCTCGAATACGGTGGCAACAGCGTCGAAGGCCGCCCGGCGGCGGCGGACGTCATCGGCCAGGAAGTCCCTGGTTCCCGATGGCGGCTCCATGGCCTGGGCCACGAACTCGTCCTCCTGAAATGATGGATTTCAACCCCGCCATCGGCCGGCCTGCCACGGGCGCCTCAGCCGGTTGCCGGCTGCCACTCCGGGAAGAACTTGTGCAGCAGAGTCAGGGACAGTCGAACTCGCCCGCATGCACGCCCTTGACGAACGCATCCCACTCGGCAGCGGTGTAGACGTGGACCTGGCCGTCACGGTCCTTGCTGTTGCGGAGCGCAACACCGCCGTCGGCCAGCAGGGCCACCTCGACGCACCCGAGGGAGTCCTCGTTCTCGCTGGCGCTGAAGCTACTTTTTTGCCACTCGACGCTGGCGGGCACTCGCGCAGACATGATCAACCCTCTCCCACGGACATCTCAGCCATCGCCCGCTCGACGAGCGGCACGGTGTCGGCCGGACTCAGCGCCCCCGATCGAAGGCGACCAAGGATGATGCTAGCCCGCGTGCGCCTGGCTCGGTATCAACCCCGGTCCTGGAACCAGAGCAACCGGTGCCTGCTGATCCGCCGCAATCGGCGCACGGTGGCCACGGCCCTCTAGCCGGCAGCGGTTCCCTGGCCGCCGGACGGCAGGTAGCCCAGCAGCGCGCGGGCGGCTATGCGGGCGTCGGACGTCTGCCGTTCGGTCAACGCTGCCAGCCGGTGGGGTCCTATGAGCGCGCCCCTACCCTCCGGACCGGCTGTCAGCGACGATGGAGCGCATGAGTGTGCAGATCCTGGTGGATGATCTCGGAGTGGCTACCGGCGACGTGCGGCATCTCATCGCAGAGCTGGTTGACCTGTACGAAGACGAGCTACCGCCCGAGATCGCAGCAGAGGTGCGGCGCATCCTGGAGCCGCACAGCGAACGCACCGCGCCGGAGCTGTACGGCGCGACCGGTGACGACGTAACAGCTGACTGGCCTCCAAGGCCCGGCCCAGGCCCCGCTCGATAGGCGCCTGACACTGGAGCGGAGTATCAGCGTCGCTACTCCGTCTCGTCTGAGTTCGCCGACTGCGCGACGTTCCTGGCCCCAGCTAGAACGGCGCCTTCGTGCACTGTGCCGTGCCGACCTCGACGAATTTGCTACCGGTGGTCCTCGCGAAGAACCTGAGGCACACGAACTCTCCGGATTCGAGCGTCGGCTTCCGGTCGAAGACGAGCCGGACCTCGTCCGCCGGCGTCGTCGTCGGGCCGGTCATTTTCAGCTCGCTGGGGCCGAACACCTCGAAGAAGCCCGTGACACCCCGGTTGTCCCCGATCTTGGTGCCGACCACCTCGGAGACCGTGCCGCCGGAGCCTATGGTGGTGTTGCAGAACGCCGCATTGCAGACCTGCTCGCACCCCCTCCGCGCCGCGACATGAATCCGACCGCCATCAGCCAGAATTCTTACTGTACCGCGGAGGACGAGCCCCTCGGGCTATCGTTTTCATTGCGACGCCGGGACCGCGGGCCTTGCGGGTGCTCTGCAGGTCTTCTCGGGCGATGATCTTCAACAGCCCGATCTCCAACAGCCCATTCACCCCGTATCGGCACAGTGCGGCGGCACCTGGTCTTCCGCGTCTGGCGGGAAGGTCGAGGTCGATCATCAGCCACCTGGGGCCAGCACGTGTCACGTGGGATCCGGCGGGTCCAGCGGCAGGGGGCGCCTCGCTGGACCCGCCGGGGATCAGGGCGTCGCCGACCCACGCCGCGTTGCGGTGACGCGCGGGGAGTGCGATCGAGCAGCCACGCGGGGAGCGGACTGGCTTGGGGCGGAGGCGCGTGATCAGGCGATAGTCGCTGGCGCCGGGAATCGGGGTGCGGTGGCCGTGGTCGTACAGCCACACGGTGAACCCGTCCGCGACGAGCTGGTCGGCGACTGCGCGGAGTTCGTCCCACCCTTCACCGTTACCGGCCACCCCGCCATGGGCTCATCGACGTTCCATCTCCTCGGCTTCCCCACCACCCGCCTCCCGACCCTCGGCTGGCTGGAGACCGTGACCTCGACCGAGCTGATCGACAACCCGACCGCCGTGCACGAGTACACTCTCGCGCATATTGCAGCCGCCGAAGCCGCGCTCGACGTCGCCAGCTCGATCGACCTGATCACACGCACCGCCCAGGAGATCGCATGACCAGCCCGACCCGCGCGAACCACGGACACCTGGCATCCCGGTGGATCAAGGCACGCGCCAGCGACAACGCGTACGCCTGCGTGGAGGTCATGTCCGACGACCACCACTGGCACATCCGCGACTCCAAGCACGTGCTCGCCGGACCGGTCCTCACGCTCGACGGCCCCGAATGGGACCAGCTCTGTCAGGTCCTGCTCGATGCCGCCGACGAGCCCTCCGGCCTGGAGCGCGAGATCACGATCGGGTCGATCCGCGCCACCGTCCACCCCGACGGGCGGCTGGAGCTGGCGGGGCTCACCTCCACCGAACCCAGCCGGGTCGCCACCCTGCGCTACACACCCCTCGAGCACGACTGGTTCATCGACGGCCTCCGCAACGGCGAGTTCAGCGCAGTCCACGTCACGGCAGGCTGACGGGAGCGGCCGGACGTGGCCGAGGTGTTCGTGAGTCACGCCGGTCGTGATCGGGCGTGGGCGGAGTGGGTGGGCTGGCAGCTGGAGCAGGCCGGCGTGTCGGTGGTGCTGGACTTCTGGGACTGGCGGGCCGGCGACAACTTCGTCGTACGGATGAACCACGCTCTCGGGTCGTGCACGTCGATGGTCGCGCTGTGCTCGGAGACGTACTTCGAGCCGGCGCGGTGGACGTCGCAGGAGTGGACCGCGGCGATCGCGATCGCGAAGGACCGTCCGCACTTCCTGGTTCCGGTGCGGATCGACGACGCGCCGGTTCCGCCGGCCCTGCGCCCGCTGATCGCCGCACGGCTGCACGGGCTGCCCGCCGACCAGGCTCGGGCGGAGTTGATCCGTGCCCTGCGGCCCGTGGGACGGCCGGCGGTCGAGCCGCGGTTTCCCGGGCCTGCGGCAGGGGCGGTGACGTCGACCGTGGCGGCGGGGGGTCCGCGGTTGCCGGGGGCATTACCGCAGGTGTGGGGTGGAGTGCCGGCGCGGAACGTCGGGTTCATCGGGCGGGACGGGATACTGGTGCGGCTGCGGGAGGGACTGTCCGGATCGGGTCGGTCGGTGGTGCAGGCGCTGAACGGAGCCGGCGGGGTGGGCAAGACCCAGCTGGCCACCGAGTACGCGTGGCAGTTCGCCAACGACTACGACGCGGTGTGGTGGGTGCGGGCCGAACAGTCCGAGCTGATCGGGGAACAGCTCGCGGCGTTCGCCGTGGAGTGGGGGCTGGCCGATCCGGGTGAGCAGGTCGGGCCGGCGGTGCGGGCGCTGCGGCGGCGGTGCCGCGGGCAGGGGCGATGGCTGCTGGTGCTGGACAACGCCACGTCGGCCCACGACGTCCGCGACTGGGTGCCCGCCGGGCCCGGGCATGTCCTGGTGACCTCACGGGATCCGCACTGGCCGGAGATGGCCACCACGGTCCCGGTGGACGTGTTCGCCCGCACCGAGTCCGTCACGCTGCTGCTCGCCCAGGTCCCGACCCTGGATGGCGACGACGCCGAGCGGCTCGCGTCGGCGTTGGGTGATCTTCCGCTGGCGCTGGCCCAGGCCGCGGGGGTGCTCGCCGAAAGCGGCATGTCCGCAACCGAGTACCTCCACGTGCTGCGCGAGTCGGCGGCCGAGGTGCTGGCCGAGGGCCGGCCCTGCTCCTACCCGGTGCCGTTGGCCGCGGCGGTCCGGATCGCCATGGACCGGCTGACCGGCGAGGACGAGGCGGCCGGGCAGCTGCTGCGGTTGTGCGCCAACCTCGCCCCGGAACCGATTCCCTGCCGCTGGTTCACCAGCGCCGAAGCTGCGCTGCCGGAACCGCTCGCCACCGTCGTGGGCAAGCCGCTGGCGTTCCGGCGAACGCTGAGCCGGATCAGCCACTACGGACTGGCCAAGATCAGCGACGATCGGGTGCAGATGCACCGGCTCACCCAGGCTATCCTGCGCGACAACGCCCGACCCGACGACCATACGCAGCGCACCCACGCCGTCGAAGCAATCCTGGGTTCGGCCGACCCGGGTGACAACACAGACCCCATCGCGTGGCCGGCGTGGGCCGAGCTGCTTCCCCACCTCCGGGCAGTCGACCTGACGGGCACCGGGAACACCGCGCTGCGCTGGCAGGCATGCGAAGCAGCCTGGTACCTGCTGCGCCGCGGCGACATCCACGCGGGCCACGACCTGGTGAACCAGCTGTACCAGATGTGGCGCACCCGGCTCGGTCTCGACGATCGATACACGCAAGTGGCCGCGCATCACCTGGCCGACGCGTTGCGGGCGTTGGGTCGCCACCATGAGGCCCACGACCTCGACACCGACACCCACGACCGTTGCCACCGCGTCTTGGGACCCGACCACCCCAACACCCTCGCCTCGGCCAACAACCTCGCCCTCGATCTGCGCGCCCTGGGCCGCCACCACGAAGCCCACGACCTCAACGCCGACACCCACGACTGCTACCACCGCGTCCTGGGGCCCGACCACCCCAACACCCTTTACTCGGCCAACAACCTCGCCGCCGACCTGAGCAACCTGGGCCGCCACCACGAAGCCCACGACCTCACAATCACCAACCTCGACCGCTGCCGCCGGGTCCTGGGCCCCGACCACCCCGAAACCCTCCGCTCGGCCCACAACCTCGCCCTCGACCTGCGCCACCTGGGCCGCCACCACGAAGCCCACGACCTCAACACCGACACCCACGACCGCTACCGCCGCATCCTGGGCCCCGACCACCCCGACACCCTCATCTCAGCCAACAACCTCGCCGCCAACCTGCGTGACCTGGGCCGCCACCACGAAGCCTACGACCTCGACGTCGAGACGACCTCCGGTACCGATTGACCATCGGCGCCACCGCGTACGCACGCTTCCACGTCGACTTAATCGCCGACACGCTGATGACCGGGCAGCCGGACACCGCGGGCACCGCGGGCCGATACCGATCTTCCCGCCAGACAGAGGTAACGGCTCAGGCCGCAGAGACCGACACGTCGAGCATCACGGCCTGGCTGTCGCTGTCGTACTCGTTGGGATCACCCTCCAGGGCCTACCATAGGATGGCCCCTTGTCAGGCGGACGATTGGCGGCATCGGGTCGGCGCACGAGACCTGACGGAACGCCCGTGACGCACAACAACTGCGGCGTGGGGCGTGCGTGCTGTCAGAACTTGGCTTCTCTGTTGATCGAGAATGCCCGGGCTGAGCTCGGGCACCCGGACGGGCCTGCGGGATGTCGATGAAGACATCGGCACCGCCGTAGCTGGCTGAGGGCGATGAACGCGACGGGCCGGGGTCAGGCCATTAGCTAATGCGAGAGAGAGGCAGGCGATGGCCGAAAAGAAGCTCAATCTCATCGACCGGGCATGGTTGCTGGGCCACCGGCACGACATGCCGTTGCATGTCGCCGGTCTTGCGGTCTTCGCACCGCCAGAAGACGCCGGCGACGGCTTCGTGCAGAACATGTTTGCCGATTTCCGTGCCACCCGTACTTTCGCGCGGCCGTTCAATCAGCGGTTGCGCCAGACCCGATTCCCGACCCTGAATCCGGCGTGGGAGGTGCTGGGGGACGACGAGATCGATATCGAATACCATGTGCGCCATTCCACGTTGCCCCACCCTGGCGGGGAGCGGCAGCTCGGCGTGCTCGTCTCCCGCCTGCACTCACGCCCGCACGACTTGACCCGGCCACTCTGGGAACTCCACGTCATAGACGGGTTGGCGGACGGCCGTTTCGCGATGTACCTGAAGGTTCATCACGCGCTGATCGACGGCGTCGGACTGATGCGGCGGCTGACCCGGATGGTGACCGACGATCCGGACGACCACGGCCGCGTGCCGGTCTGGGCGGTCGGCAGTCAAAGCGGCGAATCCACGCCTCGCCCACCGAGGCCGCGTGCATCGCTGGACAAGCGGATCACCGGTGGCCTACGGCTGACAGCCGGGTTCGTCAGAGCGGCCGCCGGCATCACCAAGGAGGCGATCCGGCCCTCGAATCCCGATGCCGCGACTCTGTTCGGCGCACCCAGGTCGGTGCTGAACAAACGGATCACCGAACAGCGGCGGGTGACCACCCAGAGCTTCGAGCTGGAGCGGATCAAGCGGGTCGCGAATGCAGCCGACGCCACGGTGAACGACGTCCTCCTCGCGATCAGCTCCGGGGCGTTGCGCCGTCATCTCGCCGAGCGGGATCAGCTACCCGAGGCCAGCCTCACCGCGGCAGTTCCGGTGGCGATACGCGACGCCGACGACGCCACCGCAGGCAATGCGTTCAGCCTCCTGCTGGTCACACTGCACACCACGATCGCGCACCCGGTCGAGCGGATCACTGCCATCGCGGAGTCCAGCCGCGTCGCCAAGGCTGCACTCGCCACGCTACCCGAACCGATAGCGAACAATTTCGGTGTGCTGGTGTTCGGGCCGTTCATCATCGAGCTGCTGCTCAGGCTCGCCGGGTGGACCCGACCGCCGTGCAACCTCATCCTCTCCAACGTGCCGGGCCCCAGCGGTCCGCTCTACTTCAACGGCGCACCCCTGGAGCGCCTCTATCCGATCTCCCTGGTCTTCGACGGCATCGGCCTGAGCATCACCGCACTGAGCGCCGGCGGCAGATTCAATCTCGGCATCGTCGGCTGCCGTGATGCATTGCCCCACCTCCAACGGCTCGCCATCTACCACGGCGAGGCGCTCACCGAGCTCGAAAACGCACTGAGCCTCCCCGAATAATAGGTACGCGGCCGGTGACCGTCCGCGCACCCGGCTCGGGCGGAACCGCGAGTCTTGACCGAACGGCACTTTCGTCCGTTAGGTGTGGACGAAAGTGCCGTTCGTTCGGCAGCGCGAACGCGGAAACGCGGCTAGCGCGGTGGCAGCGACCGGCCGGGTTCAGCGGGGCGGGGCCGGGGCGATGCGCGCGAGCGCCTGCGCCTGCGCACGGCCGATCGGGTGACGGCCCCAGCGGGCGGCCTGGGCGAACTCGACGAGCACGCCGAGGTACCCCAGCAGCGGCGCCGGCCTGATCCCGAGCGGATCGAGGATCGCGCGCGCCTCACTGTCGTCGAAGCACATCCGCATCCCGAAGTAGGGGAAGTACACCTCGTTGCGCTTCAGCTGGCGTCGCGCGGATCCCGAGCTGCGGAGCAGCGCGATCGGGTGGATCAAGATCCGGTATAACCGCGGCGATACGCACATCGGGCTCCGCTGGTCGAATCGCTCAGCGGCGTCGTCCAAGATCTCGCCGACCGTGTTGGCCTCGTCGCCCGCGACGAGGTGAAACGTCCGGCCGCGCGCTTCCTCGGCCTGGCTCAACGCCAGCGTTGCTCGCGCGACGTAGTCGACGGACACGACGTCGACCGGGGACCGCCGTCGCGCGGGGAGCATCGGGGGAAAGGCCCCTGATGCGAACGCTCGTAGCGGCGAGTAGATGACGTTGAATGCTGCGGTCCAGCCGGTGTGCTGGTCGCCGACCACGATGCTCGGTCGGACGATCGTCACCGGCAGCAGGGTCCGGCGCTCCTGCACGAACGCCTCGGCCTCGGACTTCGAGAGCTCGTAGGTATTGCGAAACCGCTTCCGTGGCCCGGCCGCGTGCTCACGTACGCGACCGCCGCAGTCGCCCGCGACATAGGCCGTCGACACGTAGGTGAAGCGGCGCAGCGTGTTGCGCCGGTGTGATTCCTCCGCGAGCTCGAGCATCCGCTTCGTACCCTCCACGTTGATCGTGCGCGCCTCGTCGAGCGGCAGGTCGAAGGCGACGCTGCTCGCCCCGTGGATGATCTCGCTCGCGCCGAGGGCGAGCTCGTGCGCGGCGGGGTCGAGACCGAGCCCCGGAGACGTGAGATCGCCACACAGCGCGACGACCCGATCGCTGTACGGCCCGGGATCGTCGAAGATCGCGGCGAGCGTCGCGTGCAGCCGCGACTGCGCTTCTTCATCGCTGCGTGCGCGCACGAGCATGAGCACGCGACGATCGCTGTCATCGAGCAACCGTGCCAGCAGTTCCATTCCGAGAAAGCCGGTCGCGCCCGTCAGCAGCACTGTGTCGTGATGAGGTAGCGGGTCGTGATGAGCTAGCCGGTCATGATGAGGTAGCGGCAGTGGTTCGCTTGCTGTCATCGCATCCTTCGGAGGTGTCGTACGACGTCGGATAAGGCCAAGCTACGGGCCGATCGGCACCCTTCGTACTGACGTCAGGGCGGCCCGGAGTCAGGTCCTCGGTCCTTCCGACCATACTTGCCCGCTCCGAGCGTCGGCTCAGGGTTTCATCTCGGTCGACGACATGCCCGGTCGGACTACCGGAACCGGGCGTCCCGCATCTGCGCGAGGCTCTCCTCTTTGTGCACGCGCTCGTCGTGGCCGATCTGGCGGAACACGTCGGCCAGGGAATCGAACGCCCCGTACTCGTCGGCGAAACCGGAGTCGAACGGCTCGGTCTCCCACTCGGGGTGCTCGGCCACGAAGAGCATGTACTCGTGCTCGGCGTGGTCCTCGAAGTCGGCGTTGAGCCGGTAGCTCCACCTCGGATGGATGGCGTAGAGCAGCCAGGACTGGTGGTAGTACATGAACGCGATCATCTGCGGCAGCCAGAAGAATTTGAACCTGGGCTGGCGCTGCCGCGACCGCGCCAGCAGTTCCTCCAGGATCACCAGGTGCCACAGCTCGTTGTCCTGCTGGGCGCGAACGTCGAGGACGCGCTCGTGAATGCGCTTGGCCTGCCCCAACTGCTCGTGGACGTGGGTGGCTGCGATGTACGCCACGTGCTCCCAGGCTTGATACGGCACGCGCGCGATCACCTCAAGGATCTTGAACTTCGACAGGCTCCGTTTCCGGCCGTAGATGAGATCCAGGAGCACGAACAGGAACCGGGCCGGGATGCTGTAGCGACGGCGGGGCGTGGTCAAGGTCTGTCGTTGGGCCACGACGAGCGCGTCATGGGACAGGTGCGGCGGTACGCCGGGAACGTGGGGCACCGACATGGTAAGTACCTCCGGCGGATACCATCGACGAGGTCACCGGGGATCTGGAGTGACGACGATCAGGGTATCGGTGCTCGCGAGCGATGGCGATGCGCCTCACCGCCGCCGGACTCGGCGCCCTGACCTACGACGGCCCCTCTTCCATCGCGGCCACGAAGTTGCGAACGGCCATCAGGGCCAACTCACGGCGCCCCGCAGGTTCCTGGTGCCATCCGAGAGCTTCCTCGGCGAGCAGGAGCAGCTCATCGTCGGTGAGCCACTCGACGATCCGCGCGGCGATCTGCTCGGCGGTCGCCAGCGGACGCTGCCGGCGTGCCTGGGCGTAGTGCGTCGCGAGTTCGATGTCCATGCTCGCCACGGCTACCCCCTGGGGTCGGTTCGCTAGCGAACGATCTCGGAGAATCCTCGTCCATGATGCCGCCGATCAGGCGACGGCCTGCTCAGCACGGTTCAGCTGCTACTGTCAACGCGGTCGGGCGAGGCCCGACGACGACAATGGAGGAGCCATGGCTGCCCGGGGTCTCACACCGGGCCACCAGACATCACCGGCCGTTCTGGCGCGGTGATGATCGAGGTCAACCGCTGAGCAGCGGCCGTCCTCGTCTCGAGGTGCCCGGTGACATCGCGATCATGCTGATGCACACCGCAAGGAGCCCTCTCGTTGTCCGAAAACATCTCGTCCACCTGGTACGCGGACTTCTTCACCGAACTGCCCAACGAGTTCTGGCGGCGCGCGGTGCCGCCGGAATCGACCGAGGCCGACATCGACTTTATCGAACGTCATCTCGGCATGAGACCCGGTTCGAGCATCCTCGACGTGCCCTGCGGCAGCGGTCGCCACACGCTGGTACTCGCCGCCCGTGGCCACCGGCTGACCGGTGTGGACATCTCGACCGAAGCCATCACCCATGCCCGCCGGGCCGCAGCCGACACCCATCTCGATCTCGATCTCATTGAGGCCGACATGCGCGACGTTCCCCGCGACGGCTCATTCGACGCCGCCATCTGCATGGGCAACAGCTTCGGCTACCTCGACATCGCCGGCACCCGCGAGTTCGTCGCCGCGCTGGCCGACGCGGTCCTGCCGGGCGGCGGCCTGGTGATCGACTTCAATGCGACGGCTGAGACCGTCCTGCCCGGCTACCGCGGCGAGCCGCGCACCATGCAGACCGGCGACATCACCGTGGAGGCAACGACCGAGTATGACATCACCGGTAGCCGCCTGATCAGCAGATATCACTTCACCCGCGGCGAGGAAGAAAGCCGGGCCACCGCGATTCACCATCTGTACACCAGCGCCCACCTGGGCCAGTTGCTCACCGATGCCGGGTTCACCGACCTCGAGCGGTACAGCGGACCTGACGGGGCGCCGTATGCGCTCGGCTCCGGACGGTTGCTGCTCATCGCGCGCCGCGCGGACGTCCATACCCTATCGTGAACACCGGTTGCGGTCTGTATCTCTGCCGTCGAGCCTCAGTGCGGACTGTCCGTCAACCAGGCCCCGGGGCCTGGGACCAGGCAAGCCGATGGAGCAGGAAGCGGACAACGCCGCTCCATGAGAAGCGCGAGGTCACATTTCGCCCGGGTCGGGCTCACCGACACCGTCCTGGAGCAAGCCCTGACCGTCGCTGGCAATTGCTGGCGGCACTACGGCGCCGCCCAGCGTTCATCCAGCGGCAGATGAGTCAAGGCTTCCTCATCACGATCGCTCTGCGGCGCGGAGCACCAACTTGGTCTGTTCAACTTGGACTCAACTGGTCAGAGCGCCACCGGGTATGATCATGATGGAATCCGACCCGTGGAGCGATGTACGTGGCAAGTGGGAATGAAGTGATCGACGATGAGCGTGACGCAAT
>JBOHEO010000145.1:0-14859 GCA_050701055.1 Pseudonocardia sp. | reverse complement strand
GCGGCGGCCTGTAACCGTGCGCCACGACCGCGCGGGCCCCGGCGTCCGCCGTCGGATCGACAGTGGCGGGCGCGGTCGTGGGGGGCACGGTGCCCGACGTTACGCGAGGGACTTCAGGGCGACGGCCCGGAGCGGGGTGAACGGTTCAGGCCGCGCGCCGCATGACGGCGGCCGTTCGCCCGCCTGTTCGGATGGCCGGACGTCGACGGCCCACCGGCGCCCGTCCCGAGCACTGACCAGAACCTGTCCGGACGGCTCGACGTCAACCGTCAGCGCGGCGGCGTCGCGCAGCCCGGTGGCCTCGCGGACGGTCAGCTCGGCGACCTGGCCGGCGGGTGTCCACGTCGAACGGCCCCGGCACAGCGCCGCCTGCATCTCCCCGTGTCCGGCTGCCTTGAGCGCGTCGACGGCAGCCCCAGGGTCCAGCCGGCCGTAGAGGTAGCCGGTGGGAAGCACGAGAGCGGTGGGCGCGAAGCGGTGTCCGCCGAGGTGGCTGCACTCCCACACGCCCGGGCGCACGTCCGGGTTGCCGTCCGCGACCGCGATCGCCAGGGCCCTGCCCTCGAGGGCACAGCACCGGTCGCGCCTGCCGTGTGTGCAGACGAGCAGCAGTGGGTCGGTCACCGGGGTGCCCGGCAGGTCGGTGCCCGCGGCGGGTAACGGTAACCGGGCCAGCTCGGTGGGGCCCGGGACGGTCAGCCCGGTCGTGCGCGGTTGCGGGGGGGCGGTGTCGGCCAGGTAGACCCGGCTCGGACCGGGGCCGATGTCACCGGGACATGGTCGCCTTCTGGGGCGCCGGATCAGCACCAGCCGCCAGCCGGACTCCTCGGCTCGCTCCCCGAGGGCGCGGACGGCCGGGTCGGGGTGTTCGGGAATCGCTCGTGGCCAGGCGCCGTTGATCTCCAGGCACACCCAGCGAGGGGCGACCGGGGCCGTGCCGATCAGCGGCTCGTCGAGGGCGCGAGCCAGCACGGCACACTGGGCCGGACCCGGGATTGCGGATGCTGTGCTCACCGGCAGACGCTAACAAAGCCTCCCCTTACCTGTACGGGTGACGATCGCCGACCGGTCGAAATTCAGCCGTGAGCGGTCCCACCTTGCCGCTGGGACCGGGCTCGGGGTCGCCGCGGAAGATCCACGAACGGAAGGCGACGAACCGCAGCACCGTCGCGATCCCGTTGGCGACGACCAGCGCGGCCACCTCGACGAGCCGGCCCGCCCCCGGCGCCCACGTGCCCGACGCGGCGAGCGCCGCGCTGGTGAGCGCGAGCCCGAGGCTGAGCACGATCAGGCCCTGGACCTGGTGGCGGGCGGTGTCCTCGTGGCCGCGCACCCTGAACGTCAGCCGGCGGTTGGCCGCCGTGTTGCCCACCGCGGTGATCAACAGCGCGACGAGATTGGCGCCGAGCGGGGGGAGCAGGCCGCGGAGCAGCACGTAGAGCCCGAGGTGGACCAGCGTGCTGACGACGCCGATCGCCGCGAACCGGACCAGTTGGCTCGCTATCCCGTCCGGCACGCGAAGAACGGTAGCGGTGGCCCCACTCGGTATCGGCAGCGCGGCCGGCCCGCCGATGCCCCGGCGTTCGCGCGGTCGACGCCCTGATGCGGGCCCTCGCCGTCGAGCTCGAGGGGGAGTTCACCCGTTGCGGGTCTTCCGCTCGTACCGCAACCGCCGGTTCCGACCCGACGCCGACCGGTACCGCACCGATGCCGGAGCCACCGCGAGGAGCGGCACCGATGGCGCCGTTCACGGATCGGTGGTCGTCGGCACTGGATGTTCGACGGTGCGCAGCTGCGCCGCTACCGGGCCGGTGTCGACGAGGTGGGGGAGGAGCTGGAGAGGGTGCTCGCCGAGCTCGACCCTGATGGCGGTCTCGCTGTCGTCCCGGGTCCGCGGCTCACCGGCACGCCCGCAGTCACCGGTCCAGCACCCGCGCATCGATCTGCTCCGCCTGCGCGGCCTGCAGGTCGGTCGGGAGTGGCCGGTCGGCGGGTGGCTCCAGACCCGGAGCCGCTGGCGCGGGTCCGGGCGGCGCGGCGCGCGGTGGGGCCGTTCGCCGCGTGGCTGGACGCCCACGTCGGCCCGTCCGAGTCTCGCTGAGGTACGTCGGGTGCGGGGACGAGCGGGACGAGCGGTGGCCGGTGCTGGTCGGGTCGGCAGGTGCGCGCCAACCGGGAGCGCACGGTCGACGTCGCCCGGGCGCCACCGCTTGGTAGACGCGGCTGCGCTGCTGCTGCTGCTGCCCGGCCGCGATCTCCTCGTCAGCGAAGGCGTGTTCACAGCCCCGTCTGCGCTGGTCATCCAGATCATGCTCTCCGCCTGGCGGTGGATGGCGGGACCGGCGGCAGCTTCGGGGCGTGCGGCGCGCTGGTGTCGGCCACGGTGGACGGCGCAGGCGCGATGACGCCCGTGACGTCGACAACAGGATGGTCGACCTCGGCCCAGCACCGGCCTGCCTCCGGCCAGGGCACCGGTGGTGTGCGGTCGGGGTAGCTGGCGGCCAGCCCCTCACCGTGCCAGCCTCCCGGGACTCGCCTCCGCCGCAGAATGCGCGGATCCTGCCCGTACAAGGCGACCGCCCGCATCGGCGCTCCGGGCTCAGGATCGCACCGCGGCGACCAAGAACCCGCCGCCGGCGGGTCCAACGGCAGATGACAACGGCAGATTCGGGGGTGTCCGTTACCGCCGTTGCGATCAGGGCACCCGGAGTCGTCCGAGCCGGAGTCCCGCGTCCTGGAGGCATTGTCGGACGAACCTGCTCCACCGTCGCGTTGACAGTGGCTGCCTGCGTGCCGTCGGTCGTCGTGGGTGAGCCTGCGTGCTGAGCCGCTTCGCATGTGAGTAGACAATGACGGGGAGCTATTTGCTCGCAACGACGAGCAATGGCCGGGAGGTCAGTGGAGGCCAGCTTGTCGGATGCGCACAGCACCGGGAACCGTCGCGCGCGCGGCCGACCGCCCAAGCCGCAGAACGGTTCGGACTCGGTCCTGGCGGCTCTCGGGGTTGAACTGCGGGCGCTGCGGAGCCGGCGTGAGTTGACGCTGCACGAGCTCGGACAGCTGACCGGATACTCCCCGCAGCATCTCGGTTCGGTCGAGCGCGCGCAGGTCGTTCCGTCTGAGGCCGTGGTCCTCGCCTGCGACACGGCGCTGCTGGCGAACGGGCGGTTGATTACCATGCTGGCCGCGGTGATCCGGGAGCAGGCCGCCATCCGACACCGCAACCAGGCGGCTCGCCGGGCGAATCGACCGCCCGCCACGCGGGACTCCGCCACGCAACGGGGACTGCCCGATGATGTGGACTGGGAGCGGCTCGCCGACGCCGGCCGGCGCCTCTCTCGGGTCACGCCGGCAGTGGCGGAGGACGTGGAGCAGATCACCGACCGGCAACGGCGGCTCTATCACGACCTGTCCTCGGCGGAGATGCTCATGCACGTCCGGGCTCACCTCGCCCTGTTGACAGCGCTGTTGGAGGGCCAGCAGCCGCTCGGGTTGCGTCACCGCATCGCCTCGGCGGCCGGGGAGGCCGCCGGTTTCGCGGCATGGCTGTGGTTCGACCTGGGTGACGCGTTCAGCACGCAGCGGTGTTACGACCACGCGAAGGACGCGGTGACCGAGGCGGGCGATGTCGGCCTCGGCGCCTACATCACGGGCTATCAGGGCATGGTCGCCGCCCAGAACGACGGCCCGGCCGTCGCCCTGGTACACCTCGGCGAGGCATCGGACACCGCGCCCCGGTCGCTGTCGGGGACCGTTCGCGCCTGGTTGATGATCCTGACGGCCGAGACCTTGGCGCACACCGGTCAACGGGGGGCCGCTGTCGCCGCCGTTCGCCGCGCCCACGAACTCCTGGCCGACATCGGGCCTTCCGGTAAAGAACCATGGATGTATGACTTCGACCACGGAAGCCTCGCGGCGCATACCGGCACCTGCCACCTGGCGCTGGGCCAGGCCCCCCAGGCTGTCGAAGCGTTCGAGGATGCGCTGCGGCTGCTGCCGCCATCGTGTGATCGGCGCGGGGCCAGGATCAAGGTAGGGCTCGCGCGTGCCCGAATCGCCTCTGGGGACGGCGATGAGGCCCTGCGCCTGGCGACCGCGGCGCTGACCACCTTCGCGCAACGCGGTTCGGCCGCGGGTCTGCGCAGCGTCGGTGAGCTGCGCACCACGTTCGCGCTGGCCGGGTTGCCCGCGGCGGCGTCCGCGCTGGACGAGCAGGCCCGTTGCGTGCGGCACGCGGGCCGGTGAGTACCTCGCCGCAATCCCGACCCGGCTCGGACGAGCCGATGGCGTCGGCACCGCCGGCCTCGGTGGACGGGCTCAGCGTCGCCGACGGGGCGGTGTACTGGATAGAGGGGCGCCCGCACGGCGATGTGCTCGTGCGCTGGAGTGCCGGACGCAGCGGCGAGGTCCTGCCGCCCGGGGTGCACGTCGCGTCGGCGGTCCACGAGTACGGCGGTGGTGCCTACCTGGCGCGCTCCGGCGAGGTCTGGTTCGTCCGAACCGAGGATCAACGGATCTGGCGGACCGCCGCCGGCACGCTGGTTCCGGTCACACCCCAACCCCGGCAGGGCGAGCACCGCCATGCCGACCTGCAGATCAGCCCCGAGGGTCCGCTCATCTGTGTCCGGGAGCGCCATCACGCGCACCGGGTCGACAACGAGTTGGTGTCGGTGCCCGCCGACGGCTCCGCGGAACCGCGGGTGATCGCCCAGGGATGGGACTTCTACTCCTCGCCCCGGATCACCCCGAACGGTTCCCGGCTGGCGTGGCTCACCTGGAACCGGCCGCTGATGCCCTGGGACGGTTCGTGGCTGTGGGTCGCGGACCTGGACGGCGACGGCGTCCTCGGCCCGCCGACCCTGATCGCCGGTGGTCCCGACGAGTCGGTGACCCAGCCGCAGTGGAGCCCGGACGGGATCCTGCACTTCCTCTCCGACCGGACCGGCTGGTGGAACCTGCATCGCCACCGGGGCGGCCACACCGAACCGGTCATCGTCGTCGACGCCGAGCTGGGACCCGCTCCGTGGGAGTTCGGCTACGTGACCTACCAGTTCCTCGACCGCCACCGGATCGCTGTGACGGTTCAGCAGGGCTTCCAGGCATGGTTGGGCGTAGCGCACAACGATCACCGCCCGCTCGCGCGGATCCCGCTGCCCTACACCTCCATCAAACCCTATCTCGCGATCGACCGGGGCCGGCTGGCCATCATCGGCGCCACCCCGACCCACGCTCCGAGCGTCGCCCTCATCGACCCGAGCACCGCGAACACCCAGGAACTCACCCGACCCCGCCCACCGACGCAGCCCAGCACCCACCCCCAACCCATTCGTTTCCCCACCCAGGACGGCGGGCAGGCACACGCCGTGCTGCACCCGGCCACGCCCGCACCCTCCGGCGGGTACGCCCGGCGCACGCCGCCGCTGATCGTGCGCGCCCATCCCGGCCCCACCGCCAACACCCACCACCGGCCCGACCCGTGGATCACGTTCTTCACCAGCCACGGATTCACCGTCCTGGACGTGGACTACCGCGGAAGCACCGGCTACGGCCGCGCCTACCGCAACGCGCTGCGCGGGTGCTGGGGCGTGCTCGATGTCGCCGATTGCGTCGACGCCGTCGACCACCTCGCCACCGCCGGACGCATCGACCCGACCCGAGTGGCCGTCTGCGGATCCAGCGCCGGCGGATACACCGCCCTTCGCGCCGTCGCCACCACCGACACCTTCGCCGCCGCCACCGTCCGACACGCGATCGTCGACCCGGCCACCTGGCGGGAATCAGCGCCGAAGTTCCAAGCCCACCACACCGACCTCCTGATCGCCCCGCCATCCGAACCAGAGATCCACCAGCAACGTTCGGTGCTTCACCACGTGCCGGCCATCACCGCACCCGTACTGATCATCCACGGCGAGCAGGACGCCGTCACCCCCGTCGCACAAGCCCGTCGACTCGCCAGCGCACTCGGCGCACGCGCCATCCTGATCACCTTCCCCGACGAAGCCCACGGCCTGCGCCACCCCGACCACGCCAACCACGCACTCCACGCCGAACTTGGCCACTACCGCCGAGCGTTGAGGCCCTGACGTCCATCATCCCAGCGCGATCGCGCACCGCCACGGATCGGGCGGCCTGGTGTTGATCGAGGGAGCTTCAGGATTGGACGTCGATGTCGCGATGTGGACGACTCGCCCGAGGAAGCGATCCAGTCCCACCTGGCCTTTCTCGCCCGACGCCGCGCTCCGCCCCGGCGAGGAAAACCGCGTCCCCACTGACGACGAATGGACCGAGTTCCTCGGCCACTTCGATCGACTCCCAAGCTCATCGGCCAGCTCGACCACTCAGACCACGCGACCGAGCCTCCCGCACCACCTACCGGCCGGGAAGGTCATACCCGCGCCGGCCTGCTGGTACTCCACCGAACCGGACGAGTCGATCTTTGGCTACGATCCTGACCGCGAACCCCGCTGTATCCAGGAGGTCAGCGGGTCAGCGCCGAGAAGAGCGGCACAGGCAGGTCGTCGCGGACGGGAGTTATTGAGCAGGCGACCGTACGAATAGTCCGATCAAGCCGGTCAACACGGAGCTGAAGACAGTTACTAGAACATCCGGACTGGTCAGTTCATTGGCGTCGGCGACCGTGTAGATAATTCCGCCCAGGCTGAGTGCTAGTATTGCTACCAGTCCTGATACGAGGGTCTTCCAAAGCGTATTGACCTCGGGACCGACCGGCGATGGAATTGCCGCGGTCGCAGCCGCGGCGCCAACTGCTGCTTTTATCTCCTTGGGCTCAACCGGTCATAGCGAGTAGTTCGTTACGCCGGGCGATTGGTGGATGCGCGATCTGCCGCGCCGCTCCCACGCTGCGGTGTCCACGCCGGTGACGGGGCAGCAGCGGGGCCACGAGCGACCCCTGCGCCGCGACTTTGATGAGCAAGGTCACCAGTGCCATCGCGGTACCTTCAGTGCTGTTCGAGGCGCCTGGGTACGCCAGTCCTGGACGAGCACGTTTGATCGGCGGCCCGCACGGGAACATAGATCGCAACATAGATCACGTTGTCCCGGGCTCCGGTAGTTGCCCGGGGTCCGGTAACAGCCGCTCAGGAAAACAGCGAATGAGGTCTCGAGCTGAATGAGAAGCCGGTCAATAATGCCTCGAAGCAGAAGGTCCAGTAGACGGGCCAGAACGATTGAGCGGTGTGTGCGAGTAAAGCACCTTGCACCCGCGGTGCGCACCCCGCGCCAGCAGGCCCCCGTGCACAGACGGCGGATTTGGTGGGCAGCGCCGATGAGCTCGTGAGTCCGAACCACCGCAACCTTCCTCGAATCTTGGAGTCACAATGAGTTTGATGTTGCTGTGCCCGCCCGGCGTGTACCGGGCTGAGGGTGATACCGCGTTGTTGGCCGATGTGATGGACCGCGGCGGGTTCGCTCTTGGCCGCCGCGTGCTCGACGTCGGCACCGGGAGCGGAGCGCTCGCCGTAGCCGCCGCCCGTGCTGGTGCCGCGACGGTGACCGCGGTGGACCTGTCTTGGCGTTCGGTCGCTGCGACGTGGTTCAACGGCCGGCTGCACGGGGCCATGGTGTCGGTGCGGCGCGGTGATCTGTTCGCCGCGGTCGCGGGGCGACGCTTCGATCTGGTGATCGCGAACCCGCCCTACGTGCCGGCCGAGACCGCGGTGCTGCCCCGGCATCGCAAGGCCCGCTCCTGGGACGCCGGCCCGGACGGCCGCGCGGTCCTGGACCGGATCTGCGCCGGCTTGACCGATGTCCTGGCCCCCGGCGGGGACGTGCTGCTGGTTCATTCCGCGGTGTGCAATGCCGATGTCACCCTCGGCGCACTCGGGCGGGCCGGTCTGACCTCGCAGGTACTGGCCCGCGTTTCGGTGCCGTTCGGACCAGTGATGCGGGCACGGGCCGCGATGCTGGAGTCCCGCGGGCTGATCGCGCCCGGGCAGCGCGTCGAGGAGCTCGTCGTGGTCGGGGGAACATGGCAGTGAATGAGCCCAGGGCGGCTGGGCGCCGCATCGGTGTGGACGCGCGCGAGATCCTCATCACCGATGACGGTCCGATGCTGGTTTCTGGGCCGGTGCAGATCGTGCTGCCCGACGGCAGCCGTGTCCGATCCGACCGTCCGGTTACTGCGCTGTGCGTATGCCGCCGCAGCAAGCACCAGCCGTTCTGCGACACCAGCCACCGCCGCCGGGTGCGCCCAGCGCCCGAGCCGACGTCCGAATCCTACCGACCACCGAGGAGGACCATGCTCAGCACGACCCCCCGTCGCCTTGAACCGCCGTTGCTGCCCGAACCACGTGGCCCGCTGTCCGAGGCCGTGATCAACCTCCTGCGCGCCGACGGGCCCACGGTGCTACCGGCATGTGACGACGCCGACCCCTACGGCGGGGATCTCCAGCTCGCCCTGTACTGCTGCTACGAGTTGCACTATCGGGGCTTCGCGAGCGTTGACGACGAGCGCGAATGGGATCCGGTGCTGTTGGGGCTGCGCCGAGACCTGGAGGCGTTATTCCTGTCCGCGCTGCGTGCCGACGTCGAACCCGGTACCGACGTCAGCGCCGAAATTGACGCACTGCTGCTCGAACCGCTCGACGCCACCGGCGTATCGCACCATCTGCGCCGCGACGGACAGCTGTGGCAGCTACGGGAGTACGTGGCGCACCGCTCGATCTATCACCTCAAGGAGGCCGACCCGCAGGCTTGGGTGATCCCGCGGCTGTCCGGCGCAGCCAAGGCCGCGCTGGTCACCGTGGAACATGACGAGTACGGCGCGGGTGACCCGGACCGGATGCACGCCCAGCTGTTCGCCGACATGATGGCCGAGCTCGGGCTCTGCGATGCCTACGGCAGCTACCTTGACGCGGTGCCCGGCGCGACGTTGGCCGAGGTCAACCTGATGTCGCTGTGCGGCCTGCACCGCAGCCTGCGCGGGGCGCTGATCGGGCAGTTCGCCACGGTCGAGCTGACCTCCTCACCCGGCTCGGACCGGCTCGTCCGGGCGATGCGCCGGCTGGACTGCGGGCCGGCCGCGATCGGCTTCTACGACGAGCACGTCGAGGCCGACGCGGTCCACGAACAGATCATCCGACGCGGAGTGCTCGCCCCACTGCTCGCAGACGAGCCCGAGCTCGCCGCCGATGTCGTGTTCGGAATCCGGGCCAGCCTGCTGCTGGGCGAGCGGCTCTCGGACCTGCTGCTGTCCTGCTGGAGCCGCGACGAGTCCAGTTTGCGCGTGCCGCTGGCTCCACCTGCCCGTTCGTCTGAGCTCTGAAAGGACCCGATGTCTACCGACGCGATCGTGCTGCTCAAGGAAGACCACAAGGCCGTCGACGCAGTCCTAGGCTGACATGTCGCGATCCGGTCCGACGTTCGAGATCGTTGCCGTCGAGGGCGAGGCGTCGTTCTGGGACGACCGCGCCACGGTGCTGGCCTGCCTGAACGAGTCGACACCTCGGATCCCGCCCTGGTTCGGCTACGACGAGCTGGGCTCAGAGCTATTCGAGTCGATCACCGAGCTGCCGACCTACTACCTGACCCGGATCGAGCGTGGGCTGCTACACCGGCATGCCGCGGAGATCGCCGGGAGTCTCGATTGTGGGTGGATCGCCGAGCTTGGCAGCGGCAGCGCGAAGAAGACCCGGCTGCTGCTCGCGGCGTGTGCGCAGCAGCGGGAGACGACCTATCTCCCGATCGACGTCAGCCGGGAGATGCTGCAGACCAGCGGCACCGCGCTGCAGGTCGCGCTGCCCGGTCTGCACGTCATCGGCGTGTGGGGACGGTATGAAGCCGGGCTCGGCTGGCTACGGGATATCGGTCGGGAACCTGTCGTTATCGCGTTCCTCGGTGGCAACCTGGGCAACACCACCCCCGAGGAGCGCGATGCGCTGCTCGCCGACATCGCCGCAACCCTGCGCCCCGGCGACGGCTTCCTCGTCTCTGCTGACTTGCAGAAACCAGGCGCGGTGTTCGAGACCTGTTACAACGATCCACCGAGCCGATCGGCCTTCGCCCGGTTTCGGCTCAACCATCTCACTCACCTCAACCGGCGCTTTGGCGCAGATTTCGATCTGAACCGCTACCGACCGCGCGCCCACTATGACCACGCTCACGCCAGGGTCGAGGGGCACCTCTACGCCACGGAGGACCACGACGTATCTGTGCCCGGGCTCGGGCACAGGTTGCACCTGCGCCCCGGTGACTCGATCAACGTCGGGTTCTCGGCGAAGTTCGACCGCCGGGGGTTTGTCGCCGACCTCGCTGCCCACGGTTTGCGACACCAGGCGGAATGGGTCGATCAGACGTGGCGGTACGGGATCTTCCTGTTCCGCCGCACGTGAAAGCAGAGCAACAAGGACATCCAAACGTTGATCACAGCGGCCAGGACTTCGAGGGGGAAACCCTCGGATATGGGTAAAGGCATGATGACGGCTCGATTTCTCGACGCAGAAGAGCGGATGTAGAGGTCACCCGGGTTGGGAGCGTGGGACAGCCGGCAGGCGTCACCTTCACCGCCGGGCGGTCACCCGCGCGGGGTCACGAGCGTCGGTTCGGCGATCGCGTGCGGACCGAGGTCGGTCCAGCGACCGGACACGGGGAACACCGCGATGGCGGAGGTCTTCAGCAGCTGCGGGACGCCGGTCAGCACCGACACCAGGTCCTCCACCCCCGGGTTGTGTCCGATCAGGAGCACGCTCGCCGCCGTATCGGGCAGCGCCCGAATGATCGTGAGCAGCTCCGCCGCGGACGCCCCGTAGAGCCGCTCATCGATCTGTGCCTCAGCCCGGACGGCCAGCTCCTCGCTGACCAGCTCCCAGGTCTGCACCGCCCGGACGGCCGGTGAGCACAGCACGGTGGTGATCTCGCCGACGTTGTCCCGAAGCCATCGGCCCGCCGCCGGGGCGTCTCGGTGACCGCGAGCTGCGAGCGGGCGTTGCTGGTCGCCGACCGCCTGCGGCCACACCGACTTGGCGTGTCGCAGCATCACCAGCGTGCGCTGTGCACCGAGCATGTCCTGATTCTGCCCTGTGCTGCGGAGCAACTTTGCCGGCCGGGTCGATCAGTGGACAATCAAGTCCTGGAGGGATGACACTGTTCTGGGCGATGATCTCCGTGCACGGGCTAGCGGGCGCGCCAGTAACCCGTTGCATATACCGCGCGGCGGGGCAGGGCGCGGTCGGCCAGCAGGTGTTTGCGCAGGTCTTTCACGGATGCCGACTCGCCGGAGAGCCATACCTGGCCCCGGCCCGCCGGGAACGCCGCGGCTGTGACGGCACGGACGAGCGGCGTCCCGGGCTCCCGGTCGCCGCGGTGCACCCAGCGCACCGCGGCGGCGCCGGGCAGCTCCTGTTCCTCGGCGGTGTCGGTCACCTCGAGGAACGTGAGCGCAGGGACGCTCGCCGGCAGCGCCGCGAGCACCGTGGCCACCGCGGGCAGCGCGGTCTCGTCGCCGATCACGACGTGGAAGTCGGCGTCCGGGTCGGGTTCGTAGCGCCCGCCGGGCTCGGACACACCCACCCAGGAGCCGGGGCGGGCGTCCCGGGCCCAGGCCGCCGCGGGGCCGTGCCCGGCGTGCAGCACGAAGTCGACGTCGAGCTCCCCGGCGCCGGCGTCGTGGCGGCGCACGGTGTAGGTGCGGATCGCCGGGCGGGTCTCGCCGGTGGGCCAGAGCGGGCCACCGGACGTGGCGCGCGGCACGGCCGGGCGATCCTGGCCGGGTACGGGGAAGAACATCTTGATCCGCCGGTCGGGGCCCTCGCCCGGGAAGCCGGTCAGCTCGTCACCGCCGAGGGTCACCCGGACCATGCGCGGGGTGATCCGCTCGGTGCGCCGGACCTGGAGCAGTCGGGGGGCCGTCGTCGTCACCCGAGCATTGTGCGGTGGGGCGGTGTGCCAGCCCCGTCCAGGCCAGGTCCATGAGGTACTCGGTGGCCTGGGCGCTGCTCACCCGTGGATCCTGACCTCGCCACAGGGCCAGGCGCTCAGACGCCCCGACGATCACCTGAGCCCACCCGGTGAGGCGTTGCGGCTCAGTCCCGGGCGCCTTCGCGGCGAGCAGCGCGGCGATGAAGTCGGTCTGCTGGGCGCGGACGGCTTCACAGGCTGAGCCGGCCGCCGCGGAGGCCTGAGCTTCTGAGTACAACAACGTCCAGGCCGGGCCCTGGGCGTCGAGGTAGTCGAAGAACGACTGGATGCCGTGTCGCAGCATCTCTTCGGGACCCCTCGCCGCCTCCACCGCGGCGGTGGTGACGGCCAGCAGCTCGGCGCGGGCCCGGGCGATGCAGGCCAGCAGCAGGCCCTCCTTGGAGCCGAAATGTGTGTAGATCACCGGCTTGGTGACCCCCACCCGCTCGGCGACAGTGTCCATCGACGCGCTCTGGTAGCCCCGTTCGGTGAAGGCGGCGACGGCGGCGTCGAGGATCTGCTGCTCCCGTTCGGCCCGGCCGACCCGCCGTCGAGGGGTTCTGATCTCCACGAACAGGAACCCTACCGCAGGCACTTTACCCGTGGTAACTTACCGCGGGTAACAGCTGACGGTCAGGAACGACGTGTCGCCAGGAACCAGCTTGCCGTCAGTGGCACAGCGGGAGGAGCGGGATGAACGAGCAGACCGTGGACGTCGCCATCGTCGGCAGCGGGTTCGCCGGCCTCGGCGCCGCAGTGAAGCTGGACGAGGCCGGGCGTCGGAGCTTCGTCATCCTGGAGAAGGGTGACCGCCTCGGCGGCACCTGGCGCGACAACACCTACCCCGGCTGCGCCTGCGACGTCCAGTCGCACCTGTACTCGTTCTCCTTCGCGCCCAACCCGAACTGGACTCAGGCGTTCGCGCGCCAGCCCGAGATCCGGGCCTACCTGGAGGGCATCGCCGACCGCTATCGCCTGCGCGACCGGATCCGGTTCGGGGCCACGGTCACCGGCGCGGAGTGGGACGGCTCCGGTTGGACGGTGCAGATCGCCGACGGCACCATCGTCGCGGCCCGTGCCGTCATCTGGGGCACCGGGCCGCTGCATGAGCCGTCGATCCCCGAGATCGAGGGGCTCGACCGGTTCGCCGGGAAGGTCTTCCACTCCGCGCAGTGGGACCACGCGCACGACCTGACGGGTCGCCGGGTCGCCGTGGTCGGTACCGGAGCGAGCGCGGTCCAGTTCGTGCCGCGGATCGTGGGGGACGTCGCGTCGTTGACGCTGTTCCAGCGCACCGCGTCGTGGGTCCTGCCCAAGCCCGACCGCCCGATCCCCCCGACGCTGCGCCGGCTCTACGCGGCGTTCCCCGTTGCGCAGAAGCTCCAGCGGGCGATCATCTACGCCCGCAACGAGAGCCTCGTCGCCGGGTTCCTCGACCCCCGGCGAATGGCCGTCATGGAGAAGATCGCGCGGACCTATCTCGACCGCTGGTTCGCCGACCGACCCGATCTCCAGGTCAAGCTGAGGCCCGACTTCACCATCGGCTGCAAACGCATCCTGCTGTCCAACGACTACTACTCGGCGCTCAAGCGGGCCAACGTGGCCGTCGAGACCGAGAAGATCGTCCGGATCACCGAGACCGCGGTGGTGACCGCTGACGGCGTGCAGCACGAGGTCGACACAATCATCCTGGGCACCGGCTTCAAGATCGCAGACAGCCTGCTGAGGGTGTCGGTCACCGGGCGTGACGGGATCAAGCTGGGCGACCAGTGGCGGGGTGGGGCGGAGGCGTTCCTCGGCACCACGATCGCCGGATTCCCGAACTTCTTCGTACTCGCCGGCCCCAACACCGGGCTCGGCCACAGCTCGATCGTCTACATGATCGAGTCGCAGCTGAGCTACGTGCTCGACGCACTGCGGCTGGTCGACACGAGCGGCGCCACGGCCATCGACACCCGCCGTGACCGGCAGGACGCGTTCAACGAAGGGATCCAGCGCCGGCTCGACGGCTCGGTGTGGATCCAGGGTGGCTGCGCGAGCTGGTATCTCGACGAGGACGGCAAGAACCGGATCCTGTGGCCGGACTACACCTTCCGGTTCCGCCGCCGCACCCGCCGGGTGAACCCCGCCGACCATGAGCTGGTGGGATAGCTGCCCGCTGCCCCGCTCCCGCTCCCCCGCGCCCCCGACCAACGAACGGAACTTTCGTCCAGAGCTACTGGACGAAAGTTCCGTTCGTTGCGTGTCCGGCGCGCGCAGGGTGCGCACCCGCGCGGGGGGTCTACGCGGGTTCGAGGGTGTCCGTCGGTGCGCGCGGGGCCGGTGCCGCAACGGTGACCGAGGCGAATGGTGGAACGCGCGCCTCGCCCGCGGTGCAGCTCTGCTCACCGATACGCGACGCTGAATCCCGATCCGGAGGCTACCCTGGCCGACCATGTCGGTGATCGTGGTCGGAACGGGCATCGCCGGCGTCGCGTGCGCCGCCGAGCTGGCCGCGGCCTCCGTCCCGGTCCGCATCCTCGAGCAGGCCGGCGCGGTCGGTGGCCGGATGGCCAGCCCGCTGCTCGACGGCCGCCCGGTGGATCTCGGCGCCGCCTACTTCACGGTGCGCCACCCGGAGTTCGCCCAGGTCGTGGCCCGGTGGCGCAGTGCTGGGCTCGCGCACCCGTGGACCGAGGAGCTGACCGTCATCGAGGGCGGCACCCGTACCCACGCCGGCGGTCCGGTGCGCTGGGCCGCCCCCGGTGGGCTCTCGAGCCTTGTCTCTCAGCTCGCCGAGGGCGTGCATCCTGAGCTCCATCGGGAGGTGCGCCAGGTCGGCGCCGGGCCGACCGTCGACGGCGAGCGTGCCGACGTCGTCGTGCTGGCGATGCCCGACCCGCAGGCCCTGCGCCTCGTGCCACCCGGTTCCCCGGCGGCGGTCGCGACGGCCGGCCGGGCCTGGCG
>JBOHEO010000144.1:0-14998 GCA_050701055.1 Pseudonocardia sp. | reverse complement strand
GTGCTGCGCCGGACCGACCTCGTCGTCGTCAACCGGGCCGAGGACGCCGCGCTCGACGGGCTGGACGTGGCGGGCGCGGTCGCGGTGACCCACGGCGCGGACGGGGCTGTGCTGCGCCGCGGCGGCCGCGAGGTGGCCCGGGCGATCCCCCCATCGGTCACCGCGGTGGACGGCACCGCAGCCGGCGACGCCTTCACCGCCGCCCTGACCGTGGCGCTGCTCGACGGCGCAACCGACGCGGGTGCGCTCCGGTTCGCCTGCGCGGCCGGAGCACTCGCCGCCACCCGGGCGGGCGCGCAGCCGTCCCTGCCGACATTCGCCGACGTGGAGGCACTGTCATGATCGGGCCGAGGCTCCCGCTGATCACCGACCAGATGCCCGCGATGCGGGATTGAACCCGGCCGCTTGAGCTCAAACGGTCGTAGCCCGCGAAGTTCAGGTGATCCGGTGTCTGCAGTCGGAGTCTGATCAGCTCTGCTGGGTGGACTGCGGTATCTCGGCGAGGGCCGCGATCAGCGACAGCCGGTCGAGTGCGGCGGCTCCGGTCTCTGGGTTACGCAGGTGGGCGGTGCTGATTCCCGCCAGCCCGGCGACCATAGCGGTTCCATCACGTCCCGTGGTGGTGTCATGAAGGCCGAGAGTCGTGGGCGCGGGGGGTGTTTGTCCGATCGCGTGGTTATGCTTCGCGCGATCGGTGGCGCCGGAAAGGGATTTGATGCGGGAACTGCTGCGGCGTCGCTGCCTGCACCACTACCGCGAGTTCCGCCGGGCCTACGACCTCGCGGCCGCGACGATCGACACCAAGTTCGCGGCCGCCCGGCCGAACAGCAGTTCCACCGCTGGATCTGCGGCGAGACGACCGGGCTGCCGCACCCCGAGCACTGCACCGTGCTCGGAGCCCTGTTCCCCGGGTACTCCGTCCGGCAACTGTTCGACGTCCCCGAACCTCCCAGACCCTCCGGCCCGGTCATCGCGGGGCGCGAGGATCGTCCCGAGAGGTCCGGTACCGCCGGGCCGCGGGTGGCTGACGAGGTGCCGGCGGGGGCGCCGGTGACCGGGCTCCCGCTCCCGAACCCTGGTGCCGGGTCACTCGTGCGTCACAATAGGGCGGTCACGGCGCGGCGTGCCGCGTGGACCGACTGGGACGGACAGGTGATCGCGATGAGCGCGGACCCGGGCTCGGGACTTCCTCTCCCGGATCGAGGTGGCCAACGTCGGGGCCGAAACGCTCGATCAACTCTTCGACGACCTCCGCCGCCTGATCGTCATCTACAACCAGCAACCACTGCCGACCCTGCTCGGTGATCTGGTCGATACTCAGGACCGCACCTTCGTCCTGCTGGAGGGACACCAGCGGCCGGACCAGGCCCGGGACCTGTACCTGGTCGCCGGGATCACCTGCGGCCTGATGGCGATGGCGTCCCGGGATCTCGGCGCGACCCATGACGCGATGACCAGGCCCGCACGGGTTATGCCTGCGCGGACAATGCCGGCCATGACGGGCTGCGCACCTGGATCCGCGGCCTGCAAGCGAACATCGCCTACCACTCCGGGAGCTGGGACGATGCGTTGCGCTATGCCCAGCTCGGCGCCGAGTCTGCGCAGCGCAGCCGCAGCACCGCGGCGGTACTGCTGGCCAGCGGCGAAGCATGCGCACTGGGCGCGCTGAACCGGTTCGACGAGGCCCATGCCGCCGTGGCTCGGGCGGCCGACGCGCAGGACCGGGCGCAGCCCGACGAGCTCGACGTCCTCGGCGGGCTGTGTGCATCTTCACCCGGCCCAACCAGCTCAGCCAAGCCGCCGCTGCGCTCTCCTGGGGTGGCGCACCGGAGGCGGGCCATGCCGAACGATTCGCCCTGGAATCCTTGGAGCTCTACGCGCCCTACCCGATGGCTTCGTTCAAAAGCGAAGCGTCCGCCCGCT
The DNA here is from genome assembly GCA_050701055.1 of Pseudonocardia sp. Classification (GTDB taxonomy): domain Bacteria; phylum Actinomycetota; class Actinomycetes; order Mycobacteriales; family Pseudonocardiaceae; genus Pseudonocardia. The sequence continues at coordinate 13,075 of JBOHEO010000144.1, read as the reverse complement.
GCTCTCTCGCGGTGGCTCGGGTGGCCCGAGGCGCGGTGGACGGTGCGGCCGAGGCCCTCGGCCCGGTGCTGGCACTTCCCGCCGCCCACCGCGGTCACACCACTGTGGCCGCGGTGGAGCGGGTGCGCACCGCGCTCAGCGCCGTCCCCGACCCCGGCCGCGACCTCTACGGGAGCGTCTCCGCCACCTCGGTTGATCGCACTCCGGAGCGACGGCCCGGGGCGGATCAGGCGAGGCCACGCTCGATCGCGTGGCGCACCAACGCCGCCCGGTTGGGGACGCGTAGCTTACGCAGCACGCGTTGGACATGGTTCTCCACGGTGCGAGGGGAGAGCACCAACCGGGTGGCGATCTGGCGCGCGGTGAGCCCGTCGACCACCAGTCGGAGCACGTCGGACTCCCGGTCGGTCAACTGCATCGGCCGGGTCACGGCCGGGCCGGTCAGCCGGCCGTGCTCCTCGAGCACCAGATCGGCGAGCCCCGGGGAGAACACCGCTTCACCGGCGGCGACGCGGCGCGCGGCGTCCCCGAGGCCGACCACGTTCGCCGACTTGACCAGGTAGCCCGCGGCACCGGCGCGTACGGCGGCGAGCACGGCGGCGTGCCCGTCGCAGGACGAGATGGCGAGCACCGGGGTGTCCGGCACCTGGGTGGTGATGGAGTCGATCGCGGAGAGGGCGGCGTAGTCGGCCGGCGTGCCGTCGAGATCGACCACCACGACTTCCGGCCGAACCTCGGATACGACGTGGGCCGCGTCGCACGGGGCGGTGGCGGGGGCCAGCAGGTCGAGCCCGTGGGCCTCGAGGGCCTCAGCGGCGGCGCTACGACCGACTGTGGGCCCGTCGGGGTCGTCCACCAGCACGACGGTGACGAGCGACGCGGCCTGCCCGGTCCCACTCATTCACCTCTCCCGCCGCTCGGCCTGGATCGACAATCCTCCACGAGTGGAGCCAGGCCCTGGGGCGATTCGGACATCACCACCCGAACGTGGAGAATCTCACGGAACGTGTGCGGCTCGCCGCCCGATCAGTCGCCGGCCAGGCCCTGCTCGATGGCGTACCGCACGAGCTGGGCGCGGTTGTGCAGCTGGAGCTTGCGCAACGTGTTCTGGACGTGGCTCTCGACGGTGCGGTGCGAGACCACCAACCGCTCGCCGATCTGGCGCGCGGTGAGGCCCTTCGCCACCAGCCGCAGCACCTCTGTCTCGCGCTCGGTCAACACCGGTGCCCCGCCGCCACCTTCGGGCTCCCCCGCCAGCCGCCGGTACTCCCCCAGCAGCAGTCCGGCCAGCCCCGGGGTGAACACCGGAAACCCGTCCGCGGTGCGCCGCACGGCGGCGATCAGCTCCTCGACCCCCGCCGACTTGACGAGGTAGCCGGTGGCCCCGGCCTTCACCGCCGCCAGCACATCGGTGTGCTCACCACTCGCGGACAACACCAGGATGGACGTCCCGGGCAGCTTCGCGAGGATGCCCTCGATGGCCCGCACGCCCGATGTCGCACCGAGGCGCAGGTCCATGAGCACCACCCGCGGGTGGGTGGCCACCGCGATGCGGACCGCCGCGTCGGCGTCGGGGGCGGTGGCGACGACGGTGAGCCCGCGCTCGGTGAGGTCGCGGGCCACGCCCTCGCGCCAGATCGGGTGGTCGTCCACGACCATGACGGTGATCTGCGCGTCCCGCTGTGTCGACGACTCGCTCGCACGCTCACTCGGTGTCGACGACCCGCTCGCACGCTCACTCGGTGTCGACGACCCGCTCGCACGCTCGCTCATGACGGCCCAACCATCCTGATGATCCACTCCGTGCCCCGCCCGGGCCCGGTGTCGAGGGTGATCGTGCCACCCAGCTCGCCTACCCTGCCGCACATCGACCGGGCGACGCCGAGCCGGCCCTCGACCTCGGCGGCGGCGAGCCGGCCCGCGGGGATCCCCGGCCCCTCGTCCCGCACGCTGATCTCCACCCGGTCCCCGACGACCTCGAGCAGCACCCACGCGGGCTCCTGCGATCCGACATGCAACGCCACGTTGGCCAGCGCGGCGACGACGACCGCCACCAGCTCGTCGACGACACCCGCGGGCAGCTCCACCGGATACCCCGGCGTCGCGACCGTGACCCGTGCCGACGCCAGAGTGCGCAGCGCGGCTTCGAGATCGCGGTGACCCTGCGCGTCGGTGGGGGCGGGTCCGGTGGTCAGCAAGGTGCGCAGGGCGATCTCCTGCTCGCCGGCCAACACGCCGAGATCACCAGCCGCCCCGCCGAGCTGCTCGCCGCGCCGCTTGACGTGCGCGAGCACCTGCAGCACCCCGTCGTGCACGGCGCGGGCGAGCCGTTCCCGCTCGGCCGCCGCGGCCTCGGTCGCCACGGCCCGACGCACCCGTTCGGCCGAGCGGCGCAGCACCGTTGCGGCGAAACCGATGGTCATCGCGGCGAGCATGGTGAGCTGGACGTCGCCCAGTTCGTTTGCCACATCGGCCTGCACGGCAACGAGCACGGCAGAGATCACCAGCCCCCCACCGAGCCCGCCGCCGAACCCGAAGGCGATCGCGCACGCCAGCGCCGCGGGTGCGGTCCAGAACGAGCCCATCACCGGCGCGTCGGCGGCGATCTGGGCGGGGGTCTGCACGAGCGGGGTGGCGGCCAACACCGCGCCGGTGACGGCGAGGTCGGCGAGCGCGAGCCATCCGCGGCGGTCCAGAGCCTCGGTCCGGCCGCCGAGGTAGCCGTAGCCGGACACCGCGGTCCAGGCCACCATCGCCACCAGCACTCCGATGGCGCCGCCGGGCGCGGCGTACTCGTCGAGCGAGATCAGCACCACGACCACGGCGCTGACCAGCGTCAGGACCCGGTACACGATCAAGCCGCGCCACAGCGGCTCCAGTGGGCGATGCACGTCCGGGGTTCTCATGACGGCGTCCTACCTGGCCGGCTTCGTTCCCGTGACGAGCGCGTTGTAGAACCAGGCCCGCGGCACGATCCGCGACAGCACCGTGCGGTCCAGCCAGGACAGCCGCTGCCAGCAGCGGTAAACGAACATCGCCCAGCCCGGGCCGAGTTTGCCGGGCGACACCGCGGCCTCGAACGTGCGAATCGGCCAGCCGAGCATCGCCGCGGTGAGCTCCTCGGTGGCCACCCGCGCATCCGGCGCCCCCGCGCGGCGGGCGAGCCGTTCCAGCGCGGCGGGATCGAAGACGTGCAGGTCGACGACGGCCTCCAGCGCCGCGGCCCGCGACGACTCCGCCAGCTCGGCCTGCGGGCGACACCACCCCCGCAGCGGTGCCAGCTTGGTGACCGTGGTGGTTACCTTCCAGGTCAGCCACCCGAGGCGGCGAGCGTAGGCGTCGCCGATCCGCGTCGGCTCCCCGGCGAAGACGAACCGCCCGCCCGGGCGCAGCACGCGCAGCACCTCGCGCAGCGCGAGCTCGACATCGGGTAGGTGATGCAGCACCGCGTGGCCGACGACCAGGTCGAACGTGCCGTCGTCGTAGGGAATGCGCTCGGCGTCGGCGACGCGGCCGTCAATGGCGCCGTCGTCCAGGCCCAGTGCACGAGCGTTGCGCAGCGCGGCCGCGACCATGCCCGGCGACAGGTCGGTGACACAGCCCCGCGCGGCGACTCCGGCCTGCATCAGGTTGAGCAGGAAGAACCCGGTGCCACAGCCCAGCTCCAGCGCCCGGCCGTAGGGCCAGCCGGCCTCCCCCGCTATGTAGCGGAAGCGGTCGGCGGCGTAGGTGATGCAGCGCTCGTCGTAGGAGATCGACCACTTCTCGTCGTACGAACCGGCCTCCCAGTCGTGGTAGAGGACGTTGGCGAGCTTCGGATCGCGCCGCGCCGCCTCGACCTCGTCGGCGGTGGCGTGCGGGTGGGGTCCGGAGTCCGCGCTCATGACCGGGGAGCATAGGCACGGGCACCGACAGAAGTCGCGCAGAACTGTCGGTGGGGCACCGCGACATCGGCCGCAAGCTTGCCGAGTACCGTGCGACGGGAACCAAGGAGCTGTGGCTGGTCGACACTCCGGCCCACACCGTGCTCGTCTACCGCGCGGGCTCGTTCGACGACGTGATCGAGGTCGGTCCCGGCGAGCAGCTGACGAGCCCACTGCTGCCTGGCTTCGACCTGCCGGTCGGTGAGCTGTTCGCGGCATGACGTGGCCCGCGTGCACGGATTGATGAATCATCCGTTCATGTTGACGGATGATTCATCAATCTCGACACTGACTCCATGCTGTTCCGCCCCCCCGACCTGACCGACGAGGAGCGCCGCGTCCTCGGTGAGATCGACGGCTTCCGGCACCGTCTGCGCCACGTGCTGCATGAGCCGCGGCGTTGGAAGGGTGTGCTTCGACGGAATCTGAAAGCACGCGCCATTCAGGGGTCGAACAGCATCGAGGGCTACGACGTCAGCCTCGATGACGCACTCGCCCTGCTCGACGACGACGAGCCATCCGACGCCGACCGGCAAACGTCGCTGGAGATCGTCGGCTACCGCAACGCCCTGACCTACATCCAGCAGCTCGGTGAGGACCCGCACGTCGGCATCGACGCCTCGCTGCTGCGGAGCCTGCATTTCATGATGCTGGGACATGATCTGCGCAACAGTCCCGGCCAGTACCGCCGCGGCCCGATCTACGTCCGCGACGACGACCGCGACCTCACCGTCTACGAGGGGCCAGATGCCGAGCTCGTCCCTGGCCTGATGACGGAGTTGAGCGTCGCGTTGAGCGAGCCCGACGACGCTCCGGCCTTCGTCCGCGCGGCCATGGCGCACCTCAACCTGGTGATGATCCACCCCTTCCGCGATGGGAACGGCCGCATGGCGCGGGCCCTCCAGACGCTCGTCCTGGCCCGCGAGCAGGTGCTTGCTCCCGAGTTCAGCAGCATCGAGGAATGGCTGGGGCGCAACACCAACAGCTATTACGAGGTCCTGGCCGACGTCGGCGCCGGAAGGTGGAACCCGGAGCGGAATACCCGAAGCTGGGTCCGGTACACACTGGTCGCGCACCACGTCCAAGCTCAGACCGTGCTTCGCCGGGTCGACGAGGCGTCTCGGCTGTGGCAGGAACTCAGCGACCTCGCGGCATCCCGACGCCTGCCCGACCGGACGTTGACCGCCCTGTTCGATGCTGCATCCGGGCTACGCGTCCGGCGCTCGGGGTACGAGCGCGACGCCGAGGTCGAGCCGGGTACCGCAGCGCGGGACCTGCGGATGATGGTCGCCGCAGAACTGCTGACTCCCGTCGGCGAGACCCGGGCACGCCGCTACACGGCGACCGAGGAACTGCGCGCCGTGCGGAACCGGGTGGCGGCCGGTCGCCCGTCGATCATCAGTCCGTTCGACGGACGAGGGGAGCCGGACGGCATCGCGCGCAACCTCACCACCCATTCCTGAACAGACGCCTCAGCCCGACCCGGGCGACTCAGCGCCCCGTGAACTGCGCCTTCCCCGGCCCGTTCGCCACGAACGAGGTCATGCCCACCGCGCGGTCCTCCGTGGCAAACAGCGCCGCGAAGATCTCCGCCTCCAGATCGAGCCCCGTGCGCAGGTCGACGTCGAGCCCGCCGTCGATGGCCTTCTTCGCCGCCGCGAGCGCCGCCGCGGGCCCGTCGACGAACTGCTCGGCCCAGGACCGCGCAGCGGGGTACACCTCGTCGGCGGGCACCACCTGGTCGACCAACCCGATCGCCAGCGCCTCGTCGGCCCGCGCCATCCGCCCGGTGAAGATCAGGTCCTTGGCCCGCGGCGCCCCGATCAGCCGGGCCAACCGCTGCGTGCCGCCACCGCCGGGGATGATGCCGAGCAGGATCTCGGGCTGGCCGAGCGTGGCGTTGTCGCCGCAGATCCGCCGGTCGCATCCCAGCGCCACCTCCAGGCCGCCACCGAGCGCATAGCCGGTGATCGCGGCCACCGTGGGCTTGGGGATCTCTGAGATCGACCCGAAGCACGCCGACAGCCGCCGGGCGACCGGGGCCATGTCCGCGTACGACATCCCCACCATCTCCTTGACGTCCGCACCCGCGGCGAACACCTTCTCCCCGCCGTAGACGACGACCGCTCGAACGTCCGCGCGCCGGGTCGCCTCCTCCGCGCAGGCCCGCAGCTCCTCCTGCACCTGACGGTTGAACGCGTTCATCGGCGGGCGAGCGAGCCGGATCGTGCCCACCCCACCGTCGACCTCGAGGTCCACGAACTCCGTCATCGCCATAGGGCCGACCTTATCGATCAGCGCAGCCAGGCGCTGTAACGCCCGCGCCGGCGCTGCACCACCAGCGGCAGTCCGAACGTGGCCGACAGGTTCTCGTCGATGAGCACGTCCTCCAGGAGTCCCGCGGCCACCACGGCACCCTCGCGCAGCAGCAGCGCGTGGCTGTAGCCCACCGGGATCTCCTCGACGTGGTGGGTGACCAGCACCGACGCGGGCGCATGGGGGTCGGCGGCCAGCGCGGTGAGCCGGCCGAGCAGGTACTCGCGCCCCCCGAGGTCCAGCCCGGCGGCCGGTTCGTCGAGCAGCAACAGCTCGGGGTCGGTCATCAGCGCCCGCGCGATCAGGGTGCGCTTGCGCTCCCCCTCCGACAGGGTGCCGAAGGCCCGGTCGACCAGGGCCCGCACCCCCAGCGCGTCGAGGAGCTGGTCCGCACGGTCGACATCGACGTCGGCGTAGTGCTCACGCCAGCGACCCAGCACACCGTACCCGGCGCTGATCACGACGTCGCGAACGATCTCCTCAGCGGGCACCCGCTGGCCAAGCGACGCCGAACACAGCCCGATGCGCGTCCGCAGCTCGACGACGTTCACCCGGCCGAGCCGCTCGCCGAGCACGTGCACGGTGCCCGCCGACGGGTGCAGCTCCGCCGCCGCCAGTCGCAGCAGCGTGGTCTTGCCTGCGCCGTTGGGGCCGATCACCACCCAGCGCTCGTCCAGCTCGACCGCCCAGTCGATCGCGGTGACCAGCGTCGCGGGGCCGCGCCGCACCGCGACGGCGTCCATCCGGATGACCAGGTCGGTCAGATCGGGCTGCTTCGGAGTGTCGGTGGACTCATCGAGGGGTTCGGACACGGCCACGGGCCCTATCCTCGCCGATCGTGCCGGTCTTCCCGTTGGGTGCCCACGCCTACGCCGGCGGGGTCCGCTTCGCTGTCGCCTCCACCAGCGCGGATGTGGTGGAGGTCTGCCTCGTGGAGGACGACGGCGCGCTCGTCGAGCGCCGCGTGGAGCTCACCGAGCACACCTTCGGGGTGTGGCACGGGCGGGTCCCCGGAGTCACGCCGGGGCAGCGTTACGGCTACCGGGTGCACGGCCCGTACCGCCCGTGGCAGGGGCTGCGGGCGAACCCGGCCAAGATCCTCGTCGACCCCTACGCCCGGCGGATCATCGGCCGGGTCACCGACCTCGACGCCGCGCGCGGGTGGGTGGACGACCCGATGACCGGGCCGCCGAGCATGCTGGACTCGCTCGGGCACGTGCCGCTGTCCGTCGTCACCGCCACGGACCTCGCCGCACCCGGACGGCGCCCGGACGTACCCTGGTCGGAGACCGTGCTCGCCGAGCTGCACGTCCGCGGCTACACGAGATGCCATCCGGACGTGCCACCCGAACAGCGCGGCACCTACCTGGGGTTGGCGCACCCCGCTGTGATCTCCCATCTCCGGCGGCTCGGCGTGACGGCGGTCGAGCTGCTGCCGGTCACCGCGATCGCCGACGAGCCAGCGCTGCTGGATCGTGGGACGCCGAACTACTGGGGCTACGCGACGCTGGGCTTCCTCGCCCCGAACGGGAGATACGCGAGCACGCCCGGCGCGGAGATCGACGAGTTCCGGGCCATGGTGGCGGCGCTGCACGCCGCGGGCATCGAGGTGATCCTCGACATGGTGCCCAACCACACCTGTGAGGGCGGCGTCGCCGGCACCACGCTGTCCTACCGCGGCCTCGACGCGCCGGCGTACTACTCCCTGGGCGGCAACGGTTACGACGCCGACATCACCGGCACCGGCAACACCCTGGACTCCGGCTCGCCGACGGTGATCCGGCTGGTCTGCGACGCACTGCGGCACTGGGTCACGGTGTTCGGCGTCGACGGGTTCCGGATCGACCTGGCGAGCGTCCTCGGCCGGCCGCGCTCGGGCGCGTTCGACCCGCACGCCCCGCTGCTCACCGCGATCGCGATCGACCCGATCCTGTCCCGGCGCAAACTGATCGCCGAGCCGTGGGACGCCACCGGCGAGGGGTACCGGGTCGGCGGCTTCGGCGTGGCGTGGTCGGAGTGGAACGGGCGCTACCGCGACGCCGTGCGCGACTTCTGGCGCGGCCACGGCGGCATCGGCGAGGTCGCCTCCCGGCTCACCGGCAGCTCCGACCTGTACCGCGGCTCCGGACGCAGGCCGTGGGCGTCGGTCAACTTCATCACCGCGCACGATGGCTTCACCCTGCGTGACCTCGTCTCCTACGAGCGCAAACACAACGAGGCCAACGGGGAGGCGGGCCGCGACGGCACCGACGACAACCGCTCGCAGAACTTCGGTGTGGAGGGCGAGACATCCTCACCGATGATCGCGGCCCGGCGGCTCGCGACGGCCCGGGCGTTGCTCGCGACGCTGCTGCTGTCCACCGGAACCCCGATGCTGCTCGGCGGGGACGAGCTCTGGCGCACCCAGCGCGGCAACAACAACGCCTACTGCCTCGACGACGAGACGTCCTGGGTGGACTGGACCCAGGACGGGCGCGACCGGGACACGGCGGAGTCGCTCACCGCGTTCATCACCCGGGTCGCCCGGATCCGCCGGTCGTCGCCTGCCCTGCACCGCGACCGGTTCCACACCGTCGACAACGTGCTGTGGTGGCACCCGGCCGGCCGGCCGACCGCCGGGCCGGACTGGCGCGACCCCGGCCTGCACACCCTCGGGCTGCTGCTCGCCGGGGAGTGGCTGGTGCTGCTGCACGCCGGCGACGAGGTGGTGTCGGCCACGCTGCCCGCGGGCGGACCGTTCGTCCCCGAGCTCGACAGCACCCGCACCGATGGTGTCCCGCCGTCCCGGCGCCCCCTCCCCGGTGGCACGACGATCACTCTGCCGCCGCGGTCGTTGCTGCTCCTTCGACGGAGCCGGCCCGCGATGATCGCCGAAACCGGGTAGCGTGCACACCGTGCCACGCTACGAGTTCCGCTGCCGCGCATGCACCACGACCTTCGAGGTGAATCGCCCCATGAGTGCCTCCGGCGATCCGGCAGCCTGCCCCGCCGGCCACGCCGACACCGTCAAGCTGCTGTCCACCGTCGCCCTCGCCGGCGCGCGCGGAGCCGCCCCCCGCTCGGGCGCCCCGGCCCGCCCAGCCGGTGGCGGGTACTGCGGCGGTGGCTGCTGCGGCTGATCCCCAGCCCCCGCAGCTCACCCCCGGCGCACCACAGTGAAAGGAGGAGGAGACTGGGACTCAGCCGGCCAGCACGACCTTGCCCAGCTCCGCGGGCGTCGCCAGGAGGCGGTGGGCCGGCAGCACCCGCACCGTGTAACCCGCGAGCCCCGCGTGTGGCAACGGAACCACGGCCTCGAACCGCTCACCGTCCCCACCGGAACGGCCGATGTGCTTCATCGCCACGGTGACGGTGTCGCTGAGCTCCTCGCTCTCGTCCACCCGCCCGATCACGGCCTCGACCAGGACGTCGGACGGCTTCAGCCCGGCCAGGTGCACGGCCGCACGAACCGTCATGGGCGCCCCGACCACCGGGGTGTCCGGTAGCCCGGAGGTGTCGACGCCGGCCACCCGCACGCGCGACCAGGACGCGCCCAGCCGGGCCCGGTAGGTGGCCAGCACGCGTGCCGCACCGAAATCGTCGGCAAGGATCACGGCCGCCGCTCGCGCCGCGGGCGCGTACCAGTTCTCGACGTACTCCCGCACCATCCGGGTGGCCTGCACCTGCGGGCGCAGCGTCGTGAGGGTGTGCCGGACCAGCTCCACCCACCGCGTCGGCACCCCGGCGGTGCGCTCGTAGAAGGCCGGCGCAATCTGGGTGGCGAGCAGTTCGTAGAGCGCGTTGGCCTCGAGGTCGTCGCGCCGGACGGGGTCGGTGATGCCGTCGGCGGTGGGGATCGCCCAGCCGTTGGCGCCGTCGTAGAGCTCGTCCCACCAGCCGTCGCGGATCGACAGGTTCAGCCCGCCGTTGAGCGCGGACTTCATCCCGGACGTCCCGCAGGCCTCCAGGGGGCGCAGCGGGTTGTTCAGCCAGACGTCACAGCCCCAGTACAGGTAGCGGGCCATCGACATGTCGTAGTCGGGCAGGAAGACGATCCGGTGCCGCACAGCCGGGTCGTCGGCGAAACGCACGATCTCCTGGATGAGCGCCTTGCCCCCGTCGTCGGCCGGGTGCGACTTGCCGGCGACGACGAGCTGCACGGGCCGGTGCGGGTCGAGCAGCAGGTCACGCAGGCGGTCCTTGTCGCGCAGCATGAGGGTGAGGCGTTTGTAGGTCGGGACGCGGCGGGCGAACCCGACGGTGAGCACGTCCTGGTCGAAGACGTGGTCGGTCCAGCCCAGCTCGGGGGTGGACGCCCCGCGCTGCAGCCAGGCCTCGCGCACCCGGCGGCGCACCTCGGCGACCAGCCGGGCGCGCAGGGCGCCGCGCAGCTCCCAGATCGTCTCGTCGGTGGCCGGCTGTTCGGGCGAGCCACCGGCGCCGGGATCCGGCTCACCCAGCAGCGCCGTGACCTCGCGGGCCTCCCAGGTGTGCCCGTGCACGCCGTTGGTGACCGAGCCGATCGGCACCTCGGCCGCGTCGAAGCCCTCCCACAACCCGCCGAACATGCCGCGCGAGACCGCGCCGTGCAGTCGCGACACGCCGTTGGCGCGCTGGGCCAGCCGCAGCCCCATGTGCGCCATGTTGAACATGCCCGCGTTCTCCTCGGCGCCCAGGGCGAGCACCCGGTCGGTCGGGACGCCGGAAAGGAGCGCCGTAGCCGGGTCGCTGCCGGGCGCTCCGCTGTCGCTGCGCCCCGCGGCGAAGTAGTGGCACACCATGTCGGCCGGGAACCGGTCGATGCCCGCGGGTACCGGCGTGTGGGTGGTGAAGACCGTGCCGGCGCGCACCGCGGCGACGGCCTCGTCGAAGCTCAGCCCGTGCTGGACCTGGAGCTCCCGGATCCGCTCCAGGCCGAGAAAGCCGGCGTGGCCCTCGTTGGTGTGGAACACCTCCGGCTCGGGGTGCCCGGTCGCGGCGCAGAACGCCCGCACGGCACGCACCCCGCCAACGCCGACCAGGATCTCCTGGCGGATCCGCTGGTCCTGGTCGCCGCCGTAGAGCCGGTCGGTGACGCCACGCAGGTCGGGTTGGTTCTCCTCGATGTCGGAGTCGAGCAACAGCAGCGGGACGCGTCCCACGGCGGCCTGCCACACCCGGGCCCGCAGCATCCGCCCCGCGGGCATCGCCACCTCGACGAGCAGCGGCTCGCCGTCGGTGCCGGTGAGCAGCTGCAGCGGCAGGCCCTGCGGGTCAAGCACCGGATAGTGCTCGAGCTGCCAGCCGTCGAGGGAGAGCGTCTGGCGGAAGTACCCCGACCGGTACAGCAGCCCGACACCGATCAGCGGCACGCCCAGGTCGGACGCGGCCTTGAGGTGGTCACCGGCCAGCACCCCGAGGCCACCGGAGTAGTTCGGCAGCACCTCGGTGACGCCGAACTCCATCGAGAAGTAGCCGACCGCCGCCGGCAGTGCTGGGTCGTCCTCCCGCTCGTTCTGGTACCAGCGCGGCTCGGTGAGGTAGGCGGCCAGGTCGTCGGCGAGCTCCTGGACGGTCACGACCGTCTCGGCGTCGGCGACCAGCTCGGCCAGCCTGGCGGTGGAGATCTCACCCAGCAACCGGACCGGGTCGCGGTCGGCCCGCTCCCAGGCGACCGGGTCGAGCGAGGCGAACAGGTCCTGGGTGGCCGGGTGCCAGCTCCACCGCAGGTTGGTGGCCAGGGTCTGCAGCGGTGCGAGGGACGCCGGCAGCTGGGCGCGGACGGTGAAACGGCGAAGGGCTCTCACGGCGGCACAGCGTACGTGAATCGGTCCGGGGATCGGTCAAGAAGTCGCCGGCCCCACTTCCGGCAGCTCGCGCGAGCCTCTCCGGTTCAGCCCTGAAAGGAGATCATCCGGATGGTCGTGGCCCCGACGGACGCGCCGATCGGCCCGAGGACCGCCGGATCCACCGGCCGGTCGACGCGCAGCAGCATGATCGCGTCGGTCCCGTCGGTGGTCTGACTGATCTGCGCGGCCTCGATGTTGACCGCGGCCTCGCCGAGCAGCGAGCCGACCCGGCCCATCACACCCGGGCGGTCGGCGTACTCCAGGAGCAGCACCTCGCCCTCGGCGCGCAGATCGAAGTGCCGCCCGTTGACCTCCACCAGTTTCTCCACCTGGGCACGCCCGGTGAGCGTTCCCGATACAGTGATCGACTCGCCATCCGGCATCGCGGCACGCAGCTGAACGACGCTGCGGTGGTTCTCACTCTCCGGGGCGGTGGTCAGCTCGACGTCGACGCCCCGCTCGGCAGCGAGGCTCGGCGCGTTGACGAACGTGACCTGGGCCTCGACGACATGGGTGAACACCCCGCGCAACGCGGCCAGCGCCAGCACCGAGACGTCCTCGGCGGCCAGCTCACCGGCGACGTCGACGGTGACCGCGCTGGGCAGCCGACCGGTCACGGCGTAGAGCATGGCGCCGAGCTTCTGGGTGAGCGGCAGCCACGGCTTGACCTCCTCGCCGACCACGCCTCCGACCTGCACGTTCACCGCGTCGGGCACGAACTCCCCGGCCAGGGCGAGTTGCACGGAGCGGGCGACGTCGGTGCCGGCCCGGTCCTGCGCCTCGTCGGTGGACGCGCCAAGGTGCGGGGTGACGACGACTTGCGGCAGCTCGAACAGCGGGCTGGAGGTGGTGGGCTCGGTGAGGTAGACATCGATACCGGCGCCGCCGACGTGCCCGCTCCGGACGGCCTCGGCCAGCGCGTCCTCGTCGATGAGCCCGCCGCGCGCGGCGTTGACGATGAGCACGCCGGGCTTGGTGAGCGCGAGCTGGTCCTTGCCGATCAGCCCCAGGGTCTCGGCGGTCTTGGGC
>JBOHEO010000143.1:0-15155 GCA_050701055.1 Pseudonocardia sp. | reverse complement strand
CGACCGCCACATGGCCTCGGGAAGTCTCTTGACGGCTGTGCAGAGCAGGAGCGCGACTCGTCCCGCGGTGCGGTCGTCGGGGATTTTCTGGAGGAGGACGAACCGCGTGGTCCGCTCGACCAGCGTGAGAATCCGCGACTTCCCCTTCGCACCGATGATCAGGTCGGACTCCCCCTGCCCGGGGACGGCCCGGTCGTCCGCCTCGGCCGGCCGCTCGCTGACGGTGACCATGCCGGTGATCCGGGCCGTCTTGGGTCGTGACGTGCCCCGTGGCCTGCGGTGCACACGCCCGGTCCGCAACGCGAGCCGCAGCTGTGTCGCGCACTCCCCACGCGCCTGGACGAACAACGTCTCATCAATCGTCTCGTACGACACACGCATCACCAGATCGTCAGGAAAATCGAGCACGAGTCTCTTCGTGATCTGCTGCGGCGACCATTCCTTCCGCAGACCGTCCGCGACCGTGTCATGCAAGAGCGTGTTCTTCTCCAGCTTCCGTTCCTTGGGTCGCGTGCGCATCACCTCGGCTCGTTCCGCCGTAGCACGCGCCCGATAGTCGTCTCGGCCGCCGTTCCGACGGACCTCGCGAGAGATGACCGAGTGATGCCGACCCAGCCTGAGGCCGATCTCACGAAACGATTCGTTTCGTGCAACTCCAATCATGATTGCGTCACACTCATCGTCGATCACTTCATTCCCACTTGCCACGTACATCGCTCCACGGGTCGGATTCCAACATGATCATACCCGGTGGTGCTCTGACCAGTTGAGTCCAAGGTGGCTACTGGTCGGTTGGTTGAGTGATCGGCGACGGCGAGTTGCAGCAATAGGCTTGTGCCCCGCAGAAGGCTCCGCAGGCGATGCAGTCGCCTTCACGACGTGGGTACGAGTGCATGGTTGGCCCGCCGCACACATCGCACGTCTTCCCAAGGAAGTGGTGGCCGAGCGGGCACACCTCGATGGTTGGGGGCAGATTCTCGTTCCTGCGCGCGCTGGATTCCATGTCAGCCGTTGTCCAGTTTCGGGCAGGTGCCGCAGTTGATGTATAGGTGGCATATTTCGAGGGGGCACGTGACTCGTTTTCCGCCGAGGCCGAGCAGCACTCTTTCCATGTGGGTGAAACGAGAGCCTTTGACGAGCACTGCGGCGTCCGATCCGGTTGGCGCCGCTATGGATTGCACTATCCGGTAGGCTTCAAGGGCGGATGCGGCCTGCCATATGTTGTCGGGCGGGAGCCCTCGTTGTCGGGCGCCTTCGAGTAGTGTTTTCCCGCCATCGCCGACGACCACGAGGTGCGTGGCCGCGGAAGCTGTTTTCTGACCTACCTTCCTATGGAGGTTCGCCGTTTCGTTGCCGAGTTCCCGCATTTCGCCGAGCACAGCGACGCGAATGCTCGCGGGCATCGCCTCAAGAAGGTCGAGCGCGGCGAGGGTCGCGTCAGGACTCGCGTTGTAACTGTCGTCTACGACCAGTTGCCCGCTGGGCAGGCGGGTGATGTTCGCTCTGCCCTGCGGTGCGGTGAAATGGCGCAGCGCGTCCGTACCGGTGGCCACGTCGATGCCGTAGATCCGGCCAACCGCGAGAGCGAAGAGCGCGGCGTAGACAAATGGTTTGCCGGAGGCGGACAGTGTGAACGGTATCTTTTGGCCTTCTTCGGTTAGGACGGCGCCGATCGTGCCTGACTCGTCGAAGCTCACCTCGGTAGCGCGGAGCGTGCAGTGGTCGCCGAATCCGACTGAGACGAGCGCCGCAGCGGCGGGAAGGCGACGTGCGGTCTCGGTAAGAAGCCCGTCGTCGCCGTTAACGATCCAGGTGCCTCCGGTCCGCACGTAGCGTAGTAGGTCCGTCTTTTCTTCGGCCAGTTCGGCGCGGTCTCGGAAGTTCCCGATGTGCGCGAATCCGACGTTCGTCACAAGTCCGACGTCTGGTTCGACGATCCGCGCGAGGGAGCTGATTTCCCCCCGGTGGTTTGTTCCGATTTCGGTGACCACGTGAGTGTGACCGGGCCGCATCCCCAGCAGCGTGAGCGGCACGCCGAGGTGATTATTGAAACTTGACTTGCTGCTGTGGACATCGAACCGCGTGGCGAGGACGCAGTCCACCATATTCTTGGTCGTGGTCTTGCCGGCGCTTCCCGTTACCGCGACGAACGAAGCGCCTGATTTCCGCCGGACTGCCGCTCCGAGTGCCTGTAAAGCTGTCAACGCGCTAGGAACCTTGACGACAGTCAGTTCGTTGGGAAGGCCATTTATATCTTTCTCGACAACCACGCCCGCCGCGCCTGCCCGCGCGGCATCGACAACGAACTCGTGGCCGTCCCGGCTGGGTCCCCGGAGCGCGAAAAACAGGTCTCCGTCCACGACGTCACGGCTATTGATTGTCGCTGCTCTGAACCGCGTTCGGCCTTCATTAATCGCCAGCACGGAGACGGATTCCGTCAAGTCAGATAGGTCGATCATCTCTGGAAACTCCCGTCCCGCTTGCTCTCGGTCTCTCCTAGTTGGTGCTGCCCGACACGAAGAAAGCCCTGGTTGGTTGGCCGCCAGAATCATAGATTCCCTAGATATCACCACTTACGGAGCGTAAGGCTACCACGCCTGCAACGCGCAACTGTCGGCGGGTCGTACGGTCTCGACTGGACGGACAACACGCCCCGTAAAACTGGCGAAGAACCTTTCTGCTGTCACAGTGTGATGGGATCTGCCCCAGGCCGACGGGTCGTTGAAGTAGACAGCTGACAGAGCGCCGCCGACGTCAGTGCAACCCGTGACCACGACGAGATGACCTCCTTTGTTCCCGTCAGTGGGGAACTCGTCGCCGACAGATGTGATGAATGGAATACCGCTTCTGACTGAGTCGACAAATTCTTCGGCTGACCTGATCGGCATTGCTTCGGCCGGGACGCCGTGGCTGTCGAGCATCCGAGCGAGCGTCGCATGTATCCAGCCGCGTGGTGAATAACCTTCTAAGGCCAAACCTTGTGCGAGAAGTGACACGAGCGATGGCCCGGGGCCATTGTGGAAGTCCAGGAGCATTCCTACACAGGCGACACCGCACGAGCGCCGACTCCAGTATATCGCCTGTTCAGCCGAGTCGAACCCGTCGTCCCGCCAGCGTCGTGGTTGGAACTGCTGGCCCCGGTACGGGACGTCGAGAACCGTGTGAGTCGGGAGGTTCAGCCCTCTTTTGGCCACAAGCAGGAGCGTAGCATCGCCAATATGGTCTGATCGAAGGTGAGTCCGAGCGCGGAGGTGCCCATCGGGAAGTTGCTCTCGTAAGCCATGCCTGGCAACGTGTTGATCTCAAGGACGTAACACGTGGCGTCAGGTGCCATCAGGAAATCAATGCGAGAGAATCCCGTACACCCGAGGAGCCGGTGGACTTTCAACGCGGTCTTGCGTAGTGTCGTATCGGTGGCGTCCGGCATCGAGCGGACGTTATATTCGACAAGATCTTTTTCGTGCTCGTCGAGTTTCGTCCCCTCGTCATAGAATTCCGCGTCGAACTTGACCTCGATGGGGGGTGTCGCGACCACGCACGTCTCCAGTTCCAGCACCCCCACCGTGAGTGGTGTCCCCTCGATGAACTGCTCCACGAAGGAAGGCCCGTACCGCGCAAAGGTCTCCCGGTCGGAGAGGAATGATTCCGCCGCCGCCAGATCCGGGAGGAGTCGTATTCCGATGCTGCTGCCACCCGACACCGGTTTCGCGATCACCGGGAACGTCAGGTCCGTGAGGCTCGATTCATTAATTTCGTAATCGTCCGACTCGGCGGCCGACCTTGCGTACGACGGATTGAGTATACCCGCCGCGCCTATGACCCGTTTGAACATGATTTTGTTGAGGCCGATCGCGCTCGGCAATACGCCCGAGCCAGTGTAGCGGAGACCGAGGTAGTCCAGGAAACCTTGCAGTCGCCCGTCCTCGCCGTACTCGCCGTGAATGTTGAGGAACAGAAAGTCAGCGCATTTCAGGTCGTCAAGGAATCTCGGCGTCGTCGGGTCGCATCTAAAAGATGCAAAACCCAGCCTGGCCAGAGACTCCATAATCGCTGTATACCCGATCCGAAGTGGAGCGCGTTCGAGGTAAAGGCGGTCTTCTCTGGAAACAGGGCCATAGACTACTCCCACTTTCTTTCCTCGAGCCGAGCGGTGAAACTCGTCGAGGAGAGGAAGCTCGACGTCTAGGTCTAGGACTGTCGATTTCATTTCCCTCTTATTGTTGTGAATGAGTGTTATTGTGGTTCCGGAGGCCTATTCACAAGCCTGATCCGGCGAGTTTCCCGGTCGGGCGTGGCCGAGATTCCGTCACATGCTCGGCACAATCTGAGAACTGCGCGTGTCATAGTTGAAAGGCAACGGCTCCTGCCGTTTCGTTTCGCTGTCGGGCAGACCTCGAAGCGATCCGGAGAAGCCGTTGCGGTACGATGCTATGACGGGACTCAGCCGTACACAACTCACCGAACTGCCCGCGTCGAGCGCGGACCCACCGTCGCGCAGCACCGCCATGGCCGCTGTCAAGCTCCGCCTGAGCCCACGCCTGCCGCGGCAGCCCGCGGCACGTCGAGCTCCTCCGGCACGATACGCCCAGCACCACCGTGCACAACCAACACCGGCGCGGCGGCCCGCCAGACAGCAGCGCCGAACCCGTCCCCCGCCACATCCACACCTCATCCCTCCGCGCAGCCCTGGCCCGCACCTCGCACAGCTTCTGAGGTCCTCGCAGCGTGCCGGAGCTATGCGAGGACCTCAATAGGTGTGCGAGGTCGCCAGGGGTGGTCGACGTGACGTGGCGCCCGCTGGCGCTGCGGCTGCTCAACGAACCGATCGGCTACGAGAACCGCCCTTCGGACTACCCACACGCACACCAGCGCGGTCTGGAGATGCTCCGTGTGGTCGACGCGGCGCGGGAACAGTATGGAACGGAGGTCGTGGGTGCGCCGTACACCGCGATGGGCGAGGAGATCTGGAACAGTGACCCGCCCGCGGAGGCGACCTTCGAGGCGGTGCTGGCCGAGGAGGCCCGCTCGTGCGACCTCGGGGCTGTGCTGGAGCGAGTCGGGCTGCCGGGCGACCTCGCCAAAGCGGCAGCCGACACGGATCGCGACCTGGCCCTGCGGGAGGAGACGTTCATCGCGGTCGACGGGGTGGATGGGGACGTCGGCAAACCGATCCTGTGGTTCGACCCGCCGAGAGGACCCGCGCTGTTCGGCCCGGTCATCGACGAGGTGGTGACCGGGGACGAGGCGCGGCGGCTCTGGGACGCAGTGGTGACGCTGGCCCACGTGCCGGGGTTCGCTGAGCTCAAGCGCACGCTGAGCTCGTTCCCGCACACCCCGCTGAACAGCCGAATCGCGGGCGAGCCGACCCGGGTTCGCTGAGCGACCATCGGTGCAGTACCGGATCCGCAAGACAGCACCGACGATGAACACCCCGACGCCCTACCCGCCGATGACCACCGGCGGTCCCAGCGTGCTGCCCGGACCCACCCCGAAAAGACCCCAGACCGACAAACCCATCTGACGGAAACTCCCGGATACTTACGATCGAGTCAGTCTGGAGGATCGACAACCCATTCCATCATATCGTCACCTGTTTCAGTGGATGCCTCCAGCCGATCGTCGTGGACGTGGAACTCGACCGAACCGTCATCGGCACGCCGGAAGCCGAGTGCCGTTGTCGCGTTCATGCCGTCACCGTGGTCCGAGGTGAGTGCTCAACGCCCAAAAGCCCGCCGATGTCTTCGGCAGCGGCGACCTCGCCCACCTCCGTGAGCTCCTGGGTGCCTCGCACACCGTGACGCTCGGCCTCCGAGTGCCACGACCCGCGAGGTTGATCACCGATCTGAGTCACGTACGACGTCGACACATCGTGCATGACCGGACGCGGGACCCGCACAAAGGCGCCCCGCCCGTGCTCCACGGTGACCAGCCCCTGCACGGCGAGCAGCCGGACAGCTTTGTTGATCGTGGTGCGGTTGAGCTCATACTGCTCGGCCAGCACGCTCTCACTCGGAAGTGCCTGGCCAGGTGGGTACTCGCCCGTGATGATCGCTTCCCGTAGACGATCTGCTACCTGCTGGTAGCGGGCAACTGGCGGGGTTGTCATCGCTATGCACCTCCTGCGTTGACGACTTGACTGCACCCTAGCTCCAGTACGGGGCACGTGCCACGTGCCCCTGACAACCAGCTTCCGATGAAGCATGCTTCAGCTCATAACACGTGCCACGTGCCATATGTCCCCGACTTTGCCATGTCAGAGAACACAGGAGCTGCACCATGACTCGCACGCTTGCCCACTCGGGCAGCCCCTCGGTCCCCGTCGAGCTGCCACCGAGTGATGATGTGATCGAAGTCGACGAGCTGCGGCTACGTTGCGTCATCGGGACCAGCCACGAGGAGCGCCGCGACTGCCAAGATGTGGTGATCAGCCTTCAGATCGGAACCAATGCTCGCCCAGCAGCAGTTACCGACTGCATGAATGCGGTGTGGAACTACCGCACTGCCACGAAGGCCATCATCACCCACGTTGAGTCCTCCACTTACCTGACGGTGGAAAGACTCGCGTCGGAGATTGCCCGCATCATCGTGGGCGACCACATGGCGCCCTGGGTACGAGTTTGCGTGCACAAGCCCGGTGCGTTGCAGTTTGCCGACAGCGTCGGCTTGGTGATCTACCGGCGTCCCAGTGACTTCTTAGACGCCCCAGAGACTCAGAAGGGCGCGACGCTGGCCCCCAAAGAGGTTAACCGGTGAGCACAGAGAGCCTGCCGGTGACAGCGCGACTGCATTTCGCCGCAGAACATCATAACCGCGACCTTGATGCCGCCGAATCAGCGGCGAACGCTTTCTTGACCGCTCTTGGCATTAACTTGGGTCAGGCAGCGCTCACTGAGACGCCGGCGCGGATGACCAAGGCGTATGCCGAGCTGCTCACCCCTCGCGAGTTCAACCTGACCACGTTCGACAATATCGAAGGCTACGAGCAATTAGTTCTCGTGCAAGGAATTCCGTTCCGATCGTTGTGCGAGCATCATGCGCTGCCGTTCATCGGCACTGCTGATATCGGCTACCTTCCCAGCAAGCGGATCATCGGATTGTCCAAGCTCGCACGGGTGGTGGAGTTGTTCTCCCACCGCGCGCAAGTGCAGGAGCGTATAACGATGCAGGTTGCTGACTGGCTCGCTGAACATCCTTGGTATCAAGTGGTGAGTGCACCACGGCTTGACCTGGGACCCTCGTGAGGGCTCACATCGAGCTATACGGGCAGGCCAAAGGGCTGCCCGATGCGCGGAGCCAGCTTACGAGCCCTCACCCCAGGTCAAGCCGTGGTGCACTCACCGTCTGACCCCAAGATCTGATCCCCAAGGGTGTCGGCGTGGTACTGCGCGCTGAACATCTGTGTATGACATTGCGCGGAGCGCAGGCCTCGGGCTCCACGACGGTAACGTCAGCGCTGCATGGGCTACTACTGAACGATGCCCGAGCTCGGCACGAGTTCGTCACCCTCACCCATCCAGCCCGCTGAAGGAGAACGAGGATGCTCATGACAGTAGAGGTGGGTCGTGGCGAGTTCGGTTTCTCCGCCGCGCACGCAGGAGTGCACGATGGCGAACTCGAACCCCTGCACGGCCACACTTACCAGGTCACACTACGGCTGGCTGGCATCCTGGGAGACGACGGAATGCTGATCGATTTCGGCGAGATCAAGGCCGCCTTGCGGGAGGCCATAACCCCCTTGCGCCGCCGCACGATGATTCCTGGACGCACCCCCGAAGTGGTGATCACATCGGAGAAAGATACTCTGTCGATTGCCGTCGGTCGCAAGCGATATGTTCTACCCGCCGATGATGTCGTAGTCTTACCGCTGGTCAACACCACCACTGAGACCATCGCTGGTTACTTGCTCGAACGAATACTGCCGTACCTGCACGGCTATGGCTTGGCAACAGCAGAGTTGGAGGTCTCCGAGGCTCCAGACACCTCGGCCACCGCCCACTTCGACCTCACGTAACGTGATCACCGTGAGCCGCACCGCCGACCGGATCGCTGACGAGCTGCCGGTCTGTCACCGTGACCGCACCAAAGCGCTGCTTGCCTATGCAGCTGAGCAGCATGTCAGCGGCCACGGGCTGCCCCGTGAGAGGTCCGGGGACGGTCCGTGGGATGTGTGGTGGGTCTGCTACCGCACCCAGCGCGCCGCTGCAGAGTTCGGCTTGGATCCTGGCCGCACCACCGGTCACTGCGAGGTCTGCGCCGTCGACGCTGGCAGACTGGTCTTCCATGCGCCGCCCAAGCATCCCGATGAGACCCTCCGACCGGATTGTTCATGCTTTCTGGATTGGGCACAGTCGATGCGGCAGCCACTGCCGGACATCATCTGGCCCGGGTGGCAACTGACAGTGAGTATGGTCAAGCCCGGCAGCAACCCGATCCCTGTGCGCGGGCTACTGGCCGAGAACCACACCGTCGTGGGGGAGGTTCAGCGACACTTGACCCCCGCTGACGTGCACCGACTGTACCCCGACGCCTACGGAGCGGACTACGTGGCCCACCGAGACGATTATCTCACTTCGGCCCCAGTAGTCGTGTTCGTCCTCCTCGCGTCACCCGCGGCGATCGGGAAGGCCAAGGACATCAAGTCCGACATTCGTCGCTCCCTCGGCGACGGCGACGCGCTGCGCAACCACCTGCACATGCCCGATAGCCCCGGCGACGCCTTCGCCGACCTCGACCACCTCGCGGGTACCGAGACCTTCAGACGGCTCTATGAAAGGTATGAACGTGACCGAGCAGCACAACGTCTGGCTCGCTACCGGGCTCTACTGGAACAACCGGGCCCCCGGAATCGGACTGGTTAACCCCAGCGGTACTGAGCGCACTCATCCAGTCCTGCCGGGAACCTCGGTGGGCTACCAGCTCGGTCCGCAACGCTGCTGCATCGGCGTGTGGCTGGCCCAGCAGCAGCGGCGCCAACCCTGTCCCTTCAGCCACCCGATCTCGCCACCGGCCACCCGAGCCCAGTGCGACCCATGCGGGACAGCTGATCCAGGCAAGATGCTTGCTCGCAACGCCACCATTGACGATGGGCGTGAGTACGCGCTCTATCTGGCCTGGTTCGGACCTGGGCTGACCAAGGTCGGGTTGACCGCCACCGAACGCGGCACCGACCGGCTCACCGAGCAAGGCGCGCTGGCCTTCAGCTGGCTTGCTCGCGGCCGCCTGCCTGCCGTCCGCGCGGCTGAGCAACGCATCTCGATCAGTGGTCTGGCACCAGAGCGCCTAAATCGGCGCGTCAAGCTCGCCACCTGGTGGAACGTACCGGACCAGACCCAACGCCACGAAGAGCTAAGCGCCGCCTACCAGCAGATTATCGAGACCGTGCCGTGGCCCGTGGGGCTGAACCGGGAGGCGTTCGCAGTGGTCGACCAGGTCGAGCTGTTCGGTCTCGACTCGCTCCCCGATTCCTGTCAGGAGATCACCACCTTGACCAGCGGTGCGGTGCTTAGCGGAACCGTGCGCTGCGCGGTCGGACGTGACCTGCTCCTCGACACGCCGGACGGACCGCTGCTGGCTGATACTCGTCTGCTAGCCGGGTGGTCCCTACATCCGACCACCGCGGCGCCCACCGGTCTACAGCTGCGTGCCTGCGATGACACGCGCAACGACGATGCTTCGACGCAGGCCTCTCTGTTCTGACACCAGCGCCGGCTTGCACCCGGTGCTGGTGTTGGAAGGTATGCCCGGCGCGGGCAAGGCCACTGCCGCCACGGCCCTGGCTGCCCATGACTGGACCGTGATCGGCGAGTACACCACTATTACAGGGAACGTCATGCCGCTTCAGGCGCATCCAACTGTCGATGACGACGCCGGCCATCAGCGCAATTGGCTGCGCAAACACCAACAAGTACACGCCGCACGCCGCAACGGCCCGGTGTTCTGTGACCGGGACTGGCTGTCCGCGCTGGCCTACGCCTACAGCGTCGCCGACATCGACCATGGGCTGCTCCTCAGCAGCCGAGCCCGCTGGGCCTCCGAGTACCTCGACCACGGCGACCTCACCCTCGGCAGCACCTACATCGTGTTTCAGCTGGACCCCACCAGCAGCCTCCAACGACGTGCTAACCGGCTCACGCCCCGACATCCTTGGAGCGGTCTGCCCGGCCTGATCCCAATGCCACTTCCTTTGAGTTACATGGGTGTAGTTTGACCCCTCGTGGCGGGTGTGACGAGTGAGGCGAAGGCGGCGTCGGAGCGGTTGCCGGGCCGGATCTCGATCGGGGTGCTGGCGATGACGTTCCCGGCGGAGCTGCTCGACGAGGTGATCGACGCGGAGGGGGTGCGGGAGGTGCGCTCCCGGCTGCTGCCGGCGCGGCTGATGATGTTCCCCCTCCGCCCCGGCCGAAGCGCACCCCGCGCCCGCAAACGCGGTGGCTCGACCCGCTACCCCCGCCGCAAACCAGACATCGCCCCCGTCCGCAACGTCACCCACACGATCGTCATGCACCCACTCCAACCGAAACCAACCTGATCACTAAAGGAAGTGGTATTGGGCCTGATCCGCCTCGCCGCCTTCTACGCCGACCCCGCACGTGCTATAGCCGCCGCACACCCGGATCTGGCCGTCCAGGGCGGTGACGATGGTGTGGTGGATGCCGCGGGTCCCGACGGTGGGGTTGTCCAGGTAGATGATGATGTGCCGGGAGGGGTCGAGGGTGGCCAGGGCGGCGCGGGCGGCGGCGGTCTTCCCTACTCCGACCTTCCCCGGTGATGATTCCGAGGGCGCGTTCGCTGATGGTCCAGCTGATCCGGGCGGCGGCCTCGCCGTGGGAGTGGTGGCGGTGCAGCATCCCGGGGGCCAGGTTGGGGCCGAACGGGTTCCGGGTGAAACCCCCATGTTCTTGCCGGCGCTCAATCATCGCTGCTCCTCGCGCGGGGCGGCCGCGGTGGCCGCAACGGTGATGTGGGCCAGCAGGTCGGTTTCGGCGCCCGGGTAGGCGGCCCGCTCGGCCGGGTCGGCGTCGGGTCCAGCGACGGACAGGTGCTGGCACCAGGCCAGTAGTTCGGCGATATCACGGGCAGCGCTCACGCCGTCACCTGGGTGTCCCCGGCGGTGTCGGTGTCGAGCAGGGCGGCGTAGTTGATCCGGGCTTCCAGCCGCTGGGGGTGGGTGGTGTCGATCAGCTGTCGGTAGTCGATCCCGGTCGGTGCGGGTGCGACGCCGGGTTGTTCGGGTCGGGCCTGGGGGTGGGAGTGGCGGCCGTCGGGCTCAACTGATGGTGAACGCGACTGCGGCGCCGAAGCTGCGCCCGCCGTGGCGGACGGCCAGGTCGAAGGGGTCGAAGGGGTCGACGGTGCGCCCGATGAGCAGTTCGTCGACCTGGTACTGGTTGTTGCGCAGCGACACGGTGGCGGTCTTGGTGACTTTGCGGTACGGGAGGATCCACCACCAACCAGACACCACACATGATCACGTTGTCGTCACACACGAACGACACCACCACCTCACAGCCAGCTCCGCCCACCATTCACGCCCACTGACACCAACCCGCCGTGCCGCGGTCAGGGAGGAACGGCGGTCAACAACCGAACCCCAGCAGAAGTCTTCACCGACCTTCTGACCAGCTCGATTGCTTCCACCGGTTGAGACCGCCCACGCCTGGTTGACGGCGGAGCCGCTCAGCCCAGACCGTGGATAGCAATCCGGCCGATCACCACAGCCGCTCTGGAGGCTACCGAAGATCGTGCTGGGCGGGGAAGCGCAGCACCGTGCTGCGCGATGCGCGCGGAGGCCGTGGGAAGTGAGAGACTGTTTCCTTGATCGCACCAGGGGTCGGCGTTGGACGGGAACAGCTTATGGCAACGAGTGTGGTCAGCTACGCGCTTGATGAGGAGACTGTCGTCCGGTTCGAGATCGAGCCGAGCGCGGGTTTCCGGCCGGCGGGTCCGGACGAGATCACCGGTCGGATTCGGGATGCGGTTGCTCCGGCGGTCGAGGCGGCGCGAGCGGTCCTGGAGCGGGTGCGGGAGGCCGCGCCCGATGAGGTCAAACTGAAGTTCGGGATCAAGGTGAGTGGTACCGCGAACTGGTTCGTTGCCAAAGCCGCGACCGAGGGGAACTTCGAGGTCGAGATGACCTGGAGACCTCGCACCGGCGCTCCGAGCTGAAGCCGGCCTGATCACGTGTCTGGGTGCGCGCCGGGCGCCGCGTCGTGGGTTGCGGCGATTCACACCTCGCGCGATGATTTCGAGCCGGTGGGGACGGCGGTGGTCATCGATGACCATCGTGTCCTGACGTCGGCGCACGTCGTGACGCACCGCGGCGAGGTGCGGCCGCAGGTGTGGGTGGCTTTTCCGATGTGTGATGACCCGGCCGCGTCCCGGCGGGCCGCGGCGGTGGTGCGGCGTGCCGAGCATCCGATGGTGGACCTCGCGGTGGTGGAGTTCCGGTACCCGATTCCGGCGGGCGTGCTGGCGGCGCCGTTGCGGTGTCCGAAGCCCGGTGACGTGGTCGGGTTGTCGTGGTGGGCGTTCGGGTTCGCGCACGACGATCCGAGGGGAAGCGCGGCTGATGGCACGGTGGGTGCAGCACTGGGTTATGGATCGGTGCGGCTGGACGCCGAGTCGCGCTACCACGTGGAACCGGGCTTCAGCGGGGGTGGGCTGTGGTGCCCGGACTACGGTGCGGTGGTCGGGGTCGTTGGTGAGGCCAACGGTCGGGGGGACGGCCGGGCGGTCACGCTGCATCAGGCCGACGGGTACCTGCCGGCCGAGAGGATTCGGCTCCTGACCCGGTGGACGGTCGCCGCCACTGACGACGTCGCGAGGACGGCGTGGGGTTGGACCCTGGCTAGGGACCGGGAGGCCGACCGGCACTGGCGGCCTCGGGCTCGGGGGGTGTCGGTGGCCTCCGAGCGCGGACATCGTTTCCAGGGCCGGACCGCGGCGCTGGTCGAGATCGTGGAGTGGCTGGACCGGCCGGCGCCGGATCGGAAGGTCCTGGTGGTCACCGGCTCCCCGGGGGTGGGCAAGTCCGCGGTCCTCGGTCGGGTGGTCACCACCGCTGACGCCGAGATGCGCGCAGACCTCCCGCTCGACGACCTCGCCCCGCGTGCCGGTGTCGGGTCGGTGGCCTGCGCGGTGCACGCGAAGGGTAAAACCGCCGTCGACGTCGCGATGGAGATCGCCCGTGCCGCGTCGGCCCCGATCCCGGAACGGGTGGACGACCTGCCCGGCGCGCTGCGGGTCGTGCTCGGTGAACGGGGTGGGAAGCGGTTCAACCTGATCGTCGACGCCCTTGACGAGGCGAGCGACCCGGAGCAGGCCCGCGGGATCGTGACCGGGATCGTGCTCCCGATCGCGACGACGTGCGCGGATGTGGGTGCGCAGGTGCTGGTCGGGACGCGGCGCGGTGACGACGCCGGGGATCTGCTGCGGATCTTCGGTCCGGCCGACACGACGATCGACCTCGACGACCCGCGGTACTTCGCCGTGGACGACCTCACCGCCTACGCCCAAGCCACCCTGCAACTGCGCGGTGACGAGCGCCCGGGCAACCCCTATCAACCCGACCCCGTTGCCGCACCGGTCGCGCGACGGATCGCTGAGCTCGCCGGGCGGAACTTCCTGATCGCTGGGCTCGTCGCCCGTACCCATGGGCTCCATGACGACCACCCGATCGTTGCGGAGGATGTCGGGTTCACCGCCAGCGTGGAATCGGCGCTGGATGCGTTCCTGGATCGGCTCGCTCCGGTCGGGGGCGTCCCGGCGCGACTGCTGCTCACGGCGCTGGCGTTCGCCGAGGCGCCGGGTTTCACCCCTGAGCTGTGGCAGCTCGCTACCCGGGTTCTCGCCGGGGTGCAGGTCACCGCGGCGCGGCTGAAGCAGTTCGCGTCCGGTTCAGCCGCGAACTTCCTCGTCGAATCCACCGGACCTGGTACGACATCGACGTTCCGGCTCTTCCACCAGGCGCTGGGCGACGCCCTGGGAGCGACCAGGAGTCGATTCATGGCGGCAGCCCTCGACGAGGCCGCCCTCAGCACGGCATTCGTCGCGTACGGCGCGCGGATCGGTTGGGACAACGCGCCGCCCTACCTGTTCCGCTCACTACCGGGCCACGCCCTGCGCGCCGGCATGATCGACGAGCTGCTCGCCGAGAGCGACTACCTGCTCCACGCGGATCTGCGCCGGCTCATCCCCGCCGCCGACCATGCCCGGACATCCAGAGGCCGGGACACGGCACACGTGCTGCGGATGACACCGCGAGCCATCCCGGCCGCCGCGCCCGAGCGACTGGCCCTGCTCAGCGTGACCGAGACTCTCGACAGTGCGGCAACGACGTTCCGCGACTCTCCGCACGCCGCGCCCTATCGCGGAATCTGGGCATCGGTGCCGCGCCGGACCGAGCTCACGGTCCTGGAGGGCCACACCGGCGGGCTGGTGTCCGGGGTGTGTGCGGTGCGGGTGGGGCAGCGGGAGCTGCTGGCCTCCGCCAGCGACGACCGCACGGTGCGGGTATGGGACCCGGGCACCGGTGCCGCCGAGCAGGTCCTGCAGGGCCACACCGGCGGGGTGCTCGGGGTGTGTGCGGTGCGGGTGGGGCAGCGGGAGCTGCTGGCCTCCGCCAGCGACGACCGCACGGTCCGGGTGTGGGACCCGGGCACCGGGCACCCCCTCTCCCTGATCCCGATGCCCTCCCCGGCGCACGCCGTCGCGCAGTTCGGCATCAGCTACCTCATTGTGGGATTGGCCACGGGCGTCCTGGCCGTAAGCATCGGTCAACGCACACGACCTCACTGAAGCGCCGGTTGACCACCTTCCCAAGGGGGCTGCTGGATGGGACCACACGCCATTGCGTCAGGGCTCCTGGCCAGTCGCCGACTGAATCATCGATCGTCCACTGTGGATGGGGTGACAATCACGATGACAGCGAGCCCGGCTGGATTTGGGGTGCAACCGATTCTGGTCCGGTCTGTCGAGGCTGCGCCGGCCGGCCGATCATCACGATCGGGGTGACATCCACCAGAGTTGTGTGGCTTGGACTCAACTGGTCAGAGCGCCACCGGGTATGATCATGATGGAATCCGACCCGTGGAGCGATGTACGTGGCAAGTGGGAATGAAGTGATCGACGATGAGCGTGACGCAATCATGATTGGA
>JBOHEO010000142.1:0-15194 GCA_050701055.1 Pseudonocardia sp. | reverse complement strand
GCTCAGGCCACCGTGACCTCGGTCCGGTGCAGGCCGGGGCCGTCGGCGATGATCAGCGCCTCGCCGTTGCCCGACCGGGACAGCGCGCGCAGCGTCCACGTACCCGGTGCGGCGAAGAATCTGAAGTCACCGCTCGCAGACGCCACCACCTCGGCGGTGAACTCGCCGGTGCCGTCGAGCAGTCGCACGAACGCACCCGCGACCGGCCGACCCGCGGCCACGACGCGACCGGCGAGCAAGATCTCCCTGGTCAGGTCGGTGCCCGGCGGCAACTCGACCGCCTGGTCAGGTGCCCCGCACATCAGCGACCCACCCCCAGCTCGATCGGGACACCGATCAGCGAGCCGTACTCGGTCCAGCTGCCGTCGTAGTTCTTGACGTCGCGGTGGCCGAGCAGCTCGTGCAGCACCACCCAGGTGTGACTGGAGCGCTCGCCGATCCGGCAGTAGGCGATCGTCGCCAGGCCATCGTCGAAGCCCGCGTCCCCGTAGAGCTTGGCGAGCTCCTCGTCGGAGCGGAACGTGCCGTCCTCGTTGGCGGCCTTGCTCCACGGGATGTTGATCGCCGACGGGATGTGGCCGGGCCGCTGGGACTGTTCTTGCGGCAGGTGCGCCGGCGCCAGGATCTTGCCGGAGAACTCGTCGGGCGAGCGCACGTCGACGAGGTTCTTCACGTCGATCGCCGCCACGACCTCGTCGCGGAAGGCGCGGATCGACAGGTCGGCGTCCTGGGCGGTGTAGGTGGCACCGGTGCGCTCTGTGGTATCGGTGGTGAGGGTGCGCCCGTCGAGCTCCCACTTCTTGCGGCCACCGTCGAGCAGCTTGACGTTCGCATGGCCGTAGAGCGTGAACTCCCAGTACGCGTAGGCCGCGAACCAGTTGTTGTTGCCGCCGTAGAGCACGACGAGATCGTCGTTGCCGATGCCCTTGGCGGACAGCAGCTGCTCGAACTGCTCCTTGTCGACGATGTCGCGGCGCACGGGGTCCTGCAGCTCGGTGGTCCAGTTGATCTTGACTGCACCGGGAAGGTGGCCGCCGTCGTAGGCGGTGGTGTCCTCGTCGACCTCGATGAAGACGATTCCGTCGGTGCCGAGATTCTTCTCGGCCCAGTCGGCGGTGACCAGGACGTCCTGGCGGCTCATGTGTTGGCTCCCTGCTGATGGTGGTTACTTCTTCTGATGGAGGACATGAGGTACCCCACGGCGCCGGCGGCGGCGAGGACGAGGCCGACGACCTGGGAGAACCGCGCGGCCTCCGGGTGGATCACCGGCCGGCAGCGGTGGGTCGAGGGCGGACATGTCGAACTCCTGAGTGCCGGTGGACGGTTGGTCCGGTGATGATGGACGCGGCGGCGCCGCGTGCCAGCAACCTCAGCGAGTGCGACACAGGCAGCTGCCGACGCGGCACAGATCGACTGCGCGACGTCGGGTGAGCGGCCAGAACATGAGGCCGAGAGTAGCCGAGAATCCCGCCAACCGGCAGCGCCCGCTCACCAGCCGGACGCACGTCGCGCATCGCACCCGCTCCGAGTGGTCAGGCGCGGGGCGTTAGCCCCCGGTCGGCGCGCGGGGCGATCAGCCCCGGTCGGTGTGGCGCGGACCTCACCCTCCGGTCGGCGCCGCGGCGCCGAGCACCAGATCGGTGGTGACACCGCTGATCTCCAGGGTTCCGTCATTCGCCCGCAGCGTGGTCGGGGTGACGGACAGCGGCAGCGAGCCGGGGTCGACGCGCAGCGTGAACAGCTCGCGCAGTGCGCGTTGCGCGGAGGACGACAGTGGAGGTGAGTCCGCGTCGCCCAGCCGGACGTCGCGAGGCACGACCTGGGCGCGCCCGTCGACGAGCTGGAGCACGGCGATCACCGACACTTCCAGCTGCTGACCCAGTACCTCGGTGGTGCCGACCAACCGCGCCGCGGTGTCCGGGTCGATCTCGGCAAGCGAGGCCTCGCCACCGGTGGTGACCGCACGCTCCAGCATCTCGGTGTCGATGCTGTCGATGCGCAGCTTGTCCACCCCGGACAGCAGCCGTTCGAGGTCCCTGGAGTCGACGCGAACGGTGCCCTCCGCCTCCTGCACCCGCAGGGTGCGCGGCCCGGAACCGAGCAGCTCGCCCAGCGGTGCCGTCACGTCACGCAGCTGGGCACGCACCTCCAGCTCCCGGAGCTCACCGACGCTGATCCGCTGGGCGGAGACGTCGACGCTGTCGTAGCGCCCGGCGAGGGCCTGGGTGAGGAACGGGAAGCCGTTGATCCGCACCGACGGGTCGTCGACGAGCCCGATCTGCTCGCGCATCTGGCGCGACACCGTGGACTCGGCCACCGCGGCCACCGCGAAGTCGGCGGCGACGAGCACGCCGATCAGGATGAGCAGCGTGATGATCAGGCGTCGCATCCGACCTCCCACCATGGGCCCCGACGGAGTCACTCCCCACCGGGCGGTGGGCTGCGGCAGACCGTAGAGCCGCCGGCGCGCATACCCGCGGCCGGGCCGGCGATGCTGCCGAGCAGGTGAGCTGTGCCGCGCTTCATCCCACCGACGCTCACTGCGGGTAGACTGCATCGATCCAAGGATCGGTGGAGACGAGGTACCGCATGGAACTCCTTCTGCTGACCAGGGACCCGGATCCCGGCTCGGTGCTGCCGGCGCTCATGTTGCTGCCCCATGGTGTGCGTACTGCCGCCCCGGAGGTTGCGGCCCTGCTCGATGCGGGCCCGCACGACGCTGTCCTCGTCGATGCGCGCACCGATCTGGTCGCCGCCCGCAGCCTCTGCCGGCTGCTGGGTAGCACCGGGATGGACGTGCCGGTCGTCGCGGTGCTCACCGAGGGTGGCCTCGTCGCGGTGTCGGGCGAGTGGGTCGTCGACGAGATACTGCTGCCAGGTGCGGGCCCGGCCGAGGTGGACGCCCGGCTGCGCTTGCTCAAGTCCCGACCGGGTGCTGACTCCGGGGCGGGCGATGGCGCGCTGGTGCTCGGCGAGCTGGTGATCGACGAGGCTACCTACGCGGCGCGGCTCCGCGGTCGGTTGCTCGAGCTCACCTACAAGGAGTTCGAGCTGCTCAAGTACCTCGCGCAGCACGCGGGGCGGGTGTTCACCAGGGCGCAGCTGCTCCAGGAGGTCTGGGGCTATGACTTCTTCGGCGGCACCCGCACCGTCGACGTGCACGTCCGGCGGCTGCGCGCCAAGCTCGGGGTCGAGCACGAGCAGCTGATCGGGACGGTCCGCAACGTCGGCTACAAGTTCGTCCGGCCCAGCCGGGGCGGCCTGGGTGCGCCCACCGCGGTCGAGGGCAGTGAGGACGATGAGGGTGAACGAGCGCCCGGGCAGCTGTCCCGCGTGCTGTGAGCCCGTGCTGTCGGCCCGGGCCTGCGTAAGGTCGACAGCGTGGTCGAACTGTCGTGGCGGGCCGGGCTGGGCGAGGCCGAGATCGCCGAGGTGTTGGCGTTGGTGGCCGCGGTCACCGAGGCCGACCGGACGGCCCCGCTGTCGGAGCATGTGCTGCTGCATCTGGGCCACGGCGGTGACGTCGGGGCCGAGCACCTGCTCACCCGCGATCCCGCCGGGGAGCTCATCGGGTTCGCCCATCTCGATGTCACCGACCCGGTCGCCGGTGGGGCCGGCGAGCTGGCGGTGCATCCCGCCCGGCGGCGCGCGGGAGTCGGTACCCAGATCGTGGTGGCCCTGCTGGACCGGTTCGCCGGTCGTGGTTCACCGGCCGGGGTCCGGCTGCGACTCTGGGCACACGGTGAGCATCCGGGTGCGGTCGCGCTTGCCGACCGGCTCGGCTTCACCCGGGTCCGGGTGCTGTGGCAGATGCGGCGCAGCCTGCTGGCCCCGCTCCCGGCGCCGGAGCTGCCGGTGGGTGTTCGGCTGCGCCCGTTCGAGGTGGGCGCCGACGAGGCCGAGTTCCTGCGGGTGAACAACGCGGCCTTCCACTGGCATCCGGAGCAGGGTGGCTGGGATCTCATGCAGCTCAAGCTGCGCGAGGCCGAGCCGTGGTTCGATGCGCGGGGATTCCTGCTGGCGGTGGACGTCGAGGACCGGTTGTTGGGTTTCCACTGGACGAAGGTGCACGGCGGTGATGATCGGCATCCGGCCCGCCCCATGCTGCACCAGCACGAGCCGATCAGCGAGGTCTACGTGCTCGGGGTCGATCCGGTCGCGCGGGGCCGGCGTCTCGGTGCCGCGCTGACCCTCGCGGGCCTGGCGTACCTGAGGGATCGGGGTCTGCGCCAGGTGATGCTGTACGTCGAGGCGGACAACGACGCGGCCGTGCGGATCTATCGCGACCTCGGGTTCACGCACTGGGGCACGGATGTGTCGTACGTTCGTTGAGTGCCGTTCATCCGCGTGCCATGGGTGAGCGGAGCCTGCCAATTATGCTAGAGCAGGTCACAATGAGGTCACATGTCGTGCGCGAGTGGGTGACGTTATCACCAACGGGTGATCTGTTCATCTGTCGTTCACCTGATCAGGGGGGTGCGTGCACTCGCGCTACCTACCGTTCCACCGCGTGCGGCCACCCCGAGCCGCGTGGCCCCTTCCGGGAAGACAAACGGAGGAACTCAGGTGCAGAACTTGCGGCACGGCTCGCGTGCCCGAATGGCGGTGGCAGGCGTGGCAGTGATCGGCTCCCTGCTGCTCGCGTCGTGTGGCGGGCAGGGTGGTGCCCCCGCCGGTGGCGGCGAGGGCGGCGGTCAAGCGTCCGGCCAGGTGCGGATCGACGGCTCGTCCACTGTCGGGCCCCTGACCAGCGCCGCGGCCGAGCTCTTCCGCTCGGAGAACTCGAACGTCAACGTCACCGTGGCCACGTCCGGCACCGGCGGCGGGTTCGAGCAGTTCTGCAGCGGCAACACTGACATCTCGAACGCCTCCCGGCCGATCAACGATGAGGAGAAGGCCACCTGCATGGCGGCCGGTATCGAGTTCACCGAGATGCAGGTCGCGAACGACGCCCTGACCGTGGTGACCAATCCGGAGAACAACTGGGCGAGCTGCCTCACCGTCGAACAGCTCAGGACGATCTGGGGCCCGGAGGCCGAGGGCAGGATCAGCAACTGGAACCAGGTCGACCCCTCTTTCCCGGACACCCCGCTGGCGCTCTTCGGCCCGGGCACCGACTCCGGCACGTTCGACTACTTCACCGACGCGGTCAACGGCGACGAGGGTGCGTCGCGCACCGACTACCAGGCGTCGGAGGACGACAACGTCCTGGTCCAGGGAGTGCAGGGGGCGCCAGGCGCCACCGGGTACTTCGGCTACACGTTCTTCGAGGAGAACCAGGAGACGCTGAAGGCCGTCCAGATCAACAGCGGCGCGGGCTGCGTGACACCGAGTGCGGAGACCGTGCAGGACGGCACCTACACCCCACTGGCCCGTCCGCTGTTCATCTATGTGAGCAACAGGTCGTTCCGGGAGCTCCCGCAGGTCGCCGAGTTCGTGCGGTTCTACGCCCGGACCGATGAGATGATCGCAGAGGCTGCGGGCTACGTCGGACTGAATGACGAGCAGCGCGCCCAGCTCACCACCGCAGTGGAAGGCCTCGGCTGACGCTGTGACGAAGGTGCAACTGCTCCACAGATCCTCCAACCGCCTGGGTGAGCGCATCATCCTCGTGCTCCTCCAGGTCGCGGCCATCCTGTCCGTCGTCATCACGATCGGCATCGTGGTCTCGCTGGTGCTCCCGACCATCGGTTTCTTCCGCGAGATCGGGTTCTTCGAGTACGTCACCGGCACCCGATGGACGCCCACGTTCGCCGACCCGAGCTACGGCGTCCTCCCGCTCATCGTCGGCACCCTGTGGACAACCGCGATCGGCCTGATCGTCGCGGTCCCGCTCGGTCTCGGGGCCGCCGCCTTCCTCGCCGAGTACGCCAGCACACGCGTGCGGCGGGTGCTCAAGCCCGTACTCGAGGTTCTGGCCGGCATCCCGTCGGTGGTCCTGGGTTTCTTCGCGTTGAACTTCGTGGCCCCGGAGCTGCTGCAGGGTCTGCTCGGTATCCAGGTCGGCACGTTCAGCGTGCTGGCCGCCGGGATCGTGCTCGGCATCTTCATCATCCCGACCATCGCCTCGCTGTCCGAGGACGCGATGTCGGCGGTGCCCGACTCCCTGCGCCAGGGGTCGGCTGCGCTGGGCGCGAACCGCATGACGACCACCCTCAAGGTGGTCTTCCCGGCCGCGATATCCGGCATCATCGCCGCGATCGTGCTGGGCATCTCCCGCGCTGTCGGTGAGACCATGATCCTTGCTATCGCGTCCGGTAACCAGGCGCAGATCATCGGCGATCCCCGCGAGGGCGCCCAGACGATGACCGGCTACATCGCGCAGGCGGCCACGGGGGAGAACCCTCCTGGTTCATTGGCGTTCAACACGCTCTTCGCGGTCGGGCTCACGCTCTTCGTGATCACGTTGTTGATCAACATCATCAGCATCAGGCTGGTCCGGCGTTTCCGGGAGGCGTACTGATGAGCACCATCGAACAGCTGGTCAAGCCCGAGCCGGAGCGGCTCGGGCGGCCGAAGGAGAAGGGTGACCGCTCGCCTGCCTCCATCGCTTTCCTGATCGCCCTGTGGTTCAGCTTGCTGGTGGCGCTGATCTTCCTCGCCGCCCTCCTGGTCGTGACCTTCATCGACGGTGCCGGCCGGCTCGACACCAACCTGATCATCAGCTACACCTCGCAGCTGTTCCCGGAGCGGGCCGGTGCCCGCGCGGCCATCCTGGGCACGCTCTGGGTCATCGGCACCACCATCGTGCTCTCGGTTCCGCTGGGGGTCGCTGCCGCGATCTATCTGGAGGAGTTCGGCGATCCCGACAAGTGGTACTTCCGGCTCGTCGAGCTGAACATCCAGAATCTCGCAGCGGTCCCTTCGATCATCTACGGGCTGCTGACCCTCGGGGTAGCGGGCCTCGTGGCGCCGTTGCTCGGGCTCCGCAATGTGAATGCGGTGATCTTCGGCGCGATCGCGCTGACCCTGCTGATCCTGCCGGTCATCATCATCTCGACCCGCGAGTCGCTACGTGCCGTTCC
Organism: Pseudonocardia sp.; assembly: GCA_050701055.1. Taxonomy (GTDB): domain Bacteria; phylum Actinomycetota; class Actinomycetes; order Mycobacteriales; family Pseudonocardiaceae; genus Pseudonocardia. The sequence goes on along the minus strand of JBOHEO010000142.1, from coordinate 8,169 downwards.
GGCCGAGATTCGGGCAGGCTCGCTCGCGCTGGGAGCCACGCCGTGGCAGACGGTCTGGAGGCAGACGTTGCCGGCGGCGGTTCCGGGCATCGCGACCGGCACGATTCTCGCGGTGTCCCGGGCGATCGGTGAGGCAGCTCCGCTGTTACTGCTCGGCGCTTTCGTCTTCGTGACGTTCGATCCCAACGGCCTGCTCTCGGGTTTCACGACGATGCCGGTGCAGATCTTCAACTGGGTGGCGCAGCCCCAGGCCGAGTTTCGCGAGGTCGCCGCCGCCGCCATCATCGTGTTGCTCGTCATCCTGCTGCTGCTCAACGGTGTGGCCATCCTGATCCGCAACAAGCTCCAGCGGCGCTGGTGACCGGCCGCTGCGAAAGGCGAGGAGATCCCATGACCACGCAGCCCTCCGCGAAGCAGAAGGCTCTCGGCGACCCGGCATCGGACCACGCGGCCGACCAGGTCGTCGACCTCGAGAAACGAACCCGCCGCACGGTGCCCGACGCACCGATCGGTGTCATGGCCTGCCATGACATGAACGTCTACTACGGCAGCTTCCTCGCGGTCCGCGACGTCAATCTGGAGTTCGGGTACAACGAGATCACCGCCTTGATCGGCCCTTCCGGTTGCGGCAAGTCGACGGTCATCCGCTGCCTGAACCGGATGAACGATCTCGTCGGCAGTGCTCGGGTGACCGGTGCCGTCACCTATCACGGGCAGAACATCTATGACCGCGACGTCGATCCCATCGAGGTGCGCCGGCGGATCGGCATGGTGTTCCAGAAACCGAACCCGTTCCCTAAGTCGATCTTCGACAATGTTGCCTACGGCCCCCGGGTGACCGGCATGAAGGTGGGCAAGATGGAGGACGTCGTCGAGCGGGCGCTGCGTGGTGCCGCGCTGTGGGACGAGGTCAAGGACAAGCTGAAGCAGAACGCCTACGGCCTGTCCGGCGGCCAGCAGCAGCGACTGTGCATCGCTCGCACCATCGCCACCCAGCCCGACGTCATGCTGATGGATGAGCCCTGTTCGGCGCTGGACCCGATCGCGACCTCGCGCATCGAGGATTTGATGATCAAGCTGCGCGAGCAGTTCACGATCATCATCGTCACCCACAACATGCAGCAGGCAGCCCGGGTGTCGGACCGCACGGCGTTCTTCACTGCCCAGGCCGACGACACCACGGGCAACCGCACCGGACTCTTGGTGGAGTACGACAAGACTGCCAACATCTTCTCCAACCCCTCGGACCGGCGGACCGAGGACTACATTTCCGGTCGCTTCGGCTGACGGAATGCGGTCGACCGACGGGGGCCGCGCTCAGATCGGCAGCGCCGCTGGCTCCTGCCCCGTGACCGCGTACACCGTCTGCCGTGCCACCGCCACCGCATGGTCGGCGAAGCGCTCGTAGTACCGGGCCAGCAACGTGATGTCCACGGCCGCGGTCACCCCGTGCCGCCACGTCGGGTCCATCAGCACACCGAACATCTTCCGGTGCAGCTCGTCCAGCACGTCGTCGTCGGCGTCGAGCTCGACGGCGAGCAGCACGTTGCGGGTGCGCGCCACCTCCGCGGCCTTGAGCGCGAGCCGCACCCCGAGGCGGCCCATCTCGTCGAACGTGGGGGTGACTTCCGGTGGCACAGCCGTGCCGGGGTAGCGACGGCGGGCGACCTCGGCGACGTGCAGGGCGAGGTCGCCCATCCGCTCGATGTCCCCGGCGGACCGGATCGCCGACACGACCGCGCGCAGATCGCCCGCGACCGGAGCATGGAACAGCAGCGCCTCGGTGGCGACGACCTCGACGTGGGCCCGGAGCACGTCCACCTCGGCGTCATCGGAGATCACCTTCTCGGCCAGCCGATCCCGGCCGTCGAGCAGCGCGATGGTCGCGCGCTGCATGGCCGCGGCCGCGGTCGTGCACATCTGCCCCAGGAGCCCGGAGAGCTCGGCGAGCTGGTCGGTGAGCGGCGCGGGTGGCACGGGGCTAGACGGAGAGCGGGCCGGGCATCCGGCCGGTGACGACGTAGACGATCCGGCGGGCCACGGCGACCGCGTGGTCGGCGTAGCGCTCGTAGAAACGGGCCAGCAGCGCGATGTCGACCGCGGGGCCGACGCCATGGGCCCAGTTCCGGTTCATGAGGACGGTGAACATGTGGCGGTGCAGGTCGTCCATCGCGTCGTCGTCGGACTCGAGCTGAGCCGCCACCACAAGATCGCGGGTACGGATCGCGGTGCCGGCCTTGCGGGCGAGCGCGATCCCGACCCGGCCCATCTCGGCGAAGTAGGGGACGACTTCGTCGGGCAGCGCGGCCTGGGGGTGCCGCCGCCGGGCGGTCTGCGCCACGTGCAGGGCGAGGTCGCCCATCCGCTCGATATCCCCCGCGCCGTGGATCCCCGATACCACGATGCGCAGGTCGGTGGCCACCGGCGCCTGGAGGACGAGCAGCGCGAACGCCTTCTCCTCCGCGTCGGCGCGGATCTCGTCGATCCGGATGTCCCCGCTGATCACTTCCTCGGCGAGCTGCAGGTCGACCTCGAGCAGCGACCGGGTGGCCTTCTCCATGGCCTCGGCCACATGCGTGCACATGCCTGCCAGGCCGTTGGCCAGATCGTCGAGCTGCTCCTGGTAGGCGTCGCGCATCCCCTGAGGGTAGTGGGCGGGTCCCCGCGGATGGTGAACCGCTGGTGAACGCTGCCGCCGATCAGGTGCAGGTGCGGGTGACGTCGCGGGTCACGGGAGGCGGGGCGGATCGCTCGACGGTCCGGACGACGCCGTCGAAGGTGCTGCCCAGGACGAGCTCCAGCACACCGCTCGTGCCCGGCTCGGACTTCGTCGTCGCCGACGGCAGGCTGGACGCGAGCAGCGTCGCCGCCTCGGCCCGATCGGCCGAGAACCGGATGACCGTGCCGGTCGTGACCCGGTCGGCGTTGCCGACGTCGTCCACGCCGAACCCCAGGTCGCCCAGCTGCTGCCCCACCCGCCCGGCCAGACCCGCCCGGTCGGCCGCATTGAGCACGTCGACGGTGACGTCGGCGGGCGCGGGCCCGGTCGCGACGGCGCGTGGGTCGTCCTGCTCGGGCAGCGCCGTGCCCTCGCGCAGCGCTGCGAACAGCGCGGACGAGTCCGCGGAGCGGAGCACGGTGTGACCCCGGAGGTTCGGTTCCGCGCCCGTGGGCACCGCGGCGAAGGTGACGCCGTCGGCGTCGAGCCGGGACAGGGTTCGGGCCAGCGCAAGCATCCGATCCAGGTCGACGCCATCGGCGACGGTCGATGCGGCAACGGCGTCGCCGAGCGCCCGCAGCTCACCGGGGTCGAGCAGCGTGCCGACCGACAGCGTCTCGTCCAGCATCGCACCGAGGACCCGGTACTGGCGTTCGACCCGGCCGTAGTCCGTGGTCGGCTCGCCACCGGGCGCGCCAGCCCGGACGAAGTCCTGGGCCCGCGCCCCGTCCAGGTTGGTCGCACACACCTGCACGCCGTGCACCGCGTCCACCAGCGCGGCGATCCAGTCCAGATCGACCGCGACGAAACCGGTGATCGCCAGACCGGTGAGTTGGGCAACCGTGCGGGTCATGCAGCGCGGGCCGCCCAGCTCGAACGCGCTCAGCAGCTCGGCGCGGGCCTCGGCGGGTACGGTCTGGTCGAGGTAGGACGCCGACGCCGGGTCCCAGCGCTCGCAGGGTGGCCGGTTGATCTCCAGCATGCTGGGGAGGGCGAGCGCCACCGTGCGATCGCCCTCGGCCGTGACGTGGACGACGACGACGGTGTCGCCGCTCGAGCGCGGCGCACCCCGCACGACCGGATAAGAGTTGATCATCAGGATGTTCTCGTCGCCGGACTGTGCCGCGGCGTCTCGGATGGCGTCGGAGCCGGATTCGAGCGCCGCGACCACGGGGACGGCCGAATCCAGCCACGCCTTCGCCGACCAGCCCAGTGCGGCGACCGCGAAGACCAGACCGGCCAGCGCCGCGGCGGCGATTCTGCTGGCCGGCGTGAGATGGCGCCGGGTGATCGTGACGGTGCGCAGCGCCCTGGGCATGCCCGACGGCGAGCGCGGGCTGGGCTGCTCCGCGCGGTCGGTCCGCTCGCCGGCGTCCGATGCGTGGTGGGGAACCGGACCTGAGGTTCGGCCGCCGGCCGACTGGGCGGGGACGGAGCTGGAGGTGCGGTTGGCGGCCGGCTGGACGGGGACGGATCCGGTGGTGCGGTCGGAGGTCGCGGCGGCGGCGGCCGGCGCGGCCGGAGTTCCGGAAGCCAGCCGTTTCGTCGTGGGGGCCCGGAGGTCGGGCCGGTCGTCACGTCGTGGCGGATGATCGTGGGCGGGTGCGGTGGCGTTCGATCCGCGGGCCGGGGGTGGCGCGGACATCCGGCCGGCTTGCCGGGGCACCACGTTGGCGGCAGGTCGATCCACCGGCTCCCGGAGCCGATGTCCCGACTCGTCGGCCTGTCCCGACTTGTCGGCCTGCTGCTCGTCGGTCTGTTCGTCGGCGGCCCGCCGCCGAGCGGCGCGTCCGCTCCGGGGTGCGGTCGCGGGTTCCGGGGCTGGGTCGGTGGAGTCGAGCAAGCCATGGCGGTGGAGGATTTCGTCGGCGTCGAGCGCCGCGTTCAGCTGAACGGGCGTGTCGGCCGGGGATCGTCGAGAGCGGTCCGAACCGGTCCCCACGCCACCTCCTTGGCCGGAATACCCGAAAGGCGGGGCACGGTCCCTGCCCCGGCCCCGCCCCCGACGGGGTTCGAGCTTACGGAGCGGAGCGGTCCGGGCCGTGCGCGGGTATCAAGCGCACGCTCACACATGGCCGGCCCGGCGCCGGCAGCCTTTCGTGGCGATCATCAGCCGCCGGAGTGGTCCAGCTCCGCGCCGAACGGGACCATCGGGTCGTTCGGGTCGTCCAGCCAGCGTGCCGGGAGGACCACCCGGCCTGCGGAGCCCTGCCGGCCGCGGGGGCCGTCGGCGTCGGGCGGGAACTCCTGGTGCGGGTCGATTCGCCCGAGCAGGTCGTCGAGCTCGTCGAGGCTTGCGACGAGGCCGAGCCCGCGGCGGATCTCCGGGCCGACCGCGAAGCCCTTGAGGTACCAGGCGATGTGCTTGCGGATGTCGCGGATGCCCTTGCCGGCGCCCAGGTGCGCGCCGAGCAGCACGGCGTGGCGCCGCAGGGTCGTGGCGACGACGCCCAGCGTGGGTGGGGCGGGTAGCGGCCGGCCGGCGAACGCGGCCTCCAGGTCGCCGAAGAGCCATGGCCTGCCCAGACACCCGCGCCCGACGACGACGCCGTCACATCCGGTGGTGGCAACCATCGCGAGCGCGTCCGCCGCACTGAAGATGTCGCCGTTGCCGAGTACCGGCAGCTCCGCCGGGAGGGTGTCGCGCAACCGGGCGATCGCGGACCAGTCGGCGGTGCCGGAGTAGCGCTGCGCCGCCGTGCGGGCATGCAGGGCCACCGCGGCGACACCGGCACCGGCGGCGATCCTGGCGGCGTCGAGGTAGGTGTGGTGCCCGTCGTCGATGCCGATCCGCATCTTCACGGTGACCGGGCAGTGCCCGGCGTTGTCCACGGCCGCCGCGATGATCATCTCGAACAACCGGCGCTTGTACGGCAGCGCGGCGCCCCCGCCGCGACGGGTGACCTTGGGGACGGGGCAGCCGAAGTTGAGGTCGACGTGGTCGGCGAGATCGCGCTCGACGATCATCCGCACAGCGGCCCCGATCGTCGCCGGGTCGACGCCGTAGAGCTGCATCGACCGTGGCCGCTCGTCGGGGTCCATCGCGATCATCCGGAAGGTGAGCGGGTTGCGCTCGACCAACCCCCGTGAGGTGATCATCTCGCAGACGTAGAACCCGTCACCCTGCTCACGGCACAGACGCCGGAAACCGGCATTGGTGATGCCGGCCATCGGAGCCAGCACCACAGGGGTGTCGCTGCGGTACGGCCCGATCCGGAGCGGGGCAGTGACGCGGGTAGGGGCACTCACGCGACCATCATCCGGGGCCCGGGCCCGTGCGGTGAACGACAGGGCTGTTTGCTCGTGTGGTCCGCGCGGTCATCTCCCGACGGCTCGATCAGAAGTCGACGCTGATGCAGGCGATCCGCCCGCCTGCATCACCGGCCCTGCCCGGTTCGGTGGCGGTCTGCATCGCGTGGATGATCACCGACTTGGCCCGCCGATCGTCGGTGAAGGTCCACGGGACCGTGGATGTCACCATGCTCGCGCCGGACGGGTCGGTCGTGAAGTCGAGCCAGATCTCGTTCACGGCATTCGCGAAGGCCGGATCGACGCTGGGCGATACCGGGTCCTGCTCGTGCTGGAAATGCGGGCCTGCGGCCTGGCCGTCCGCTCCGCACGGCATGGTGTGGGCGTGCGAACCGTACTGCCGATCGGGCTGTAGACCGCTCACGTCCAGCATCACGGTGGTGCTCCCGGCGTCCTCCTTCGAGGTGACGCCGGCGCGGGCCCCGACCGGAACGAGCGCCTCGTCATAGGTGACAGCGATGCCGGGGGGTGCCGCGAAGGTGACGTTGAGCTGGACGTTGCGCGCCGAGGCGTCCTGGTCTGGTCCGGCGTCCGGTGCGGAGGGGGTGGTGGAGTCGCCGCAGCCGGACAGGGCGAGGGCGGCGAGCAGGCCGACGATGACCAAGCGGGAGGTGCGCATATGAACAGCGTCGCAGCTCACGTTGTGTAGTTGCAGCTGGGCCTCAGGTCGTCCGGTAGATCGATGGCGGGGGTGGGGCGGGGGCGTCGTAGAGTGGGGTCGGTCGTCGGGGGTGGTTGGTGCGGCGCTGGGGCCTCTAGCTCAATCGGTAGAGCAGCGGACTTTTAATCCGCGGGTTCGGGGTTCGATCCCCCGGGGGCCCACCGTCTAGCAGGGAAAACCGCGCGGGAGAACATCGTCGAATAGAGATCATCAGACGAGAACTCGACGGAAACCCCCGCGCGTCGGTCTCCCTGCGGCGAGCGCAGGATGCCGAGCAGCCGCCGGCATGAGGGTGTACGGGATGCCGGGCAGGTGTGTGGAATACCGGACGGCCCGCCGGGAGTGGCGGAACCCGGCGGGCCGTCCGTGTCTCGACGAGCTCGCGGCTAGAACAGCCCCCTCGAGCGCCTCGGCCGCCTCGTCCGTCTCGACGTCCCGACCCATGTAAGCCCGCAGCGTCATCGACGGGTCGGCGTGCCCGGCGTGGTCGGCGAGCTGCCGCGGCGTCAGCTTCGCCTCGTCGAGGACGGTGAGCACCGTCTTGCGGAACACGTGGGTGGTCACCCATCCCATGCCGGCCGCGTCGCGCTCGGCGCGCAGCACCCGCAGCGTGTTCGACGGGTCCCGCCACCCGCCGAGGCTGTCGGGCAGCACCGGCCACGCGCCCTCACTGTGGATGCGTCGGTGCAGCAGGACGTCGACGCACCACCTCGGCACCCGCAGCAGACGGCCGTCGCCGCGCTTGGTGCCGACCGCCCTGACGAGGCCCTCGCCCTTGACGCGGGTGAGGTGATGCCGCACGGCCACCGTGCCGGCGTCGAGATCGACGTCGTCCCACGTGAGCGCGAGCACCTCGCCGATACGGCACCCGGTGCCGAGCATGAGCCGCGTGAGGTCGGGCAGATCCCACCGGCGCGCCCGCTCGGACCGCTCCATGTGCTCGAGCCACCGAGCCCGCTCGTCGGCCGTCATCGCTCGCGGCCGCCGCTTGGGTCCGCCGGTGATGGGAGAGATGTCCCGCACCGGGTTCGTCGGCACGGCGCCCATGCGCGCCGAGTAGGCCATGACCCCGGACAGCACGGCGCGCGAGCTGCGGCGGCGCGCTGCGCCCATCGAGTCGCGTAGCCGTTCCTGCCAGACCTCGCACCGCGCGACGGTGACCTCACGCAGCCGCAGCTCGCCGAGCGCGGGCAGCACGTGCAGGCGGTAGGCCGAGCGGTACGCAGCCAGGCTGTTCGGACTCATCGCGCCGTCGTCGACCTGCCGCTGCCGAAGCGCGAACCACGCCTCGGCCGCCTCGCGCACCCTCGAGTCGGGTGCTTGGTTTCAACCAGTGAGAGCGCCATCGGCGTTTCCCAGCAATTCGCTGAGCTTCTCGCTCGGCGTGGCCCATTCTAGCGTACGGCGTGGACGGCCGTTGAGGCGATCGGCGATCGCGTCGAGTTCGGCCTGACTGTGGACCGAGAGATCTGTGCCTTTC
>JBOHEO010000141.1:0-15308 GCA_050701055.1 Pseudonocardia sp. | reverse complement strand
GCACACGAGGCTAGTACCGGTAGTGCTCCGGCTTGAACGGGCCATCAACATCCACGCCGATGTACTCGGCCTGGTCCTTGGTGAGCTTGGTCAGCTCCCCACCCAGCGCCAGTACGTGGATCTTTGCGACCTTCTCGTCGAGGTGCTTGGGCAGCCGGTACACGTCGTTGTTGTACTCCTCGTGTTTGGTGAAGACCTCAATCTGGGCGATCACCTGGTTGGAGAAGCTGTTGGACATCACGAACGAGGGGTGCCCGGTGGCGTTGCCCAGGTTCATCAGCCTGCCCTCGGACAGCACGATGATCGAGTGCCCGTCCGGGAACACCCACTCGTCGACCTGGGGCTTGATGGTGAGCCGTCGCACCCCGGGGTAGCGCTCCAGCCCGGCGATGTCGATCTCGTTGTCGAAGTGGCCCACGTTAGCCAGGATCGCCTGGTGCTTCATGGCCGCCATGTGCGCGGTGGTGACGATGTCCTTGTTGCCGGTGGTGGTGACCAGGATGTCGGCCTTGCCGATCACGTCGTCGAGCCGGGCGACCTGAAAGCCCTCCAGCAGTGCCTGGAGCGCGCAGATCGGGTCGATCTCGGCCACGATCACCCGCGCACCCTGGCCCGCCAGCGCCTCCGCGGAGCCCTTGCCGACGTCGCCGAAGCCGGCGACGACCGCGACCTTGCCGCCGATCAGCACGTCGGTGGCCCGGTTCAGGCCGTCGATCAGCGAGTGCCGAATGCCGTACTTGTTGTCGAACTTGCTCTTGGTGACCGAGTCGTTCACGTTGATCGCCGGGAACAGCAGCAGGCCCTGCTCGGCGAGCTGGTAGAGCCGGTGCACGCCGGTGGTGGTCTCCTCGGTGACCCCGCGGATCGGCTCGGCCATCTTCGTCCAGCGCTGCGGATCTGCGGCCAGCGCGCGGCGCAGCGTGTCGAGGATGATCCGGTACTCGTCGGAGACCGTCAGGTCCTCGTCCTCGACGGTGGGCACGACACCGGTCTTCTCGTACTCGACGCCCTTGTGGATCAGCAGCGTGGCGTCGCCGCCGTCGTCGAGGATCATGTTGGGCCCGACGGCGTCCCCGTTGGAGTCGGTGAAGCCGAACAGCTGCTCGGTGCACCACCAGTACTCGGCGAGTGTCTCGCCCTTCCAGGCGAACACCGGCGCCCCCCTGGGCTCCTCCGGCGTGCCGTGCGGACCCACCACGGCGGCCGCGGCGGCGTGGTCCTGGGTGGAGAAGATGTTGCAGCTCACCCATCGGACCTCAGCGCCCAGCGAGGTGAGCGTCTCGATCAACACAGCGGTCTGCACGGTCATGTGCAGCGAGCCGATGATCCGGGCCCCGTGCAGCGGGCGGGCCTCGGCGTACTCACGGCGCAACGACATCAGGCCTGGCATCTCGTGCTCGGCGAGCCGGATCTCCTTGCGTCCGAACTCGGCCAGGGAGAGGTCGGCGACGGCGAAGTCGATCCCGTTGCGGGTCTGCAACCGGCCGGTGGGATCGATGATGGCGGTGTCGGCACTGGTGGTCATGGGGGTCTAACGCCTCCTATCAGAGCACATTCGGGCGGGCACGCCACCTGTCGAGGTGGAGCGCGGCCCGGCTGTCGGAAGATCATCACCGTCCCGTCGGAACCGCCACGTGTCGTGGAGGTTGCCGCGGCCGGCTAGGGTTCAGTCGTGTGTCGCCGCAGGATCGCGGACGGTCACGTGCGACTCGCGGAGACCGCTACTCGCAGAGGTACAGTCAGTGGAAGGAACGGCCTCCTGATCGGGGAGGCGCCCTTTACTATGGCTCGGCGGTCGAGCGTGGCGGACATGGTCCGTCGCAGCGCCTCTCGACCTCGGCAACGCCATTGCCAGACAAGCGTGTCAACTGACGGGTAGCGCTGTCAAGCCTCAATGGTTCCCCTCGCCGTGCCGAACGGAACCGGGCAGGCCGCCGGACGTGGTGCCTGCGCCGGGGACCATCATGCGCCGTCGTGGAGGACGAGACGTTCGGGCCCTACCGGCTCGAGGCACTGCTGGGCCAGGACGGCATGGGTGAGGTGTATCGCGCCTTCGACACCCGAAAGGCACGAACGATCGCACTCAAGCGCCTCTCCCGACCGCTGGCGGCCGACGAGGAGTTCACGGCGCGGTTCCGACGCGAGCCGGCGACCGCCGCCCGACTCCGCGACCCGCATGTCATCCCCATCCATGACTTCGGCGAGATCGACGGCCAGCTGCTCATCGACATGCGGTTGGTCGACGGGGCCGACCTGGCCGATGTCATCCGCAGAAATCCCCATGGTCTCGACGTGGAACGTGCCTTCGGTGACCGGTTCGTCGGCGATGAGCCGCGCGACCTGGCCGTCTCCCCAGATGGGCCATCCTGTATTTTGTATTTTACGAACGCGGACTCGCACACACTGTCGTTCCTCACCACATCGACAGGAGTAGTGACGAACGTAGTCCCGGTCGACAACGGTCGCCCGTTCGGTGTCGCGGTGACTCCCAACGGGCTCCGGGCCTATGTCACCAACTCATAATCGAGTAAATCATGCTTCAGCATTCGGGCCAGCCTCACCCCAGCAGGTGGTCCCGCAACAACGCCTCGGCCACCGCCCGGCGATCCCCACCGATCAGCAACCCGGCCGGGGTGACGGTGAACTCGCTGTCCACCACCACCGGCACACCGCCCAGCGCAGGCGCCAGCTCCGGGTCGGTCCGCAGGGTCGAGATGACGGCCGCGAGCCCGCCGGTGGGGTCATACCGGCGGAACACCCCACCGGAGAGCACGACGAGCCCGACATCGCGGGCTGTGTCGGGGTGAGCCCGCAGGTGCCGGCGCACCGCGATGACGGCGGCCAGCGCGGCGATCCGCCGGTCCTCGGCGGCACTACCGGCATCGCGGGGCACGTAGCCGACCTCGCTGGCCATCCGCGCAACGGTCGGCCCGAGCAGGTCGGCCTCCACCGGGTCGACCATGCCCTCGGCCTGGCCTTCGACGAGTACCCCGCCCGCGGCGGTGCGCATCCCGAGGTCGCCCTCGACGGTACGGACCACCGAACCACCGACGCCACCGGCCGAGTGCACGTCGGTGGTGGCACAGCCCACGTCGACGACCAGCACGCACGCCCCGCGGATGCGCGCCAGCTCGGCCGCGGCATGCCCCACCGCGTCCGGGGTGACCACCCGGACCAACCGCCGGAACCGCGGTGCCACCGCAGGGCCCCGACTACCGAGAACGTGCCGCAGGTACAGCTGGGTCACCGCCGCCCGGGCCGGTCCGGGAACGACCTCGCCGCGGCGGGGCAGCACGTTGTCACAGGTCACCACCGTGCGGCCGGTTGCCCGCAGCACGGCCAGTGCGTCGTCGCGGCCGGCGGCGTTGCCGGCGAGCACGATCGGGTACCGGATTCGCGCCCGAGCCAGGCGCCCGGCGTTGTGCAGCAGCGCCGCGGGATCGTCGCCGTCGGCGCCGCCGATGAGCAGCACGGCACCGGGGCGGGTGCCGCGCAGCTGGCGCACATCGGACGGCTCCAGCGGTCCGGCGTGCACGTGCACGACATGGCAACCCGCCGAGGTGGCCACCCGGTGCGCGGCCTCGGTGGAGACCAGCCGGTCCGAGCCCACCACCGCCAGGCGCAGCCCACCACCCGCTGAGGAACACGCGAAGAGCTCCGGCTCCCCCGGGGCGCCCCGCAGGCCGGCGGCGACGACCGCGCCGACGGCGGCGTCCATCCCGGTCAGGACGTCGGTGGTGACGGTCGGGTGCTCGGCGAACCCGGCGAGCGTGCCGTCGGCGCGCACGAGAACGGCCTTGGTCCAGGTGGAGCCCACGTCGAGGCAGACCGAGGCGGTCTGGTCTGCGGAGGGCACCATGGCAGAGGACCTTATCCGCCGCCGGTACCGTCCCGGGCGACGCAGCGCTCACTCACCGCAGGAGATCCCGTGCTCGGGCTCATGCAGGACCGCCCCCCTCGCCCTTCCGCACGTGTTCCACCGCGCCGAGCAGTACTTCGGCCACAGAACACGCCCTCGGCGACGACGCGATCAAGCACGCGCGCTGGCTCAGCGGGCAAGGATCTTGTCGTGGAACCTCCACGCGCGGTCGAGGATGCAGGCGCCGGGCGACGCCATCGGTTCATCCCGGAGCAGTCGGCGCACGGTCTCGTCGTTGACGCCAGATGTACTAAGCCGGTCGGCGTCTTCCGGCTTCATCTGGTGCGCACCCCACACCGGTAAAGAATCATGGAAGAAGCGTGAAGGGGCGCCCTGCGACGGTACGCAACACGCTGAAATGATGCCGGTCCAGCGTCAGCACGCGGTCGGTCCGAAAACGCTGAGCCAGCACCACGATCGACGCGTCGGTCATACCGATCTGCTGATCGGCGTATTTCTCGATCACGTCGGCGGCCGCACCGAGCAACGCGGGGTCGACGGCGGCGAGTTCGTAACCAGGTCCGCTCAGCTCGCGGAGCACGGCCATCTCCGCCTGCACACCGATGCGGGTACCGACCAGGTAGTCGAGTTCGGCCACCACGTATGGCGACACGACAAGCAACGCACGCAGCCCATCCAGTACGGAGCGGACATCGTGGTGGCGTGGTTCGCGTTCGTTGAACAGCGCCAGCAATCCGCTCGTGTCGGTGAGGATCACCGTTCGCCGAAGCCGGCGAGATGGGAGTCGACATCTTCGGCCAGCAGGACTTCGCTGGCGAACAGTGCGCCGCGCTGTGGAACGTCAACATCGACCACGTTCGCGATGGCCAGTCGGATCAGCTCAGCCTCCGAGATGGCGCGCCGTCGAACGGAGGCAGTGACTGCCCGCTTCAACTCGTCCGGCAGGTAGACCGTCGTCTTGTGCGCAGAGGTCGGGTACCACCGGTGGTACTTATCGGTTCAGACGCAGACACCCTTCGCCGCGAGGACGCGAGCGACGGCACGGTCGTTGGCCACCGGGTCGAGGCGGCCGTCGGACAGCGCCCGCTCCAGCCCGTCCAGCACCGGGGAGACGGGGCCACCGGAGCTCCACAGCGCCATGTCAGCGCCGGCATCCAGCGCACGCAGCACGGCCGCGGGGAGCGCGAACGTCCCCGTCACCGCCTTCATCGCGCCGAGGTCGTCGGTGAGCACCAGGCCGTCGAAGCCGTAGTCGTCGCGGAGCAGCGCGTACACCTGCGGGGTGAGCGAGCTCGGGAGACCCTCGGTCAGACCCGGGACGTCGAGATGACCGACCATCACCCCGGTGGCGCCGTCCCCGAGCAGGTCGGTGTACGGGCGCAGGTCAGCTCCACGCAGCTGCGCCAGCGGCGGCGTGGTGACGCGACCGCGGTGGGAGTCGCCGTCGGCCCGGCCGTGCCCGGGGAAGTGCTTGAGCACGGGGAACACCCCGGCGTCACGCAAGCCTGTGGCGAACGCCCCGGCGTACCTGCTGACGACGTCGGGGTCGGTGGAGAAGGCGCGGTCGCCGATCACGGCACCGGCCGGCTGGCCGCCCAGGTCGACGGTGGGCGCGAGGTTCATCGTCACGCCGCGGTCGCGCAACGCCACACCGCGGGCCCGGCCCAGCTCGCGAACCTGCTCGGATGATCGCCGCGCCATCCGGCGGGCACTGGGCAACTCGCCGTCCAGGTCGTCGATGCGCTGCACCCGCCCGCCCTCGTCGTCGACCGCGACCGCTACCGGCACCCGGGCCACGGCCGCCACGGCGCGCAACGCCCTGCCGCGGAGCAGTCGGGTGGCATTCCCGCCGAGGAAGATCCCGCCGACCTGGGCGTCCTGCACCATCTCGACCGCGCCGCTCGGATCCCCCGCGTCGACCCCGACCATCAGCCGCTGGGCCAGCCGGGCCCGGGGGGCCATGGCCTCGACTGCGAGGCCGCAGGGGGGCAGCCGTACGGCTCCGGGCGCCACCGGTTCCGGTTCGGGACGCGGTCCCGCCGACGCGTCCGCGGGACCGACGGTGGTCACCCCCGGAGCGGGTGGTAGCAGCACGGTGGCGGCCAGCACGCCGACGACCAGCCCGACCAGCAGGGGGACGACGGAACGAGGACCGAGGTGGGGCATTGCGGCTGATGGTAGCGTCTTGCTTCGCCAGGCCGCCGCTCTGGAACCCGGCCAGGAGCTGGAGATCACCGAGCGGGACGGGCGCATCGAGATCGAACCCGTTCCCGCCGCGATGGCCCTGGTCGAGCGCGATGGTTTCCTTGCCGCGGAGGTCGCCGATGGCGACGGGCCTCCGTTGACCACCGAGGAGGTGCGTGACCTGCTGAAGCGCACGCGCCGGTGATCTCCTGTGACTCATCCGTTCTGATCGCTGCGTTCGCCCGCTGGCACGAACACCACCCTGCGCCATCATTTCCCCGCCTCGATCGCGCGGCTACCCGGTCCTCATAGGGCTCACCGCAGCTGACGCCGGTGCCACGCTGCTCGGCCTTGACCGGCGAGCCAGACCGGTCTACGAGGCCGCCGGCACCGATCACCGCATCCTGCGACCCGCCGGGTGAGGCGGCTACCCGAGCGGCGGTACCCGCTCGGCCACCGGAGGGGGGCCGGGTGCCGTGCCACCCCCGAAGGGGTGGCCGTCCAGCTCGGCGCGGTCGTGCGCGGTGAGCCAGCCCGAGACATCCGGACCCGCGGGTACGACCTGGGTCGGGTTGATCCCGGTGTGCACGCCGTAGTAGTGCTGCTTGATCTGCTCGAAGTCGATGGTGTCGCCGAACCCCGGGGTCTGGAACAGGTCACGTGCGTAGGCCCACAGCACCGGTAGCTCGGTGAGCTTGTGCCGGTTGCACTTGAAATGGCCGTGGTAGACCGGGTCGAACCGGACCAGGGTGACCCACAGCCGCACATCGGCCTCGGTGATCGTGTCGCCCACCAGGTAACGCCGGGTGGCGAGCCGGTCGGACAGCGCGTCGAGGCGCTCGAACAGCCGGCGGTAGGCCTCGTCGTAGGCGTCCTGGCTCGACGCGAAACCGGCGCGGTACACACCGTTGTTGACGTCGCGGTAGACGGTGTCGTTGAGCTCGTCGATCTCGGCCCGATGGCGCTCCGGGTAGAGGTCGGGGGCCCCGGTGCGATGATGCGCGGCCCACTGCGTGGAGAAGTCGGTGGTCATCCGGTCGAAGCCGTTGGTGACGACCTTGCCGCTGGCGACCTCGACGATCGCCGGCACGGTGATCCCCGCGGCGTAGTCGGGATCAGCGGCGCGGTAGGCCTCGCCGAGGTACTCGATGCCCAGCACCGGGTCACGGTCGCCCGGGTCGAGGTGGAACCGCCAGCTACGCTCGTCGTGGCGCGGACCGGCCATGGCCATCGACAGCACCGGTTCCAGACCCAGCAGCCGGCGCACGATCACCACGCGGTTGGCCCAGGGGCACGCGCGCGCCGCGACCAGGCGATAGCGGTCGGGCTCCACCGGCCACGGCGAGGACCCGTCGGCGGTGATCCGCTCGGTCAGCTCGACGGGTTTGCGGTCGAACGATCCGGTGCGGTCGGAGTGGGCAGGCATGGCTCCGACCGTATGCGGTCAGCGCCCGCCCGGCAGTACGGACGGAATCAGTAGCCGGTACTGGCGCCGTCCGCACCGTCATCGTCGCCGCCGTCATCGTCGCCGCCGTCGCGCTCCTCGGAGGTGCCCGGCCCGTCGTCGCCGTCGTCGCCGTCCTCGCCCCCGCCGCACGCACCAGCCGAGCTGAGCAGCAAGGCCGCTCCCGCGGCGAGGGTCACGATCGTGCGCAGCACCCTGGTCCGTCCCATGGGGGCCACCTTGTCAGGTCGGGTCCGGCTTGTCGGGTCGGGGGGGCTCGACGGCGTCGTCCGGTTCGAACACCCAGTCCCGCAGCAGCAGGAAACGGCACACCCCGCCCAGCACGCTCGCCAGCGCGATGGCGATCGTCTCGTGCACCGGCGTCTGATTCTCGATCAGAGCGTCGACCAGCAACAACACCGCCGAGCTGTAACCGGCGTAGAACACCACGGTGCCCACGCTCTGCACGTGCGCGCGCCACCGGTGCAGCAACGCGCCGCCGAACGTGAACCGCCGGTTGGCCTCGGTGCTGACCGCGGTGCTCAGCACCAGCGCCACGAGGTTGGCCGGTACCGGCTCCCACCAGGTACGGAGCACCAGGAAGATGGCGGCGTTGACGGCCGTGCCCAGCCCGCCGACCAGCGCAAAGCGGATCACCTGGGCCAGCAGCGGGTGGCTCGACACCGCAAACCGGCTCAACCCGCCGGCCGGAGGCGTGATCGCCCCGTTCGCGGCGAGCGGCCCGTCCGGCATCTCCAGCACCCGTCCCCCATCGCTCGAATCAGTTATCGCACCCGTACCCGCTCCGGCGCTCGCTGACACCTGGGGGAACGCTGTGAGCCACTCATCCGATTCCACCGTCCAGCGATATGTTCGCGTACGAGCCGTGCCCGGTTCGCACCGCATGGATGACGACGGGGCACGCGTCGGCCGACGGCTCGACCGGATTCAGGTCGGTAGCCTTGGCCCATGGCAGTGCAGTTCGGTGTCATGAACCGACCACGCAGGGATCGGCCGCCGCTCTGATGCGCGAGTTCCGCGTCGAGACACCCCAGTCGGAGTTGGACGATCTTCGCGACCGGTTGGCGCGCACCCGCTGGCCCGACCCGTCCACGGTGCACGGCTGGGGGCAGGGCGTCCCGTTGGACTACGCCCGCGAGCTCTGCGGGTACTGGGCCCGGGACTACGACTGGCGCCGGTGCGAGGCCGAGCTCAACGCGCTCCCGCAGTTCCGCACCGGGCTCGACGGGGATGGCCACGACAGCATCGACGTGCACCTGATCCATGTCCGCTCTCCGCACGACAACGCGCTGCCGCTGCTGCTGACCCACGGCTGGCCGGGATCGGTCGTCGAGTTCCTCGACGTGCTCAGCGCGCTCACCGACCCGCCCGACCCCCGTGACGCCTTCCACGTCGTCGTCCCGTCCCTGCCCGGCTACGGGTTCAGCGACAAGCCGACCACGTCCGGGTGGGGCGTCGAACGGATCGCCACGGCGTGGGCGCAGCTGATGGACCGACTCGGCTACGACCGCTACGGCGCCCACGGCGGCGACTGGGGCTCGATGATCACCGCTGCGCTCGGCACCGGGGCGCCGGACAGGCTCGTCGGCATCCACCTCACGATGCCGGTGGCCCAGCGCCCTCGGGTGGATGGAGAGAACGGCGCAGACGAGACCGGACCGCTGTCCGAGGTGGAGGAGGCCGCGCTGGCCGATCGCCAGGAGTTCGAGGCGGTCGGCACCGGCTACTCCCGCCAGCAGGCGACCCGACCGCAGACCCTGGGCTACGGCCTCGTCGACTCCCCCGCCGCGCAGTGCGCGTGGATCGTGGAGAAGTTCTGGGACTGGACGGACTGCGCGGGCCACCCCGAGAACGTGATCTCGCGCGACCGGTTGCTCGACAACGTGATGCTGTACTGGCTGCCCGGCAACGGCGCGTCCTCGGCCCGGTTGTACTGGGAGAGCTACGGCGGCCTGCGACTCGACCTCGTCGAGGTGCCCACCGGGGCCACGGTGTTCCCGCGCGAGCTCCACCGCCCGCCCCGGAGCTGGATCGAGCGGCGGTTCACCGACCTGCGGTACTGGTCCCAGCCCGAGACCGGCGGGCATTTCGCGTCGTTGGAGCAGCCGGAGGTGTTCGTCGACGAGGTGCGGGCGTTCTTCCGGCTCGTGCGTTAGCCGTACCGACACCCACCGACACAAACCCACCGACCCCGCCCGCCGGGCACCACCAACGCCCGGCGGCCCCGACCTCCACCAGGTAGCCCCGGGTCGCGGAAGGCCGCTTGGTTTGGGTGATGGTCTGGTCCTGGTCATCGATGGGTGCAGTGACTACTCTGTGTTGGGGGCAGGTGGGGACGGGTCACGAATCGAGCCAGCGGGGTACGAGAATGACCGAACCACAATCGAGGCGGGATCACCTCCACGCGACGGGTTGGCGTGCGATGCCTCGGTTGGCCGTTGGCGATTCCGGGTCGTGTGTCTCGGGTGTCCATGACCGGGAGTGCGCGTAATGGCGCAACGTAATCAGCCTCCCGATCGGCTACCCCCGGAGATTCGAGATCATTCCGAGGTGGTTCGCGCGTGCCGTGAGTGGAATATCGGCCGGCTGTTCAGGGTCGTCAACAACCTGACAAAGGAGCCCGCTAATTTCACGGTCACCCACATCGGTCGCCTCTGCGGGCTGACCGTAAGCCGTGTCGGCGAGTATATGAAAGATGTCCACCAGGTCACCTCCATGGGCATCATCGAACGCATCGCGGACGGTCTGCGCATCCCCGGCGAACGATTCGGACTCGCGCCCAGACCGTGGGAGAACGCGGCTAGGCCCGACACCGACGAACAGCAACGCCTAACCCGGACGACCACCTTGCCAAGCAAGGTTGATGAGCAGGTCATCAGCCATATCGAGGCGATACTTCGACATTGTCAGCTGCAAGAGGACGTGCTCGAGTCGCGCGCGGTGCTGCCTACGTTGCTCGGGCAGCAAACCCTGGTCCGTGATCTCCTCACGCAATGCCCTGCTAGTCTTCGAGCGCGTTTTCTCTCGACCTACAGTAATATGTCGACTTCCATCGGATATTACTTCTTCGAACTCAATGACGTCGATCGGGCAAGGCACTACCATGCACAGGCCCGGGCGGCAGCGCACGACGCAGACAACACCGAACTCAGTATCTACGCACTGTGCGAATGGAGCTATACTGAGTCATGGCATGGTAAGGTCGCTATCGGGATCGACTTGGCTGCCGTCGCCCAGAGTTTGGTGAGCAAGACCGAGGATCCGCTCATGCGAGTCGCCGCCGCACAGAGGGCTGCCACGGCTCATGCCTTCGATGGCCGACACAAGGCGTGTATGGTTGAGCTTGAGCGGGCGCAAGGTAGCCTGGAGTCGGCCAGGCAGGTGTCTACTGAATCGCCTTGGTATTTCTACAACGAAGGTTATCTCACCAGTCACCGCAGCGAGTGTCTACTGCGGCTGGGGAGACCACACGAGGCAGCCGTTAGCGCTAGCGCCGGACTGATGCTGTACGACAAGTCTTTTGCGGACGGTTACGCCGTCTGCACGCTGCACCTCGGCAATGCTCACCTGCAATTAGGAGAAATTCATGAGGCGGTACGGGTCATCAGCAGCGTTGTCGGCCTGGCCGCCCAGACACGCTCGGCCCGGCTGGTGCAGGAACTGCGCAGTACCCGTGCCCGAATGCAGCCATGGGGGACGCTCAATGCAGTAAAGGAGTTGGATGATCACCTCGCAACTTATGGCTTGACGCCGAACTCTGTCCGTCAATCGTGATAGTTCGGCAACGGACCGAGGTGTCGACATCACCCGTAGAGGCCGTGCAGTGCCAGGCGGTGAAGGGGTGCGGCCGTGGGCCGCCACCCTCCGCGGTGCAGCATGAATCCGGCCCCCAGCGCCATGGTTTCTGCTGTACCGCGCAGGGTGCTCGGCTCCAGACCACCATGATCGCCGGTTCGGTGCGTTTCCGGCTCACGAGCTGACCCACGAACTCCAGTGGGTACCCGCACAACACGTGGCCGTACCTTCCCTCGAGCACCTCTCCGGTCACCCGCTCCGACGAACATGATGCTCACCGCCCAGCACGGGAAGCGACGCACACCTGTGGTGGTGGTGGCGTGACCGGCCAGCCCAGTGGACTGCCGTGACCAGCTTCCCATCCTCGACCGGCCACCCCCGGGCCCGACCCGCGCGACCACAACCCCCGCCGGCTCCCCAACGGCCAGAAGCCGACGAGCCACCATCCTGATCCGACGCGGGGCGACCCGCCGCCCTCAGCGGAACGCGAGCACCGACGCGGTAAACCCGTGCAGATGGTTGCGCCCACCGACCGGGCCGATCTCGCCCGCGGCGAAGAACCCGGCGACGCCGGCTCCGCCGAACGCCTCGCGGACCGCCTGCACGTCGTGGTCGGCCCCGGAGAACTCAGGACGCGGGAACATCGTCGTACCGCGACCGTTGCAGGAGAACAGCAGCGCCCCGCGGGCCGGGTCCGCGGCACCGCCGAGCAGCTCGGCGAGGTCTTCGCCCGCGCCGGTGGCGTCGCGCACCTGGAACCGAACGGTCTGCCCGACCTCGACCCGCTCGCCCACCGCGACCGCCCCGGACTCGTCGTCGACGCCGAGCACGCCGCGGATCAGGAAGTCACCGCGGCCGTGCTCGTCGGCGTACTCGTTCATCGCGACTCCGAGGTGCAGGCCACGGCCGGCAAGCTCCCGTTCGGCCGGGGGCAGGCTGGTGACGATCTCCACTAGCCGGGCGTAGGCCGGTGTCCCGGCAAGCTCCAGCAGGAGGTTGCGCTCCGCGCGGGTGACGATCATCGGTGGGCCGATCGGGCGGCAACCCTGGCTCACCACCGTGCGCGCGTCCACCTCCCCGCCGAGCAGGATGCCGACGCCGCCGCGCTCGAGCACCTCACCGTCGAGGAAGAGCCGGTTTCGGCCGGCCCCGCCGGCCGCGCTGACCAACCCGCCGACCAGCGGGAACCCGGGCAGTGTGGAATTGCAGTGCTCCAGGAAGCTGCCGACGGGGAACGAGTAGGGATCGATCAGCAGCGCCGCGACCCGGTCGTCGCCCTGGACGGTCGGCAGCCCGGCGACGTGGATGCCGCTCTCCGTCCGATCGGCGGTGAGCCGGAACGGCTGGATCCGCGTCTGTGGCAGCACGGCCGCCCACGCCGCGACAGCCGGACCGTGCTCCACCCCACGACCGTCGCCGATCACCCCGCCCGCGGTGCCACCGATCGTGGTGCGCGCGCCGGACAGGGTCATGGCGCGGCGCCCGGCCACCTCAGCCGCATCCGGGCCCTGGTGGGCTCCGGCGGCGACGAACACCACGAGCAGGTCGGGCGACGCGCCGTCAAGAGGTTCGAGGGCCTGGCCGACGGCGACCTCGGCCGCTCCCTCGAGGTCCGGGCCGACCGCGAGCCCGTCGCCGAACCGCCGCCCCGTGGGCTGGTCACCTCGCCCACTCGGCGCGACATCCGGGTCCGTCCCTGGCATTCCAGCCATGATCACTCCTCCGGCCTGTGCCCGAACGGCACTTCTCGACCGAATCTATCGTTCTCCGCTGCCGTTCGCCCTGATCAGGGCCACAGCGCCCCGGCTGAGGTACGCGCATCGGGCCATCGTCGCAGGTCGACGCCGCCTCATCCACGGGCCCGGGGTGCGCGTGGGCTCCCGAGCATCGATACCGAAGGGCCGCGGTGGGGTCGACCGCCGGGCCGACCAGGCGCGATGCGACGTCGCCCGGAGCCTCGCCGGGGTCGAGCGGGCGGCGGACCGTGCCAGGGGATCAGCCCCGCCTCCCCGACGAGGGGATCACTGCTCATTGTGGGCAGCGGCACGCAGATCCGGCCCAGAGGCCCGCCCGCCGGTCCGAGACGGCGAGCGGGCCCCTACGCATGCGCCGGCGTCGAGCTGCCAGAACGATCACCAGCGCAAGCCCCCGGGTTTATCTTTTGCAACTTACTTGCATCAAGATACGGCATTTGCCACGCACGCGCCACCCCGGGCCGATCCGGTCGCCCACCCGCAGGTCGAGGCGTTGCTCCGCGTCGCCTCGAGTTTCAACATTCGCCCAATCGGTGCTATT
Organism: Pseudonocardia sp.; assembly: GCA_050701055.1. Classification (GTDB taxonomy): domain Bacteria; phylum Actinomycetota; class Actinomycetes; order Mycobacteriales; family Pseudonocardiaceae; genus Pseudonocardia. Next base: position 1,689 of record JBOHEO010000141.1, on the reverse strand, counting down.
GCCTCCTCCTGGCGAGAAACCTACAGTCACGGAATGCGAAAGCGACGTCCGTTCCGAGTTCTGCTGATCACGATCGTGGCAGCGGCCACCACCCTAGCCGGGTGCTCCGTACCGAGCCCGGCCGGCGGACCCACCGACGCCGGCCAGTCGATCGTCATCGGCGCCGGCTCCGAGCAGGAGAACCTCAACCCGATCCTCGGGTACGCCCCCGACGGGGCGTCGAAGGTCTTCGACGGCCTGGTGGCGCGCGACGCCTCGCTCAAGCTCGTGCCCGCCCTGGCCGATCCAGTGCCGGTGGCGTCGCCGGACGGACTGACCTACACCGCCACCCTGCGGCCAGGAGTGACGTTCTCCGACGGCACTCCGCTCACCGCGCAGGACGTGGTCTTCACCTACCAGTCGGTGCTGAACCCGGCGGTCAACTCGACGATCGCGTCCAACTACGACGCGCTGGCCTCGGTGACCGTGCCCGACGACCGCACCGTCGTGTTCACCCTGACGTACCCCTATGCACCGTTCGACCAGCGGCTACTGCTCGGCATCGTGCCTGCCAAGGCGTTCGACGGGGTCGACATCAACACCGCGCCGTTCAACACCGCGCCCATCGGTACCGGGCCCTACGTCGTGCAGGAGTGGCGCAAGGGCGACCGGATGGTGCTGACCGCCAACGAGAACTACTGGGGCGGCGCCCCGGCGGTCAAGACCGCGACCCTGATCTACGTCTCCGACGACAACGTGCGGGCGACGCGGATGGCCGCGGGCGACTTCGACGTCACCGTGCTCCCGCCGAAGCTGGCCAAGAGCTACGCCGGTCGCGAGGGTTACCAGGTGCTGGAGTCGCCGAGTGCCGACTACCGCGGCCTGGGCATCCCCTCGGAGCTGCCGTTCACCGCCGACCCCAAGGTCCGGCTCGCGATCAACCACGGGATCAACCGTCAGGCCATGATCGACACGGTGCTGGCCGGCACCGGCCTCCCGGCCGCCACGCCGATCTCGCCCTACCTCGAGCAGTGGTACGACAAGGACGCCACCTTCGCGTTCGACCCCACCCGGGCCGGGCAGCTGCTCGACGAGGCAGGCTGGGTGGCCGGGCCGGACGGCAAGCGGGCCAAGGACGGGATCGTCGCGCAGCTGCCGATCCTCTACCCCGCCGCCGACGTGCTGCGCAAGGAGCTCGCCCTCGCCGCGGCCAGTGACATCGCCCGGCTCGGCATCGACGCGCCCGCCGAGGGCACCACCTTCGAGGTCATGCTCGCGCGCCAGCAGGAGACCGCGTCCCTCTGGGGCGGCGGCGACCCGTACGACCCGGACAGCGCGGCGTACACGCTGCTGCACTCGAAGTACATCGGCCAGGAGGGCTACGTCAACATGACGCACTACCGCGACCCCGCGGTCGACGCCGCGCTCGACACCGGGCGCAACAGCGTCGATCCGGCCGTCCGCGAGCAGGCCTACGACGCCTTCCAGACCGCTTACGTGGCCGACCCCGGCTGGGCGTTCCTCGTCTTCCTCGACCACACCTACGTGCTGCGCAACGGCTGGAGCGGGCAGGTCGAGCAGGTCGAGCCGCACGACCACGGGCTGCTGCACGGCGTGTGGTGGAACCTGGAGGACTGGGCCCCCACCGCATCATGAGCACGCGACAGCTGCTGGTCAGGGTGGCGCCATGAGCACCGGGACGAGGGTTGC